>JBNKSG010000327.1:0-3910 GCA_050297195.1 Opitutaceae bacterium | reverse complement strand
ACGAGTTTGACCGGCTCGGGAAAATGCCGATCGTCGCCGAAAGCATAAAGACGCTGCGTTCCTTCGGCGGCAACCTCGCCATCGTGACCCAGACTATCCCCGCGCTGGACGAGATCTATGGTGAAAACACCCGCCGGTCGCTGCAAGGCGGTGCTGGCGTGAAGCTCTATCTCACCCCCTCCGAGCAGAAGACCATCGAGGAATTGAGCCAGGCTGTCGGCAAGACCACAAAGCGCGTGGTAACCAGGTCCCGCGCTGTTGGACGCAATCCGTTCGAAGGACGCAGCGTCTCGGAGAGGACCGAGGACACTCCGCTCCTGACCGAAGATCAGGCCCGGCGCATGGATCTCGACGAGGTCATTCTAGTGATAGACGCGCAAATGCCGATCCGCGCTCGGCGGATCAAGTACTTCGAGGATCCGACGCTCAATGTGCTGCACGCCGGGCAGTCGGGGAGTTTCCCGTATCCGGACGAGGACGGGCTGCGGCGGGATCGGCAGATGTCTGAGACTCGCGAGACGGTCGAGAAGCTGAAGCGGGAGCTGCAGGAAGTGCGGGCGGCCGCAGGCGCAAATGGTTCTGGGGTAGCGACCTCACCGGCAACGGCGGAGATGCCCGCATCGAATACGCAGAGTTCCACGGCTTCGCGGCCAGATCGTGCGCGGGGTCGAGCAGCTCGCGCGGGAGCTAGTGGAGGTGGGCCAGTGCAGTTGTCATTTGATCCGGTGGGGCTGGGGCTTAAGGAGCCAGACAGGGCCGCGCTGACGGGGGCTGTTCAAACGACGAGGGCGATACTCGCGGAGTACAAATGATCGAACGTCCCTCTGGGCTCATTTGTGACCGGCTAGACTTTGTTGAACGGCACCTTCCCTTGTAGACCTCGCAAAAGTTGTGCCTGATGGCAATGTACTCGATAATGGGAGGTGCGAGCTTGTTCATCCAACGTGCGGTTATCAGAAACTACCGCTGCCTTAAGCAGGCAAATGTCACCTTCAATAACGAACTGAACGTCATTGTTGGAAACAACGAGAGTGGAAAATCCACCCTCCTTGAAGCGATTCACCTAGCGCTTACTGGTCAACTCAATGGCCGACCCCTACAGATCGAGCTTCATCCCTATCTGTTCAATCTCGATCACGTTCTTGAGTACATCGAAGCGCTAAATAACGGTCAAGCTCCAGAACCGCCATCGATCCTCATCGAGGTGTACCTCGCCGACGATCCAGCTCTTACAAAGCTCAAAGGCAATAACAACACTCTTGGAATCGATCTTCCTGGCGTATCACTCCTAATTGAACTCAATCCTGCGCATGCAGAGGACTTTGCTCTGTACGTCTCCGATCCTTCCGAAATTCGAACGATCCCAATGGAGTATTACTGGATAAAGTGGAGGGATTTCGCCGAGAACGACATTCTAAACTCGCGCGCCATTCCTCTTCACGCGAGCTTGATCGATGCCAGCACGATTAAGAACAATGCGGGAGCCAGCCGCTACGTCATCAACATCGTGAAGGAGAGCCTTACCTCGAAGGAGAAGGTGGACCTTGCTCTGACTTATCGGCTCATGAAGGACCGTTTTCTTGAAGAGCCTAAGGTCAAAACGATTAACGACACGCTCGCGTCGAAGAAGGGAAGTATCAGCGACAAGGTTATCTCTGTTTCGCTTGACACGTCCGCTCGGGCGAACTGGGAGGCAGGAATCATGCCTCACCTGGACGACATACCCTTGCCACTCGTCGGGAAAGGCGAGCAGAATTCGGTCAAGATCAAGCTTGCGATGGAGACGTCGGCAAAATCCCACATCATCTTGATTGAAGAAGCTGAAAATCACCTCTCCTACGCCAGTCTCAATGAGCTAATTGGCCACATCGCGACAAATGCCGGCTCGCGGCAGATATTCATCACGACGCATAGCAGCTTCGTTCTTAACAAGCTTGGTGTGGAGTCCGTCCTCCTGTTCCTCCGTGGCGAGGGTGCGCGCCTGACCGACCTGCAGGATAAGACTACGCAGGACTATTTTATGAAGCTGCCGGGGCACGACACGCTACGGCTCATCCTCGCAAAGCGGTCAATTCTCGTGGAAGGGCCGTCAGACGAGTTGATTGTCCAACGAGCCTACCAGATCAAGCACGGCAAGATGCCATTAGAGGATGGGGTTGATGTGATTGCCGTAAATTCGCTTGCCTTCAAGCGCTTCCTCGAAATTGCGGTCCTCCTGAAAAAGACTGTCGATGTCGTGACCGATAACGATGCTGATGTCGCGGCACTCGAAAAAAAATATGCCGATTACCTAGACTCCGATATCGTCAAGATCCAATACGATAAAGACGAGCAGGCCCATACGCTTGAGCCACAGCTCTTGAAGAAGAACGGCCTGGCAAAGATCAATGACGTCCTCGGCAAGGCCTTCGTAGATGAAGCATCTGCTATCGAGCACATGGTCAAAAACAAGGCTGAGACCGGCCTGAAATTCTTCGAAACGAAAGTAGAGTGGTCGCCTCCGGACTATATCGCCCGTGCCCTCCGCTAATCGCATCGTAATATCCGCCGCCGGAGGCGGAAAGACCACGCGAGTCGTCGATCAGGCGTTGGCGTGGGAGCAAGGGCGGGGAGCAACGGCCCTGATCACCTATACTCGCAACAATGTCCGAGAAATGCACCTCAAGGCATACTCACGCGTACGCACCATTCCGTCCCATGTAGAGGTCATCTCTTGGTACACATTTCTGCTTCGGGAGCTTGCCCGCCCCTATCGTTCAGCCATGCATTCGAGTAGGATTGACGGCATTCATTGGGTTGAAGGGAGGTCTGTTCCTTACATTCCCGAAGCGCGGACCCGCAGTCATTACTTCCTCGATGGCTCCCAGATTTATTCGGACAAAATCGCAAAGTTCGTTTGTCAATGTGACCGGCAAACGGGTGGCGCGATCATGCGACGACTTAAGCAACGCTTCAGCCATATCATCATCGATGAAATACAAGACATGGCGGGGTACGACCTCGACCTTTTGGAGTTGCTGCTAAACGCGGGCGTCTCGGTCACCTTTGTTGGTGACCATAGGCAGGCAACCTTTTCCACGAACAACGCTTCGAAAAATAAAGCGTTTGCGGGTCCGGCCATCATCAATAAGTTCGAGCTATGGAAGAAACAGGGGCTCGTTGAGCTCGAGTACGAAACCCACACATACCGCTGCAACCAAGCCATAGCGGACCTGGGCGACGGCTTTTTCCCGAACGAGCCGAAGACGGTTTCGCGCAATGATACGGTGACGGGACACGATGGAGTGTTTCTCGTAGGTAGCGCAGATGTTGGTGAATACGTGAACTGTTTTGCGCCACAGGTGCTCCGGTACTCCGCGGCGACCAAGTGTGATCCCCACGAAGCTATGAATTTTGGCGAGTCAAAGGGCCTGACCTTTGAGCGGGTCCTGATCTACCCGCACGGGCCGGCTCGTAAATGGCTCGCGTCGGGCGACATCAGTCATGTCGCGAAATCCGCGGCGAAAATGTATGTGGCCGCCACACGAGCTCGATACAGCGTGGCCTTCGTCTACGACGGCAAAGTCTGCAATGTGGCTGCTACTAAATGGATGTCCGAATGACCCAAGCTTTTGGCAGGAAAGAATGACCGAAAAGTCTGCGACCAGTTTCGTTCTCAATCACGATCGCCTTGCATCGGCGAGCGACGACTACGCAGCAGAACCGAACTTTAGAGCATGTCTGAATGCGCATGGCATGTATGAAACCATGCGGTTCGTGCTGCGCCTAAGTCCGCGAAATCATGAACTTATGGAGAGAATCGAGTCGAACGAATTTGAAACAAGCGCCGCCCCAGCTGATGTAGTGCAGGCTTACTCGACCTACATCCACGAGACTATTCACTGGTGGCAGCATGTCGGATCGACATCGG
>JBNKSG010000326.1:0-3925 GCA_050297195.1 Opitutaceae bacterium | reverse complement strand
GTGTATCAACCAGCACAGCCTGAGGTCGGGCCGTCCCTTCGTGGCGGTCAACTGCGCGGCGATCCCGGACAATTTGATCGAGAGCGAACTTTTCGGCCACGAGAAGGGCAGTTTCACTGGGGCGACGACGCAGCGTATCGGCCGTTTCGAGCAGTGCGACCGTGGCACGATCTTCCTCGACGAGATCGGGGATATGGCTCTGGCCACCCAGACGAAGATTTTGCGTGTCTTGCAGGAAGGCGAAATCCAGCGGGTGGGCAGCACCGAGACGATCAAGGTGGACGTTCGCGTGATCGCGGCGACTAACAAGGACCTCGAGAAGATGGTGGAAGAGAAGGAGTTCCGCGAGGACCTCTACTATCGTCTGAACGTCTTCCGGATTCGCGTGCCCGCTTTGGTCGAGCGCAAGGAGGACATTCCGGATATCGTGGACTTCATGCTGCAGAATTTGGTGAAGGAGCGGAAGGCCCGCGTGACGCGCGTGTCTCCGGATGCCTTGAACGCTCTGGTTTCCTACAGGTGGCCGGGCAACGTTCGCGAACTGGGCAACGTGGTTTATCGCAGCGCGGTGGTAGCTCAGGGAGACGCGATCTTGCTGAAGGATTTGCCGGATACGATTCGATCCCTTTCTGGCGAGACTCAGACTGCGGCGTCGGCACCAGCGACCGCTCCGGCTGAGGAAGTGGTTGCAGAAAAGCCGGCCGCGGATTCCCTGCCGTCCCAAGCTCCGGAAAGTGGCCCCAAGGCTCCGATCCCAGCAGAACCGGTTGCAGCTGCGGTTACAGCGGTTCCTGCGGTGGAACCGATGCCGATCTCGTTGCCGGCGATTTACGACAAGCTTTACCATGAGCTGCGCGAGCGGCAGGAGATGAGGATCTTGACTTTGATCGAACGCCAGATGATCGAGCGGGCCATCGCCGAAACGGGAGGCAACCAAGCTCGGGCGGCGGAGATATTGGGAATCACCCGCAATACCTTGAAGAAGCGTTTGGACGAGTATTCGGCTAGCTGAGGCGGAGCCTCTTCGGTGTTCCCGACCTTGGGGGCGAGGGGCCGCGAGTTGCGTTGATAGAAGGCTCGGTTCGGCGTTTTTTTTGGTTGTCAGGGTTGGATAAATCCATTGCCAAGTTTGCCCTTATGACGACCGCGTTGATGTTTTCCGGACAAGGCGCCCAGAAAGTGGGCATGGGTAAGGACCTCTACGAGAATAGCGAGATTGCTCGCGCTCTCTATGATAAGGCCGACGAGATTCTCGGCTGGAAGATCACGGAGCTTTCGTTCGAAGGTCCGCAGGAAGCGTTGACCGAAACCAAGGTCTGCCAAGTTGCTCTTTTCGTGCACGGCTATGCGGTGTACGAGATCATGAAGGCCCAGAGTAAGCTGGACGACGTGAAGGTGGCGATGGGGCTTAGCCTTGGCGAAGTTACGGCCATGACTGCGGCGGGCGTTTTCGATTTCGAGACGGGGCTCAAAGTCGTGGCAGAGCGCGCTCGCCTCATGCAGGAAGCTTGCGAGGCGACTAATGGCTCCATGGCGGCGGTGATTGGCGTGGAGCGCGACGTGGTGGCGACGTTTTGCGAGGAGATGGATGTGGAAATGGCGAACCTCAATTGCCCGGGCCAGATCGTGATCTCGGGCGAGGCGTCCAAGATTGCCGCTGCAGTGGAAGCGGGCAAGGCGCGTGGCTTTCGCCGCGTGATGCCGCTGGACGTGGCCGGCGCTTACCATAGCCGTTTGATGATGCCGGCCCGCGAAGGCTTCGCGGCGTACTTGGCCGGCGTCGAGTTCAAGGCACCGCAGTGCACGATTTTTACGAATACGACCGGCAAGGAGGTTTCTGAGCCGAACGACTTGCGCGAGGCGCTTGTGAAGCAAGTGGTTTCGTCGGTGCTATGGGAAGATTGCTTGGTGAATGCGGCGGCAAGCGGCGTGGACCTTTTCTGGGAGCTCGGCGTAGGGGGAGTGCTCAAGGGGCAGGTCAAGCGCACGAACAAGGATTGGGCGAACGCGGCTTTCGAGACTTGGGCGGACCTGCAAGCCTAGGCACCTGAGATTCAACAAGGCTTCCTTTTACGGAAAAAGGAAGCCGTCTAGGCTGTCCGACTTGAAGAGCGAGGGCTGGTTCGTTTGTTGCAAAATGGCTCGAAGTAACAAGCGAGCTAGGGAGTAATAGGCAAACTCCCGACTTGAAAGCGTATCGGGGAGCGCTCAACTTCTTCCGCTTTTCGTATGGAGACGGTAAATAAGCGCAACTTTAGCATCATTGCCCATGTGGACCATGGGAAGACGACTCTGTCCGACCGTCTGCTGGAACACACCAACACGGTCGCCCAGCGCGTCCTCGAAGCCCAGCACTTGGACTCGATGGATTTGGAGCGCGAGCGCGGCATCACTATTAAGAGCCACCCGGTGACCTTGGTCTATCCGGCGAAGGACGGGAAGACCTACCAGCTCAATTTGGCGGATACCCCGGGGCACGTGGACTTTTCCTACGAAGTGTCTCGCAGCTTGGCGGCTTGCGAAGGCGCCCTGCTTCTGATCGACGCGGCCCAAGGCGTGGAAGCGCAGACGGTAGCCAATGCTCACCTCGCGGAAGAGCAGGGGCTCACCATTATTCCGGTCATCAACAAGATCGATCTGCCGAGCGCGGATCTCGACATGTGCTTGCAGCAGTTGGAGGACCTGCTGGCGATTCCTGCGGAGGACGCGATTCTCGCCAGTGGGAAGACCGGGATCGGAATCGAAGACATTTTGGAAGCGGTGGTGACGCGAATCCCGCCGCCGCGTTGGACGGATTACGAAGCGACCCGCTGCTTGGTATTCGACTCCGTTTATGATGCCTACCGTGGGGCGATCGCCTTCGTACGCGTCTTTTCGGGATCGATCAAGCCGAAGGACCAGGTGCTCATGATGAGCGACCATACTCGCGCCGAAGTGAAGGAAGTGGGCGTTTTCACGCCGGCCCAGAAGCGCGTGGATTCCTTGGCGGCAGGGGACGTCGGTTACATGGTTTGTAATATCAAGAACCCGGCGGATATCAAGGTGGGCGATACCATCACGCAGAACGCTAATCCTGCCGCTGAGATGTTGCCCGGTTACAAGGAAGTGCGGCCTATGGTTTTCAGCGGTATTTATCCGGTGGAGACGAACGACTTCGAGAAGCTCAAGGCCAGCATGGGCAAGCTTCAGCTCAACGATGCGGCTTTCAGCTTCCAGGCGGAAAGCTCGGTGGCGCTCGGTTTCGGCTTTCGTTGTGGCTTCCTCGGGCTGCTGCACATGGAGATCATCCAGGAGCGTATTCGCCGCGAGTACGGAGTGGATATTATCTCCACGTATCCGAGCGTTGTATACAAGGTGAAGAAGCAGAACGGGGACGAGATCGAAGTGGACAATCCGATCAACCTGCCGGACCCGTCGCACATCGAAACGATTTTCGAGCCAACCATTGTTGCTCATATCCACGTGCCAAACGATTGCGTGGGCGATATTCTGGCCCTCGTCATGGAAAAGCGTGGTACTTGCGAACGTACCGATACGCTCGACGGCACTCGTCTGATCCTCGAGTGCATCTTGCCGCTCAACGAAATCCTGGTAGACTTCAACGACCGTTTGAAGAGCATTACCCGTGGCTACGGTTCCATGGAGTACGAGCTGGGCGAATACCGTCCGGCGAAGCTCGTGAAGATGGATATCTTGGTGAACGGCGAGCCGGTGGACGCGTTTTCCTCGATCGTGCATCACGAGAAGGCTCACACCAAGGGAGGCGAACTCTGTACCAAGTTGGCTGGAATCATACCGCCGCACCTTTTCAAGATTGCGGTACAGGCGGCGATCGGCGGCAAGATCGTGGCTCGCGACAATGTTCGCACCATGCGCAAGGACGTCACGGCCAAGTGTTACGGCGGCGATATTTCGCGTAAGCGCA
>JBNKSG010000325.1:0-3944 GCA_050297195.1 Opitutaceae bacterium | reverse complement strand
TGGCGATTTCCTCGAGGGTCTCGAGGCAATCGGATACGAAGGCAGGCGTCATGACCACGAGTCGCTTTTTGCCTTCCTTCGGTAGCTCTTCGAGGACGTGATCGGTGTAGGGCGTAAGCCACGGCTCGCGACCGAGGCGTGACTGGAAGGAGATGGACCACTTGCCATCTGGAATGCCGGCCCGCTTGACGAAGAGTTCGGTGGTCTTGGTCACTTGGTGGCGGTAGCAGGTGGCGTGGGCGGGACTGCAGGTCGTGCAGCAGTCTTTTACCACGTTGCAGTGACCATTGGAGGAGTCCGCTTTATTGAGGTGACGCTCGGGGATGCCGTGGTAAGAGAAGAGCAGGTGGTCGTATTCGTCTTCTAGATACGGTTTTGCGCTTTTGTAGAGAGCTTCGATGTAGGACGGGTCGTTGTAGAACGGTTGCTGGGTGGTGACCTTCATTTCCGGCGCCCGAGCGGCGACCTCCTCCATGACCTTGACGACTACAGTTTCGTAGCTGGACATGGCGTAGTGAGGGTAGAGCGGCACGAGAAAAACGTTTTTCACCCCGTTGGCCTTCATGCGGTCAATGGCGTCTGGAATGGAGGGCGTACCGTAGCGCATGGCCAGCTCGACCTTGGGTCCGATCTTCTCCTGCAAGAGTTTTTGCAGATTGTTGCTGGTGACGATGAGAGGGGAACCTTCTTCGGTCCATACCTTCTTGTATGCTTCGGCCGATTGCTTGGGACGAGTGGGGAGGATGAAACAGTTGAGCACGAACTGCTGCAGCGGTTTCCAAGTGTCGAGAACGCGGTCGTCGGATAGGAACTCTTTGAGGTAGCGGCGGACATCGGCGGTCGATGTCGAGTCTGGGGATCCTAGGTTTACAAGAAGTACTGCGTTTTCGCTCATAGTGTTCTGGTCTATAAATCCGGTGACGTGGCAGGCATCAAGAAAACTGCGGCTTTCGTGCGTATTTTGGCACGATAGGGTATTGGTCTACTTTTTTGTAGGTTGGCTCGATAGAGCTCAAAAGCCGCGGTTTTCACGGAGGGATTCGGCTGCGCAACCATGGTGTTTCCTGAATATTGAGCGGAAGAAACCAAGGTCGGTGTATCCGAGATTTATGGCTATTTCCTCTATGGGGAGGGCGGATTGTTGAATCTGACGTTTGGCTTCCTCCATGCGGCGGCGAATCACATAGTGGATGGGCGGCTCGTTCATCATGCGGCGAAAGGAACGGGCGAAGGGGCCGCTTGGCATGCCAGCTTCTTCGGCCAGCGAGGCAACTGTCCATTTTCGGGCCAAGTCGTTCTCGATGGCATAGAGGGCTTCGTAGGCTCGGGAGTCGAAATCGCCAGAGTGGTTGCGAGCTTCCTCGACGATTAGGCGAATGAGCATGCTTATAGCGTCTCGCGAGAGTAGATCCTCTGGGTTGCGGGCGACTACGACTTCGGCAAGGGCTTCAAGGTTACGTACTTTGCGAATGAATACGCTGCTCGATTCCTTAGCGTACTTCTTGGAGGATGAGGTCGGGGTTGGCGTATCCAGAATGTCGAAACGAGCGAGGAATATAAACAGTGGATAAGAAGGGTTTTGTCGCGCTTCGACCTTGGTGCCTGGCTTGAGAAAGTAGCAAATCCCTTGGCGGAGTTCCGAGGTTTTGCCATCGACCTCGAGGAGTCCGCGTCCGTCGAAGACGACGAGCAGGGCGTGATCTGGCAAAACTTCCGAGCTCCAGCTCCAGGTAGGCTCGCAATGGTATAGCAACGGTGGCACGGTGAGCCGTATCTTACCATGGCTTAGGGTCCACTTTAGGTCTTTGAGTGGCATCGGTGGGAGTGTAGCTAGACCTCCCTTTTTGTCTAATGGGAATCTGGGATTGAGTCGAAAGGTGCCCTTGTATCCGCAGTTCCATTTCGGCGGCAGCTAGACTTGCAGCGCGAGGGTGGCCTCGAGCTCTCGCTTCAGGCGCTCCTGCTCCAAGCCTAGGCAGCAGCCCAGCAGATGGCTGCTGGGCTGGAGCGTGTTGGGTAAATTCTCTTGTCGCTTAACCGCGCTTGGAGACCTCGATCACGTCGTGCGGAGCGGATTCCTTCATGCCGGCGGCTGAAATGCGAACGAAGCGAGCCTTTGCTTTAAGCTCGGGAAGTGTTGCGGCCCCGAGGTAGCCCATTCCGGCTTGGATGCCTCCAGCTAGGGGGGCCAAGGTTTCGGCGACTGTGCCTTGCACTTCCTTCATGCCTTCGATGCCTTCGGCGGTGAGCTTACGGGTGGTATCCTTCTTGTCCTGCCCGTAGCGGGAGGCGGATCCTTTTTCCATGGCGCTGAGGCTGCCCATCCCGCGGTAGCTCTTGTAGAGCTTTCCGTTTATCTCGATGAGCTCTCCGGGCGCTTCGCGGCACCCTGCGAGCATGCCGCCGAGTATGACGGAGTCGGAGAGGGTGAGGGCTTTGACCATATCGCCCGACTTGGTGATACCGCCGTCGGCGATGATGCGGACGCCTTTTTTCTTGGCGCCTTGGGAGGCGACGTAGAGCGCGGTGAGCTGGGGAATGCCGACGCCGGCCACGATGCGAGTGGTGCAAATGGATCCGGGGCCTTGGCCGATCTTGATGGCGTTCGCCCCGCAATCGGCGAGGTATTCGACGCCGCTGGCAGAGGTGACGTTTCCGGCGATGATGGTGAGCTCAGGGAATTGTTGCCGGACGAACTTCACGGTTTCGCCGACGCCAGCGGAATGTCCGTGGGCGGTGGAGACCGCAACGGCGTCGACCTTTTCGGTTACGAGGTTGCTGACATGTTCGGCGATGGCGTCGTGGTCGAGGGAGCCGTCCGGCTTGCGGATCGCGGAAATCGCGGCTCCGACGACGAGGCGGAAATCCGAGTCGCGAGCAGGCTTGAGCACGGATTGGGACTCGGCGTTGATTCGTTCGATGTCGGAGAGCGAAACGATGCCTTTGAGGAATCGATCGTCGTCGACGACGAGCAGCTTGTTGATGCCGATGTGCTTGCTGAAGAAGGCGTCCGCGACAGAGATCGGGTCGTGCAGGACGTCTTTCTGGTTCATGGTATGGACTTGCTCGATGGAGTCCATGGCGTCCTTCACGGCAAGGCCGCTGTAGCGTTCCTTGACCACGCGGCTGCTGAGGAGGCCGGCCAGCCGCTTGTTTTCGTCGACTACGGGGAAGGTGCGGAACTTGTAGCCCTTTTCCTCTATGAGGGCGAGGACATCGCCGATCATGAGGTGGTTGGGGATGGTGATGGGGTTGGGCAGGAGTCCGTTGATGTGGTACTTGACGCGAGTGACCTGAGAGACCTGCTCGCGGTAGGGCATGTTGTAGTGGATGATCCCCATGCCGCCGGAGAGAGCCATGTGGATGGCCATTTGGTACTCTGTCACTGTGTCCATATCCGAGGACAGGATCGGCAGGTTGAGCTTGAGGCGGTCGGACAGGGAGGTCGCGAGCGAGGCGTTTCTCGGCAGGATCTCCGTGTAGTTGGTCGCCAACGACACGTCGTCGTATGTCAGCGCATTATCTCGTTGCGCGGTGAAGAAGTCTTCGCTGCCGAGATAGTATTTGTCCTCGTTGAAGTCGTTTGAACTCAGGTTGGCCATAGTCCGGATTAGGGAGAGCGTTGTGGGGAATCAAGAATTTTGGCCCGGATCTCTGAAAAATTTTGCTCTGCCCAAGGGAGCTTCCTTAATTCGCCGCACATGCATCGCTTCCAATACAAGGCCTATCGTCGCCATTTCGCGGGAAACTTCTCCAGTGCCAAGGAGAGCTTCGCGACGCGCGAGGGAATCTTGATTCGAATGGAGGATGGGGATGGTCGCGTCGGTTTTGGCGAGGTGGCGCCGATCGTTAGCTTCGGTACGGAAAGCTTCGCGTCAGCTTTAGGCGTTGCGGAGTCGCTCGACGATAAGGTGCAGCTGGAGAAGCTGTTGCCGCAGCTGGGT
>JBNKSG010000324.1:0-3977 GCA_050297195.1 Opitutaceae bacterium | reverse complement strand
CTTGGTAAGCCGTCACCGTCCTTCCGTGGACGTGCTTCTCCGTTCGGTTGCCCTCAACGCTGGCCGCAACGCGGTAGGCGTGATCCTGACTGGCATGGGCGATGACGGAGCGTTTTGCATGAAAGAGCTGAGGGACTCCGGCGCCTACAATTTTGCCCAAGACCGCGACTCCTGCGTGGTATTTGGCATGCCCAACGAGGCCATCAGGCATGGTGGCGTGCACGAAACCCTGCCGTTGGAAAAGATTGGCCCAAGGGTGTTGGCGAAGATTTCCAGCTAAGGCTCAGCCCGCGTCCGCCATGCTGGAGCTCTCGAATGGGAGTCCACAGATCGCGACGTTTTTCATTGATTCGATTCACCGCGACAGAAGGAGCCTGGGGGTGACAATCGCCACATTAAGGTGATAGACATCCCTTGCAAAGTCCCATGATCCCGCGCTCGACAGAACAAGCCGCCCGACTCCAGCAAGGTTTTACCTTGCTGGAACTTATGGTGGTGGCAGCGATCATCGCGATCCTGGCGAGCATCGGCGCGGCGGTCTTCATGGGGCAGCGTGGAAGCGCGAAGGAGGACCGAGCGAGAGCGGATATTCAGGTCATCCAGCAAGGCTTGGAAGCGTACAAGGCGCGATTCGGGGATTATCCGAGGATTTCGGATAGTTTTTCGAACGAGACGATCTCCACCGCCGAAGAGTATCTCCTAAATGCCCTCTGCGGGCAAATCGGACCGAGTGGCGATGTTATCAGTGGCTCTGGAATTCCAGCCATGCTCAATACTTCCTTATTGAGCTACGCACAGCCTGGCCTGCCACTTTCGTCGGTGAAATCGAATGCCATTGTTGATCCCTGGGGAAAGGCTTACGAATACGATGACGAACCGAGGAACGCTGGAGGAGAATTGCTTTTTGGATACGGACTAAGATCCGCCGGGCCGGACGGGAACTTCAATACGGAGGAGGACAACATCGTTGCCCAATGAAGTTCCGAAAGAGCAAAGATCAGTCGATTCACGGAATTGCCTTCCGTAGGGCTGCCGCTCGCGGCATGCCGCAACTCGCCGAATCCGATCATCCTGCAGCGCGGCGTGGCGCAAGCGCCAGCCCTACGGAGGCGAGTCGCTTCGATCAATGCAAGGCCGCCTTCACCCTTATCGAACTCTTGGTAACCATGGCAGTGATCAGTACGCTGATCGGAGTCGGCTTCTACTCAATCGCTCGCGGCACCAATGAACGCGCGCTCGAAAGGGGGGCGGACATGTTGCATTCGATGATTCGCGTGGCGCGCACGCAGGCCATCACCAACGGTGTGCATGCTCGCCTCATTATCAATGCGGACAAGAGCGACCCGGAATCGTACCTGAGACGAATCGGAGTGGTGTTGGAGGGGAATGTAGACGTTACAATAGCTACGGAAACGTACCATACGGTTCAGGCTGTAGAGCGTGGAGCGTTGTTGCCTGAAGGTGTCTATATCGTTCCGCAAGGAGACACCGCGTTGGTGAAAAGCGGATTTCCAAGAAGTATATACCGTCAGAAGAATGATGACTCCTCAGACGACACAGCTGTCTACGGGTTTGCGTATCCGATGAAAGCCGCGGTTCCAGTAGATGTGTCGGGAGCTCCCGATTGGATTTGTATCCAGTTCGCTCCCAATGGGCGGCTGTCCTCTGCTACGCCTGGAGGCGGGGCAGAGGTTCCCCGTTCCAATCAGTTGATACTCGCTCGAGGACATTGGTCCGGAGGTAAGCTAGACTTTCAAGATGCTGAACGTTTTCTGGGTATTGCTTTTAAATTAAGTGGAGCGAGCTTCGCATCGGAAGACTCCGCTCTCTTCGAACTCGCGAAGGATGCCGTGGAGGTCGGGGACTAGGATGGATCACGAATTCGCAGGTCGCGTACGGGAGCGGAATCGGCAGGACGGGTTTTCCTTGCTCGAGGTTGTGGTTGCCCTCGCAATGCTTGCCTTGATTGCAATACCAGCCGTGGGGCTTGCTACGATGGCGGTATCGGGAAGCAAGGATCAGATGACAGCGGGAAAGGCCTCAGAATTGAAGGGGAGGATCGATACGGCATTACGGCCTGATTCTTCGATAGACGTCATGGCGGATTCGTATGATGTTAGCGGCACTGGCCAAGTGTTTTGGGGGAGCCGAGACCTGATGTACATAGAGGCTGATGGCAGCGAGACCAAAAATAAAAATGACCGCTACTATAAGGTAGTCCTGAGGGAGCCGAATGGCTATTCCTATTCAGATGGTAATGCATTTCGCTTGTTCGTGTACGAAGTAACGTGGCCGGAAAACACGCAGGAAACCAAGCGGAATCAGCTCTTCTTTCCAGCTGTATTCAGAAAATGAAACATCGATGCGATAGAAGAGGATTTACCTTGGTGGAGCTTATTGTCTCCATGGCGATCACCGCGGTCATAGCGCTGTTCGTCTTTCAGTTTGCCACCAGCCTAGCCAAGGTGTGGCGAACGACGGAAACCGGTGTGAGTACGGAATTGGATGCTCAAATCGCCCTCGACCAAATTGCTCGCGATTTAGAGTCCGCCATTTTTCAAGAGCGAAAGGGAAAGGACGCGTCCAACGCGGAAATTGACTTGCCCATGCTTGCCGCCACTGCCTTGGCGGATAGCGATGTAGGCCAATCAAAGCGGTGGGTTGGTCTGAATAAATCGAAACGCCCAACGACCTGGCATTTCTCTCCCGCTGAGCAGCGATACGGCTGGGCAGGTACTTGGTTGCGTTTCTTTGCGGCGGCTCCGAGCTTCAATGCGATAGGGTACCAAATCATTCGCAGGGAGCCATTCGGCAATTCAACGGAGCCGCGCTACTTGTTGCACCGCACCGTGATCCGTCATGACAACACGCTTGCACGGGAATTTGATATAAGCGCAACGGGTTATGCCGACGGCAATACCACCAATGGCCTCAAAAGCCCGCGTCTTGATGGCGTGCTGCTGGAAGATGTTGTCGATTTCGGAGTCCGGTTTTATATTTACGACAAAACACCGGGGGCAACCGATGATACACCGGCGGGACTGAGGCTTATCTTTCCAGCGGATGCGAATGGAGATCTGGATGATACAGATACCGATCACCTTGCCTCAGATCTTACGGGAAACGTTTATGGAAATAGGTATCCCGAGCTCGTTGAAGTGTTTATTCGCGTCTTGGATGACGTGGGGGCGGATAAACTGCTTGAGCTCGAGGAAGGGACCTCGACTGAAAGCTACAAGGATATTGTGGAGCAACACGGACATCTATACCGTCGCATGGTGAGACTGCCGGGACGTTTTTAGCGGATGAAGACGAAACGAAAAGGATTCGCAATTGTTTTGGTGGCGGCACTGGCTGGTCTAATCTTCTTGCTAGGGGCGTCGCTAGTAGTTGTTACGCGACTACAAACGGCATCGGCGAATTACGACCAGCGCGTGCGCTTGGCGAGGGAGCATGCCCGAGCCGCTCTCGACATGGCGCTCGCGGAACTTCAAACCAAACTAGGACGAGACACATCAGTTTCCTACACTGCAGATGTTTACCGGACGACCATTCAAGATTTAAAGCTTCCTTCAGTGGTGGTTAAACAGCCCTTTTGGACCGCAGCAAGTGCAGCTGCCGGGAATGAATCTTGGCTGGTAACAAAACCGATCGTAAGCGATTTTAACGGCGCATCGAATGGAGTTTCGGCTGATCCCCGCATACAGGAGGACAACCGCTACGTGATGGTGCTCGGATCTGCTACCGCAGGAATAAGCCCAAAAAACTCCCCCACCCAAGCGCAACAGGAAGCTTTGCAAGTCCGGGTGCCCAAAGAATCAATTCAAGTTCAAGGGGTTGATGGTTATTTGGGAAGTCAGACCATCGGTCATTATGCCTATTGGGTGGGAGATCTCGGAGTGAAAGCCTCTTACGCGTGGTATGACAAGACAGGTCAAATCGGCTATGATGGCTACGATGCTGACGGTAACAGTAGG
>JBNKSG010000323.1:0-3995 GCA_050297195.1 Opitutaceae bacterium | reverse complement strand
TACTTCGTGGGGGGCAGGCAGGTAGACCGGATTGACGGAGACGCCTTGCGGAACGAGCTTTTCCAGCGGGGTTTCCGGCAAGGTTTTGGAACTGTAGGTCGGGGAGCTCTCCGACATCAGGCTCCAGTTGCGTTCGATGATGCCCAAGTTTTCCTCGGTGAACTTTACTTTTTTGCCTGCCAGCTGGCCTGCGGCGACGTCTCGCCAAATGTCGTAGAGGTCTTCGTCTTCTTTGGCTTCGTCGCGGGTTAGCCAGTTGTTGGCGATGGCGGCGTCGGAGATGTGCCGCATGATCTTGAGGTTGGCCCGGCGAATGGAGGAGCCGCGGCCTTCGACTTCGCCCGCTTGGCGCTTGGCGAGGATCTCCTCGTTGTCGGAACGGATGGCTTCTACGAATTCCGGGAAGTAGGTTTTGGAAAGGTGGTCGCCTGCGGTATAGACGGTGGTAACGTCGGAGCGGTCGGCAGATATCTGCAGCTTGACGTCCGGGTGCCAGATAAAGGGGGAGTAGCTGACGAAGGCCCAGACTGCCAGGGGGAGGATGAAGGAGAGGAAACTCAGCGTGAGGCGTTGTTTCCCGTCCAGCTCTTTTCGAATGGCGAACCAAGGACTGGACACCTTGCCGCGTTTTTTACCGTTGGTCATTTTGGCGTCAGAATAGCGAATACAAAGGGAAGATGAGGGGGAGTGGGGGGGCACTGAAAAGGCGGGCCGGGCTCGGCCCGCCTTCGGAAAAGTATGCTGTGAGTAAGAGTGTGGCGCAGGTGCCTATTTTACGGACTCGGCGTATTCCTTGGTTAGGCTCGGATCGAGGTACTGGCTCGTCTTGAGCGGCTCGTCGTATACTCCCATGGATACGTTGAACTCGTCAGAAATGACGGTCGAACCATAGACGGATTTGAATCCTTCGCCTTCTTCCCAAATCGGGAGAACTTCTTCGAGGCTAAGGATGTAGGTGCCGCCGAAGAAGGGTTCGTACTCTTCAGGTGAGATCGCGACGCGGCCGGCGAGGATTTCAAGGGCTTCGTCCAGGTTGTCCTCGTCTTTGATGAAGTCGACGATGCGGTACCAGACCTTGACGACCTTCATCCAGTCGTCGCGGCGCTTTTCCAAGCTCTCCGGATCGACGCTCAAAAGGTCGTAGATGACGCCAGGAACGTCAGCGGAGGTGAGGATTGGCTTGGAGTTAGCGACGGTCTTGAGGGCTTGGCCGGAGTTTGGCTGCCAGGCTCCGATGGCATCGACTGCGCCGGATGCGAGGACCTGGGGCGTTTCGTTGGTCGGTGTGTTGACGATGGTGAACTCGGAAGGATCGATGCCTGCTGCTTCGGCGCCCTTTATGAGGAGAAGGTGTTCAACGAAACCCTCTTCGAGGCCGATCTTCTTGCCCTTGAGGTCAGCAAGGGAATCGATGCCTGGGGCGGCCACGATCATGTCGTTGCCGTTGGAATAGTCGTTGATGATGATGCCAACGGAAGGCTTGCCGGTGCCGCCCGTGACGAGGGCGTCGCCGTTGGTCATGGTAACCGCGTCGATCAATCCTGCGGCGTAGGCATCCATGGAGGCGACGTAGTCCATCCATTGGAAATCGACTTCGACGCCTTCTTCGGCGAACCAGCCTTTTTGGATTCCGATTTCCCAAGCAACCCAGCCGGGCCAGTCGGAGTAACCGATTTTTAAGGGTTCAGCCTGGGTGAAAGGCAGAGCGGCGAGGAGGGCAATCGCAGAGAGGGAGCGTTTTGCAAGGCGAGCGAACTTCATATAGCTTTGGTCGTTCAGGTTCTGTAGGAGGTAATACGAATTAGAGTAAACGTATTACGATTATGAGAGACCATGAGCATCGCTCGCGCCATCTCCTCCCACTGGCCGGATTCCTAAGAAATCGCCTCAATTTGCCCACTTAACAGGCAACCAAGTGGTTCAAATTGATCAGTTCGCCTCGGTCTGATGGAGAAGGAGTTTCAAATAGGAGGTAACAGCACTGGCTATGATCCCGAGACGGGCCCAGGAGGAAGATGGCGTTGAAGATCGAGCTTCCGACCATGGGAGGAACGAAGATGCTGATCAGGTAGCGTTTCAGTGAGAGATTCGTGGCTCCTGGCAACTGAGCAGGTGCGGATCGAAACGAGTCGCCTCCGTTCGTTTCCTTTGGACGAGATCCGCGAAGGCTTCGTCGACGAAGGGATAGTAGAAGACGAAACGGTGGCGAAGGAGTTTGGCGGGTATCACGAATCGGCTTTTGAGGGTGAGTTCGGTTTCGGTCCTCATCAGCCAGGCGGCGATTTCGAGCAGGGGTTTGAAATGGGGGATGCCGAAAGGGATGCCGATCGCTTCGCGTAAGGCTCGCATGAATACGTGGTTGCGAACGGGAGCGGGGGCGGTGAGGTTGAGCGGGCCCGCTATGTCTTCGTCGTCGATGGCGAATTCGATCGCTCTCACAAAGTCGGTCTCGTGTATCCAGCTGACCATCTGGTTTCCGGTGCTGAGCTTTCCGCCCATGCCGCAGCGGGCGATCTTGCTGAGGATCGGGTAGACGCTGTTTTTCCCGTAGCCGAGCACCATGCTGGTGCGCAGGGCGATGCGGCGTGTTTGGGGGAGGTTTTCTTTGAAGAAGGCTTCTTCCCAGGCTTGGCAGACGTCGACGGAAAATCCGTCTCCAATTTCGCCGCTCGCTTCGTCCATGGGAGTGTCGAGGCTGTGCCGGTAGATGGTGGCGCTGGCCGCGTTGAGCCAGACGGCGGGTGGATGCTTGAGCGTCTGTAGGGCTTTTTCCAATACGCGAGTGGGCTGGAGACGGCTCTCTAGGATTTCTTCTCGATTGCGCTGGTGGTAGCGGCAATCGACGGATTTGCCGCAGAGATTGATGAGGGCGTGGGCGTTCTCGAGTTCGTCGGTCCAGGGGCCGAGCGTTTTGCCATCCCATGCGACGAGGCGTCCGGCCCGGGTCGGGGCGTGGGTATCGCGAGTCAGGATGGTCACCTGCCAGTTCTTTCGTGCGAAGTGGCGGGCTAGGGCTTGTCCGAGGAAGCCGGTGCCGCCGGCGATGATGAGCTTTTTCATGGTGGTGCGGGCTTGGAGGAGAGGCCGTCGGTTAGGCGGCCCCTCGCTTTGGAGCGTTCGGTTCAGGTGGTTGCCGGTGCCGGTGCGGGAGGCAGGTGTTTTCGCTCTCCTTTGCGGACCTTGTTGATCATGCGCATGTTGAAGAAGTGGATGACTCCGATGGTGAGAAGCTCGAGGCCGAGGCGGTATCCAGCGACGTTGATCGCTTCGATAAACGTTGCTGCTTCGAGGGCGTACTTGAGGCTGGTACCGATGATGCCGAAGTTGAGCAGGTAGAAGCCGGTGTTGAGCAGGACGTTGATGGCGTCCGCGAGTTCGGGCTTTTCATGGAATGCCTCTTCGAGGAAGGGGCGTCCGTGAATGCGGAGGGTGCGACCCACGTAGAGGGTCATGCCGATGGCGGCAGCTAGGTAGGCGAGGGTGGCGATGAGCGCGTAGTTCATGGCGATTCAGTATTTTAATGTTAGAAATTACGGAAAAAAGTGAAAACGAGTAGGCTGGGTGACGGGAATTGGTTTTTGTGAATGGGCGTCGGGGAGAGGCGGCTGGGAGCCGTGGGAGCTTAGCTCAGGACCTTGAGGATCTTGGGAAGGAGGGAGCTTTGCTCCTTGGAGGCGACTTTTTCCATGATGGTATTGGCCAGCATCACGAAGTCGTTGAGGGCGGTAAGTTGCTTGTGGAGCTCTTTCGCTTCGGAGGTTTTCAGGTCTTTGGATCGGTCGATGCAGTCCTTGAGGACTTGGCTGGCCGGTTCGGTTTCGCGGCGTTTGCGTTCGCGGGCGACGATGCAGAAGATCTTCCAAGTATCCTTTTCGGCCTCGTAGTGGTCCTTGCGCTCGCCTTTGACGATGACCTGGCGGATGAGGCCCCAGCCGACGAGGTCGCGCAGGTTGGTGTTGGCATTGCCGCGGCTGACCGACAGCTCAGCCATAATC
>JBNKSG010000322.1:0-4048 GCA_050297195.1 Opitutaceae bacterium | reverse complement strand
GGCGCCTCGAAGTAGCAGCCATAAGGGTCGGTCTTTAAGAATACGTCCCCATTCTTGGCTCGAATCTCAAACTTGTAGACCTCGCCACTTTCCAAGCCGGGAACAAAAAGCTCCCAGACCCCGCTGACTCCCAAAGAGCGCATCGGATGGTAGCGACCATCCCAGTCGTTGAAGCCCCCCACCAGCGAAACCCTTTCCGCGTTTGGCGCCCACACCGCGAACGATACGCCGGGAATTCCATTCACCGTTTTAGGGTGCGCGCCCAGCTTCTCGTAAATACGATGCTCGTTCCCTTGGTTGAACAGATACAAGTCCGAGTCTCCCAAGGTCGGAAGAAACGAGTACGGATCGTAAAACTGGCGGATCTCCCGGTTCCGCTGCTCCGTGCGCAAACGGTAGGGGAACACCATGTCGCGATCCTCGATAAGCACTTCGAAAAAGCCGCTGTCGTCGACCTTCTCCATCGGGTAGCGCGGCGCGGCCTCCGAGGAAGAGTCAACGACCTCGCATTTGTCCACTCCACTGAGGAAAGCCCTAACCAAGATTCCTCGCTTGGCACCCTTCTTGAAAGGATGCATTCCCAAAATATCGTGAGGAGTGCCGACCTTTGCGTCGACAAACCGATTTAGATCCTGCTTCGAAGTATACATAGAACTGGCCAAAGAATGTAGCGATTGACTCTCGAACCCGATGCCAGCCTTGCTCCCAAGAGACAAGGCAAAACCGGCACAAGCTCGTGATAATCAGCAAGCTGCCTGCCAACCTAAGCGCCAAATTCCAGCTTGTCCAACGAGGGAACCGATTCGCTCGCCAGCCGTCCCAAAGCCGGTCGTCTTGGACCTTGCCAGCCGCCCTTCCTCCTACCTTATTAGACAGCCTTCAAACCAGATACGATGATCGAGCTCTTCCGCCACCTTCCACGACTCGCAGCGGCCGCCACTACCTTGGCTGCCCTCGCTACCTCGCTTCCTGCCCAAGAGATGGAACTCATTCCCAGCGGCCCGCTCACCTACGACCAAGAAACCGGCGAGGTTGTCGCCACCGACGGAGCACAGATCCAGTATGGCGAGTGGCTGCTCTCCGCCGACACCATTCGCTTCAACCAAAAATCGGGCGAGGCCTCCGCCAAGGGAAACGTCGTCTTCTCACGCTCTGACCTCCGACTCGTCGCCGATTCCCTGAACTACAAGCCCAAGGAACAATTCGCTCGCGCCGCAAACTTCCGGGCAGGCAACGGACTCTACTACGTCGACGGCTCCCTCCTCGAAGGCAACCCCGACAACTTCCGCTTCGAAGACATCAACTTCTATCCGGGCGAACCGGGCACCTTCCTCTTCATCGCCCGCGCCGGCGAGCTCGCCATCGTCGACCAAAACGAAATCCGCGGCAAACGCCTCTTCTTCAAGGTCGGAGCCGTCCCCTTCCTCCTCATCCCCAACATCACCCAGCCGCTCGACGCGGAAACCAACCTCTTCAAGCCGAACCTCGACTACAGCGGCCACATCGGCGCCCTCGTCGGAACCGAAGCCCTCGTGCCCGTCACCGACCACATCCGGCTCGGCGGCAACGTCGCCCTCTCCTCCGATCGTGGCCTGCTCGTCGGTCCCGCCGCCAGCTACGCATTCGAAAACGAAGCCTACACAACCAGCGGAGCTCTGATTTCTGGATACATCAACGACCAAGGCGACCTCGGCCTCGACGTAAATGGAAACCTCATCGACCAAGACCGCTACTTCGCAGAGTGGCGCCACCAGCAAATGTGGGAAGGCAATCGAGCCAACATCTCCGCCTACGCCCGCTACTGGTCCGACTCCGAGGTGACCCGCGACTTCTACGAAGACTCCTTCGACAGCATGCAGGATCCAGACTCGTATTTGGAAGCCAACTACAACGCCGACAACTGGCAACTCTCCCTCTTCACCCGCGCGGCCCTCGGCGAATTCCAAACCTATACCGAACGCCTCCCGGAAGTCCGCTTCACCTACTTCCCCACCAAGCTCGGCCACGGCTTCAGCCACAGCGGCTTCCTCTCCGCCGCAGCCTTGCAAAAGAAGGACACCTTCGACCTCACCCTAAACAGCACCAAGCTCGACGCCGCCTACAGCCTCGACTGGAACCGCACCCTCGCAGACGGCGTCAACCTGCGCCTCACCGCCGGAGCTCGCGGACTACGCTACGACGACGCTGAGACCTACTACGTCCGCTACGACTTGAACGACGCGAGCAATACCCTAGCCGCCTACGGAAAAGCCAGCGGCTCCAAAGCATTCGGCGAAATCGGCGCCGACCTGAACTTCAAGGCAAGCGCCACCTTCGACTTCAAAAACGAAACCTGGAACATCGACGGCATCCGCCACATCATCGAACCCCACATTTCCTATCGCTACGTTCCAGAACTCAGCCGCGATTCCTCCCTCGCCATTCCCGAGCAGCCAGCTTACGCGATCTTCGGAAGCCCCATGGGCCAAAGCATGCTCAACGCAGACAGCGGCGCCTTCGCCAGCTACTTGCCTTCCATCGATCTCGCCGACCGGCGCGACTCCGACAACATCCGCGAAGACCACAAAGTCCGCTTCGAATTGAGAAACCGGATACAAACCCGCCAAGAAAACGGCACCTCCCGCAACCTAGCCCGCTTCGACCTCTCCTCCGACTTCTACCTGCCCGGCTCCGACTACGCCGAAGAATACTACTCCCTGCTAAACTTCGATATCGAACTCACCCCCGCCCCCTGGCTCGAACTCGGACTCTTCACCCGCCTCGATCCCGAAGACGGCCTATCCGTGCAAGAATTCAATCCCCGCGTATCCATCCAAGACGAAGGCTACTGGAGAATCACCTTCGGCTCCCACTACCTAGACGGAGCCTCAAGCCTCGATTCCTCCCTCAACGCCCTCTCGTCCATCTACTCCTGGCAAACTTGGCCCAACTACGGCCGCAGCTGGCCGACCTACACCAACCGCCGCCTCGAGCAATACTTCGCCCACCTCGAGTACCAGTTCTCCGAAAACCTCAAGCTCTACGCCACCGCCCGCTACGACGACCAAACCGGCGTCTTCTACGAGCAACGCATTGGCATCATGCAGCGCGCCCTCGACGCCTACGGCCTCAAATACGAGCTCCGCATCTACGACGGCGACCGCCGCGAATCCGACTTCGGCATCTCCATCGGCATCGACCTCTTCGACGAGTAACCCCCACCCTCCCACCGTGTCCAAACCACTCCTCAACGCGGGACTCAAGCTCCACCGCCTGCAAAACCAGCGCCGCATCGCCTACTCGCTCATCGAGCGTTCCCGCACCCTGCTCAAGCCCGGCGCCGCCTTCACCCGCGAGCTCCACGAGCTCTTCCGTGCCCAAGGAAGCTTCGGCTCCAAAGACCGACGCCTCTACCGCGAGCTCATCTACACCTACCTCCGCTACCAGCCCTGGCTCGAGAGCAGCTACGCGAATCAAGACCGGTTCATGGACCAACTTATTTGCCTCTCCGCTCCCACCAACGAAATCCAAAGCCTGTATCCAACCCTTAACGACAAGGCCCCGCTCAACGTCCCTGCCGACCAACGCTTCGTCGCTCTCGGACGCGAAACCCGCGAAATCGAGCAACTCCTCCCCGATTGGTTCACAAGCCACACCAACCGAGCTCCCTCGCCCAAATCCCTCACCACCCTCGTCACCCGCCCCCCGCTTTGGCTGCGTATCCAAAAAGACCCCAAGGATGACATCATCAAACGGCTCCAAGCCAACGCCAACCCCGCCCAAGCCGAGCAAATCGCTCGCCATCCGCTCATCCCCGACTGCATCCACGCCCCCGCCGACTTTCCGTTAGCGAACCACCCCAGCTTCCTCGAAGGCTACGTGGAGATCCAGGATATCTCCTCCCAAATCCTTCTCCACCTCCTCAAAGACGCGCCCAAAGGCAGCTGGCTCGACGCCTGCGCCGGAGCCGGAGGCAAGACCCTCCAACTCGCCAACCTCCTCAAGCCCTACGGAAAAGTCGCCGCTTACGACAAGCGCAGCTCCGCCCTGCGCGAGCTCCAGTCCCGAG
>JBNKSG010000321.1:0-4064 GCA_050297195.1 Opitutaceae bacterium | reverse complement strand
GCCCTCAGCCCCAGCCTCAAGAAGCACGCCGCCCAGCTCGACAAGCTGCCCAATACCGAGGAAAACGAACGCCTCTGGCTCTCCATCATCGAGCAAACCGTCCCCTCGCCCGACATAAGCACGCTCGCCAAAAAGGAGCTCGGCGAGCTACCGCGCAAGGAAATCACCGCCCTCGCGCAGCTCTACCAAAACGCCGCCAATGGCCAGTACTTGCTAGCCGGATACGTACTCGGCGACGGCAAGGTCGACCTCCTCGAAGACACCAACCCCAAGGCCCCTCTCTGGAGCGTCAACGCCCTCACCGGCAGCATCGACCGGATCCAGTCCGGCCAAAAGCTAACTCCCTACGCCCCCGTCCTCCTTTACTCGATCGCCGGCGGCGACGCCCCCGAGAAACAAGTCGAAAAAGCCGAGTTCGCCTCCGGCCTCAAACTCCGCGAACCACCCTACGCCCAACTCCTCCCGCCACTCTACCAGTAAAAGCCCGCAGCGCGGCGCTTTCCCCGTCTCGGCGTAGCGATAGCGAAGACGGAACCCCGCGACCGCAAAACCCAATCCGTGGGAAGCGGCCTCGCGCCGCGACCAACCGTGCAAGACACCTCTCAACTCACCCTCTACATCCACCACCGCTCCGGAAACTGGAACGGCCAGTACGGCGAGCGCTACACCGTCTTCGACTCAGCCGGAACCACCCTCGCCCAAGGGCTCGGCAAACAAAAAAGCCTCGCCCTCCAACTCGAGCTCACCCATCCCCAAGGCCCCCTCCTCTTCAAAAGCCAGCTCCGCAAAACCTTCGCCTATAGCGGCAAGATCGACGTCACCCACCCCGACGGCTCTACCCTCGCCATCGTCACCCGCAGCCGCAAGGTCCTCGACCCCAACGAGAACGAGCTCCTTCGCCTCCAAGACCCAAGCACCTGGAAAGAAAACCTAGCCGAGTCCCTCGTAGACGCCATCGGCAACGCCCTCTTCGAAGGAGGCGAAACCTCCGGCGGAAGCTCCCCTCGCAAATACCTCATCCTACGCGGAAAATCCCCCTGCGGATCCCTCACCCGCGAGCCGCTCCCCTTTTTCCCCGAGCCACCCCGCAAGCCCGGCCGCCTACAAAAGCTCGCCAAAAAGATCCTCCCAAAGCGCTTCGGCGAAACCAAGCCACCCCACGCCTGGTGCCTCCGCTACTCCCTCTCCCAAGCCCCGGAGCTCCCAGACAGCATCCTGATAAACGCGATCCCCCTGCTCCTCGAACTCCACCGCTGGAGCAGATAGCCCCAACCCCAGTCCGGGCTCCACCAACCCTGGTAAGCTCTACCCACCAACATGGGCGATCCGATTGCGTCCCCTCCCGGCGCTCCCGGCGCTCGATTTGCAGCCGGCAACGAGATTTTTTTTCGATACCTCGTATGAGGACGACCAATATGCAGCTCTCGTCCTGTCAAAAACGAACAAAGGCCCACCTGCATCGCTTTTCGGCGCGAGCGCTGCTCTGGAGAAAAATTCTACTTTTCGCTCATGCCGGCACTCGAAACGCACTCCCAATCCCTATCCAAACGCCTCGAATCCCTCATCGGCGAAATCGAACGCTCCGCCAAGATGGCCAAGATGGTGTCCATGAACGCCAGCGTCATCGCCGTGCGCAGCCGCACCGACTCCAGCGAAGCCTTCGCCTTCGAGGCCGTCGCCTCCCAAATCATGGACATCAGCGAGGCCTCTCTCAACCGCATCGAAGGCCTCCGCAGCATCCTGCGCGAGATGGACAGCCTCACCTCCATCATCAACAAGGCCGGCCGCCAGCGCATGATCTCCCAGCGCTACATGAAACTCGCCCTCACGGCCCGCCTCGCCGAGACCCCGCAGGCCAGCGCCGAGCAAACCAAGCTCAAGCACCTCTTCGAATCGAACCTGCACGAGCTCATCACCTGCCCGCTCAACAGCGAGCAAGTCACCCGCCAGCTGCAAAATACGCAAACGTGCTGGGACTCCTTCCTGCAAAGCCTCGAGCAAAACGACTTCGAAGCCGCCACCGAAAAGAACGAAACCGTGCTCAGCGAGATGAACAAAGCCGTCGCCCTCTACGAAAAGCTAGTAAACGACAAGTAGGGCACTTATAGCTCGCGGGCAGCAGCCTCGTGCCACGACTCCCCCCCCTCCGCACCGTGGGCAGCGTTCTCCCCTCCTCAGAATATCACCCTCACAAAATCCTTTCCAAGGAAGGGCCGCCCGCTACAGTCGCCCCATGATTTCCGGCGAAGACCTAAAAGCAGCCCTCCCAACCGAGCCCGTACGCGATCTCATCGAGACGATCGACGCCCCCAAGATCGCCTCCGGCAAGGTACGCGAAATCTACGACCTCGACGACTCCGTGCTGCTCGTCGCCACCGACCGCATCTCCGCCTTCGACGTGGTCCTCCCCGGCGGCATCCCCGGACGCGGCCTCATCCTCACCCAACTCAGCCACTTCTGGTTCGAGCAAACCAAAGGCATCGCCCCCAACCACATCATTCCCAACGAAGAGGAAATCCTGCGCGACACGCTCAAGCTCTCCCGCGATTCCCAGCTGCGCAGCATGGCCGTGCGCAAGCTCAAGCCCCTCGAGATCGAGTGCGTGGTACGCGGCTACATCGCCGGATCCGGTTGGGAGTCCTACAAGAAAGACCGCACCGTATGCGGCATCGAACTCCCCGAAGGCCTGCAGCTCGCCTCCCAACTCCCCGAGCCTATCTTCACGCCGACCACCAAAGCCAGCGAAGGGCACGACATGCCAGTGACCCCCGATGAAGCCGCTGCCATCGTCGGCCAAGACGTCTTCGACAAGGTCAAGGCCATCAGCCTCGAGCTCTACGAGTTCGGCAGCAAGCTCGCCGCTAAGGCCGGTATCATCCTCGCGGATACGAAGTTTGAATTCGGCACCGACGAGGAGGGCACCATCTACCTCATCGACGAAGTGCTCACGCCCGACTCCTCCCGCTACTGGGATGCCGCTGAATACCAGGTCGGCAGCAGCCCCGCCAGCTTCGACAAGCAAATCATCCGCGACTACCTTGAAACCCTCAAGGACTGGGACAAGACCGCACCCGGCCCCGAGCTCCCCGCCGAGATCGTGCAGCGAGCCCAATCCCGCTACCTCGAGGTTTACTCGAAACTCGTCAGCGCAGTTTAAACGCCCCCACCACCCGCCATGCAGCCGCAAATCGCTTCCAAAGGACTCAAAGCGGTCGCGGTGCTCGAACTGGCAAAGGGCGTCTTTGCGATTCTAGGAGCCGCTTGGCTACTCTACACGCTCGGCCAAAACTGGGAGATTGCGCTCGACTCCCTAATCCAGCGATTCGCACCTTCCCTTACCCTTCCGGGACGGATTTCGGAACTGCTCGCTGGCTTCAACAACGAACGCCAAATCATCGCCGTTGTCGCCCTTCTCTCTTACGGGGTGCTGCACAGCGTGGAGGGGTACGGTCTTTGGCTCGCCCTTCCCTGGGCCGAATGGCTTGGCACCATTTCCGGCGGCATCTACATCCCCTTCGAAATCTGGGAAATGCTCGAGCACCCGAGCGGGTTCACCGCGACCGTGCTCGCCATCAATACCCTCATCGTCGCCTACCTGATCTACGTCATCAAAAGCAACCCGCGACGTGAAACAGCATCAGTTGACTTAATTTAGCGTATTCCAGATCCAACTACTTCGCGCAGGAAGGGACATCCGCGCAAGCGAGCCAGCATTCCTTATCGTATGATAAGTGAAACCGTATGACAGCTCACCAGACCCTAACCGTCCTTTCCCTCGCCGTCGTTTCAAGTATCGGCTTTTCGCAAACCGCTGAAAGCGACCCCCTCTACGCGCGCGGCAAAGAAAAGTTCGAGCAGATTTGCTTCGCCTGCCACAAATACGAGCGAGGCCCCGAGATGATCGCTCCGCCCGCCTTCGCGATTCAGATGCACTACGGCAACCAGTTCGGCAAAGACGAAACCGCTTTCCGCCAGGCCGTCGCCGCTTGGGCAAAAGCGCCGGACAAAAGCAAGACCCTGATGCCCGGCGCCATCAGGAAGTTCAACTTGATGCCACCACTGCC
>JBNKSG010000320.1:0-4066 GCA_050297195.1 Opitutaceae bacterium | reverse complement strand
CCTATGTTAAGGTCCTCACCCAGATTTTGCTGCGAGCGGTGAACGACTACGGTGATGGTGACCGTCCAGTACAGGTGATTTTGTCGGAGCGCGCTGCAGCGATCCAAGGCTTGAAGGAAGCTATCGTAGCCCAAGGCGTTGGCGTCGTGAAGCAATTGCCTGCTGAAAGCGCGGCGTTTGGCGCAGCGAACCTTGGCAAAACCTGGGAGCTTCCCGAAAGCATCGAAGACGTCCGCGTGGAGACGGGGATCAACTTGGACGTGCCTCACGAAGGAGAGGGGATCGATGGTCATCCGCGTGTACCCGTAGGAGCGATACGTTTGCTCAAGCAAGGTAAGTCGCTCAATCCGACGCACATCGTCTGCGATGGTCTCGCTTACGAGCTGGGGACTGGGGACTTTATCATCGGCTTTGGGGAATCGGAAGATTTCCACCTGGTCGTCGAACGGGACTTGACCCCGTCGCCTGTCGAGCTGTGTCGCCTCAAGTTCGAGGAGGACCGCTGGATTTTGGCGGAGTCGAAAAGCACGATTATCGAATCCATCTCAACCTCGAGCCTGCGAGCGGGAGACTCCTTCGAGGTCGCTCTGCCCGGCCGCCGAAAGCAGCTGCTGCTTATTCACTGTATCCAATAGTTCCTGACCCGTTGTCGCTAGCGTATGAGTCGAAAGAGAAAAGAGACCGAAGTCTTTAGCCTGTCCTTCCTGGACTGCGTTTGTTGCGGTTTTGGAGCAGTGCTATTGCTGTTCGTTCTCACTGCGAGTCGCAAAGCCGAGGAGATGGACGATTTGCAAGCGGCGATCATGGAAATCATTGGCGAGATGGAGGACGAGATCGCCAAGAACGACAAGGAAATCGAGGACAAGAAGCTGACCCTCGCGTTCGAGACGCAACGAGCGGAAGACAGTGGAGCCCGGCTCGACGAAACCAAGAAACGGCACACCGAGCTCGACGAGAAGCTCAAGCTTCTCTTGGCCCAGCTCGCCGCAATCGAAGAGGAGCTCGGCAAGCTCATCGACGATAAGGAGAACATGCCGAAACAGGAGGAGAAGGCGCCGATTCCTATTCCGAATCCCGACAAGAGGCAGTATTTGACCGGTTTCGACATCATGGGCGACCAAGTTCTCTTTTTGGTGGAAGCGTCTGCGGGTATGACGGCGGATACTATTGTCGAAGCAACCGAGTACGCGGAAAAGAGCGAGAAGGAACGTCGCAACGGGCCGAAGTGGAAGCGGGTGAAACTCGCGCTGCGTTGGCTGATCGCGAACATGAAGGACGGCTCCAACTACAAGATTATTTTCTTCAACAAGGAGCTGGTGCCGCTCGAGGTCGGATTTGGTCGCGACTGGTTTGATCCGATGGACAACAATCTCACGGTTGAGGTTTTGAACGCAATCGACGACATCACGCCGGAGGGCGGCGCGAATCTCGAGAAGGCCTTTGCAATCGTGAACGAGCTGCCGATCGAACCGGACCGCTTGGTTCTTATCTGCGACGGATTGCCGACTTTGGCTGATTCGTACGGAGGCAGTAGCCAAGTCATGTACGACGACCGTGTGGCAATGCTGCGCATGGCCCAAAACGCGTTGGATATCGATTTGCCGGTGAACACGATCATGTATCCACTAATGCCCGACCCCGGATCCGCAGTGCATTTTTGGCGTCTGGCAAATTCTAGTGGCGGATCGATGATTAGCCCTTCGGAGGGGTGGCCTGACATATGAGCCGGCGCACGCGTAAAACCGAGGTGTTCAGCCTCTCGTTCTTGGACTGCATCTGCTGCGGATTTGGAGCGATTATCTTGCTCTTCATCGTTTCGATGGGAGTTCAAGCGACTGAAATCGTGAAGCTGCAGCGGGTCCTGGAGAATACGGTTATGCAAAAGCAGCTCATGCTGGCGGATTACCAGATCCGCAAGGACGAGCTAGATGTTCACCTCGATTTGCAAAAGACGAAACGCAAGAAAAAGGACGCTGAGCGCAACACGCTGGAGGCGTTAATTGCGAAGTTGAAGCAACAAATCAGCGACAAGGAAAAGGCGAAGGAGCTTTTCATTACGGATGTAGAGTCGCTTAAGGAAGAGCTTGCAGCTTTCCAGACGGAGCCGGAGGTTGAGCAGAAGGTAATCGAGCCGGTACCGATCGGCGTTCCAGTGGAAAGCAATTACATCGCGTTTGTGATCGATACTTCGGGAAGCATGCGCGAGAGCAGCACGAACCGAATCAATCCTCACGTGGTGCGGAAGTTCGAGGAAGTGGTGATGTCCTATCCTGAAGTTAAGGGTATCCAGCTTTTGGATGCGAGCGGGCACTTTATTATGGGTTCTCGCATGGGAGCAAAATGGCTGCAGGATTCGCCGGAGATGAGAGAGGCGATGGTGAGGCAGGTTTTACTCTATCCCTACGAGAGCGAGAGTAATCCGGTGCCGGGAATTCGCCGCGCAATCCGCACCCTGTACGATCCGAACGTAGAGGATTTCCACTTTGGAGTTTACGTTTTCGGCGACGAGTTTACCGGCAAGCCGGAACCGGTCTTGGTTGAGATTCGCAAGCTCAACAAGGACAAAGAAGGCAACCGAATCGCGCGTATCAATGCGATTGGATTTCCGAACGTGATTCACAATGGCGCCATGATTTTGCAGAACTCCGGAGTCAAGTTCGCCAAGCTCATGCACGACCTGACCTACGAGCACGGAGGCGCTTTCATCGGGTTGAATCGCGATAATTTGGATCAGATCGACCGTATCGAATCCGAACGGTATCCTCCTCCTCCCATGCCACCTTCGAGAGGCGGAGGCGTTATCATTCGATTCCCTGGAATTTAGAGCATTTACGAAAAAGGCCCGACTGAATGTCAGGCCTTTGTATTTGGAAAGTTGCGACTGTGCTGGATCAGCTGCCAGGCTTGATCGCTGGTATGTTTTTGAGGTGTTCGGGGAGGTTTTCCGGATCGTAGGTCGGGAATCCCATTTCTAGGAGAGAATGCAGTGGAGCTTCGAAGCTCGCTTTTCCTTGGCTGCGGTCAACGAGCACTCCGATACCTGCTACGACGCCGCCATTTTTCTTAACGATCTCGATGGCCTCGTTAACTCGACCGCCGCGGGTGACGACATCTTCGACGATGAGGATGCGTTCTCCTTCGGCGATTTTGAAGCCGCGGCGCAACTCGAGCTTATCGTCTACCTTCTCGACGAAGATGTAGCGTTTGTCGAATTGGCGAGCGACTTCCTGGCCGACGACGAGTCCTCCCATCGCGGGCGCGAGCACGGTGTCGAACTCTACTGTTTCGAGCTTGGGCTTGAGGAGTTCGATTAGGCGACCGACCTCGCCGATGTGCTGGCACACTTGCGCGCATTGAAAGAAGTACTCGCTGCGAAGGCCGGAGCGAAGGATGAAATGGCCCTCGAGAAGAGCTTTGGTGCGTTTGAAAATGTCTAGAACTTCGTCCTGCGTGGTTTGCATGGCGGAAAAGTTGGAGAGCGTGGGGGGAGCAATCCAGCAAAAAAAGGCCAATTCGGGTTGGAGACCGGTGAACGGAGACACAGGGAACAAAGCTAGTCCCTCAGGTTCTTAACTACTTGGCCGATCTATTCCTTGGGCGCTCGCGATTGCGGAACTGCTCACCAATTCAATCAACTTATCAACTATGAACGAGACGAACGGCATTACCGAATCTAGCTGGATGTGGGGTTCAGTATGGATTTTCTACGCGCTTTTTTACGGCCGTTACTTCAAGCATGTCGCGAAACGTCTGAAGCCCGACCTGAAACTGGTCGATGTGCAAGGCTCTCCGGAGCGTTTGGCTCGTAAGGCATTGTCCTGTAAGCGGTTTGCCCTGTTTTTGGCGATTCCGACGGTGTTGGACCTGATCCGGACCACGGACTTTACGAGAGGATTGATCTCGCTCGCTCCCTGCGTCTTTGGCGTATGGGTGATGTACTCGGTATGGAGCGAGGTTTTCCGTTCCAAGATTCCCAAGGCGGATGCACCCGCCGCGAAGTTTCGCGAGCGTTCCTAGTTTAGAATAGAAGCATTTTTAAGATAATAGCGGCGACCGGTAAGGTCGC
>JBNKSG010000319.1:0-4084 GCA_050297195.1 Opitutaceae bacterium | reverse complement strand
TTCGACTTCGACTGGTACCAAGGTGAAGACCGGTGACAAGCTACTCGTAATCGAAGCCATGAAGATGCAAACGACAGTCTATGCCCAAGCCAATGGAACGGTTGACCGAATCCCCGTGAGCGTGGGCGACAGCGTCGACGTGAAGGACCTGCTCGTGGTGCTGCGCTAGCCTGCATTATTCCTGAGACTTCTACTACGCGCCGACGAATCCCGCACGGAAGTGGCCTTGCTGGAACTAAGAAATGTGCTCCCCGGCCTTGATGGAAATTCTCTGGTCATGGGGGCGAGTGCTGGTGATGGTGAGTTGAGTATGGGAAGAGCGATGTGTTACAGGTGTAATAGGCCGCAGCGGTTGTGCTGGTGCGGGAAGGTTACGCCTATGCCGTCGCGAACGAAATTCGTGATCTTGATGCATCCGTACGAGCATCGTCGGATAAAGTTGAATACAGGGCGGCTGGCTCATCATTGCCTAGCCGATAGCGAGTTGTATGTGGGGGAACGTTTTGACGAGCACGATGGGGTGCAGGCCTTGATCAACGATCCGGATAACTACCCCGTCTTGCTCTATCCGGGGAAGAATGCTCGCGATCTCTCGAAAGGGGAATTGCGGGCAGAGGATTTTCCGGATCGCCGCCTCGTGGTCTTTCTATTGGACGGAACGTGGCGGTTGGTGAGGCCTATGTTGCGGTTCAGCGAAAGCCTGCAGCGGCTGCCCAAGGTGATGTTCAGCAATGCGGATCCGAGTCGTTACGTGATCAAGCGGCAGCCGGAGGCGGGTTGCCTCTCGACCTTGGAAGCGGCTCACGAGTTGCTCGTTGCCCTCGACCGCTGCGGTTTGGACGACTACGCGATGCCGGAGCAGATGCTTGATCTCTTTGCGGAGATGCAGAGGTTTCAAGTGAAGTGCGAGGTGGAGAACCGTAGCCCGGATTTCTTCCCGCGGAAGGATCGGGCGAAGGTGGCGGGAAGGTACAATCCGTCGAAGCGGCGGAAGGTTTTTTGAAGGAGGGATTAGGAGTCCGCTTTTACCGCGAATGGACGCGAATTTTTGGGAGAGGAGTCTAGGGAAGCTCTGATGAGCTTTTTGTGGAGGGCCGTCTGATGACTGCTGTGGTTGGAAGTTGAGTTGGTCGATGCTGTAAGGACGAAGGTTCGATCCTAAGCTGCGTATGGTGTCGCGGACTGAAACGCTGCGCTACTTTTTTACGAAGGCTTGGGCTTCGGTTAGCAGCTTGGTCCAGAGGGTGCGGTCGACAGTGGGGATGGATACCCATTCTTTGAATACGCGGCCAGCTGGAGCGAAGGGTTCGCCGACCCTCTCGTTGATGAGAGCTTGTACACGGTCGGCAGGAAGCTTGGCGATGAGGGCTCCGCTTCGGTGGTCGAGGGTGGCGAAGAAGGCTCCGTTTGAACGCAGGCACTTAAAGCCCATCATGGTGCCTTCTTTGACGGTGGGATCTTCGTAGAGCTCTTCTGCGATGGACCAAAAGAGCTTGGTTCCTTTTTCGATGGGGTTATTGGGCATGGGGCGGTTGGGTTTAGGTTCGATCTTTTTGAGTTATCGAGAGAAAGGATAGAGAGACGTTTTTTTGAAAGGGCATGAGGGCTGCCTTGCAGGCTATATGAAGATGTATGTGAGCACTTTTTTCCTGTGGTTTGTCATTTCTTTGGGGGCTGTAGCGAATGCAAAAAGTGACCCGGTCAAATTGATCGTTCCGGCTGGCAGGTTTTTAGAGAGCTTGGACCGTTTGAAGAAAGGTGAATATAATGATGCGTGCGTTGGGGGAGTGGTCTGGATGACTGCCTTCCACAGGTTGAAGATGGCTAAAGTATGAAAGACGGGGGACTTTGGGCAAGGTGGCATGCTCGAAAACGTGGCATTGTGCTTTGGGAGCAACCAGGGAGCAGCACATTGTAGGTTGAACGTTGACCTTGGATCTTGGAACTATTCAATCGCGAGATGCCTCGTTTTATGTTCCCCGTAATTGTATCCTTTATCACATGGTTAAAAGCTTGCGTACGAGCGCTGCCTCGCTTGGCCCAGATACGCGTCGCGCGTTTGCGCTTCCCGAGCGCTCGGGCATCTTTGGCGGCGGTGGTCTTTGTAAGCGCGTTGCCGTTCGCTTCGTCGCAAATAGAAATCCTTGTCGATCATAAGGGCGAGTTTCGCCGTATCGTGGAACTCGACAGGAGATCGATTCATGTTGAGAATGAGCGAGGAAAACGAGTGAGAGCCGAATTCGAGCATATGACGTTTTCGCTCGCCGACGATTTCGGGGAGGGGCTTGTAACCGTTGACTTCGGCGAAGCTCGCGATCCGCGCCAGATGAAGCGAAACACTGTGAAAGCCGGTAAGAGCAGTTTTGAGATGACGGTGAAGTTGACTTCTGACCGCGACATGAAGAACTGCTTCTATCTGCTGCTTTTCACTTCTAATGGGTCAATGGCCACGTTTTACGACTCGATCGGGGCTTTAAAAGCTAACAAGTCCAGAGACATTAAGATCGTAATGCCAGCTCAAGTGGATGCGATTGGATCCTTGCATATCTTCGAGCGCGGCCGCGAGGTACGCACTAATGATTCGGTTGCGGGACGAAGCCTCGATGAGGAGTACAAGTTGCTTTTGCGCGGGTTCACGGCGGTGCCGAACACCGTGCTCTTTAAACCGAGACGAACCTATCCGCACATCGTGTCGCCAAGCGGTCGTTTTGTAGTGACCTATCGCGACGAGAAGACGCATCAACGTCTTCTCGCTTTTGATGCCGAATCGATGGCGATTCGATGCTCGGTGGATATTGGAAAGCACGATGATGCGGTTTCGGATCCTGTGTGGCTCGACGACGACACGGTGCTCTTTATATTCGAAGACGAGCTGCAGTCGCTCGATGTGTCGTCCGGCGAGCTTCGCAAGTTATGTAAACCAGCTCATTACATATCGCGTGTTCTTCCTGACGAAGAGCATGCTATTGTATTCTGCAGGAGCTTTCGAGGCGATCAGGTGGAAGATTTTTTTGTGGAGGTAAATTGTAAGACGGGAGAGCGCGAATCGCGACAGTCGGGATCGTCTTTTGATCGGAACTACCTCGATCCGGATGGGAAGTTCTGCCTTAAGCAGGAATTCGCTAAAACTGAAACTGTTCATCGGATTCGCTCGAGCGAATCTTCGTTCTGGACGTCACTTGACTCTTTGAACAATGAGCCTGGCGTCCGCTTCGACTATTCGACTCGGGACACCGTTGATTATCCCGAATACGTGGTCGGTTTCGGAGACGATTCGAAGACCTTGCTCGTGAGCTCGAACCGTGATCGCGAAACCTACGCTCTAATGAAATACGATCTTGAAAGCGGCCGCTTTGCGGGAACGGTTTTGCAGGACGACGAGTTCGACATAGGAGGGGACGACGATACGGAAATAAACGTACTGCGGAAGTCGGACCAACGCGTTATTGGCGTTGGTTATTGGCGAGATACGTACGTTACAAAATGGTTTGACGAGCGTTTTGGCGAGGCGCAGCGCGCGGTAGAGGAGGCCCTGCCGAACCTGCAGCACAAAGCGGTGTCCTGGGATGACGAGGCGCGCTCGATTGTGTTCTACAGCTTTAGCGGTACGAATCCGGGCAGCTATTTCCTTTATAATTCCGGCAGCAGCTCGCTGCGGAAAATGTATGACATGAACCCTAGCCTATCGAGCTACAAGTTGGGTTCCGTCCGATCGATACGGGTCAAGGCCGATGATGGTGTCGAAGTGCATTGCTATGTTACGTTGCCGCCTGATTGGGATGGAAAACCGGTGCCTGTGATCGCTAGTATTCACGGAGGACCTACTGTGCGTGACCAACTGGAGTACGATCCGATAAATCAGTTCTATGCGACTCGCGGCTTCGCGGTACTCGAGGTCAACTACCGCGGATCGATCGGATTTGGTCGAAAGTACAAGTTGGACGGAATATTGGGGAATTTGGATACGACCCCGATCGACGATATTGCCGCTGCAGTGAAGTACCTTGTTGCTCACGGGGTTGCGCAGCCCGACCGTGTGGCGATTATTGGCGGAAGTTGGGGGGGGTATTCCGTGTACATGAGC
>JBNKSG010000318.1:0-4107 GCA_050297195.1 Opitutaceae bacterium | reverse complement strand
TGATTAGACGCGTGAAATCGCGTGACAACAGTCTTCGCTCGGCAAGCGAGCTACGCCCTGTCATGAGCACGCTCACAGAGGGTTTTGATTTTGGCGTAAGCGACTGACTAAACGAAAAATGCTCTAGTCGCGTGGGCGCATGAGTAGAGAAAACTCTCCTGGGCCATGGGTGTTCTCCAGTCTTGCCAGGACTTTGTTATAGCCGGCGTTTAGTTCTACTTCGATGAAGGCTTCGGCGATGCCCCACTCTTTATAATCGATATAGCTTTCGAATACGAGGATGTCGTTTACCCAGAGCTTGAGGAAGTCGTCACTGCCTAGGGCAAACCAGACGTTTCGGTCTTTTTCGGAACGTATTTCCGTGTAGGCGTAGTGCACGGTGTATACGTTCATGGTCGGCGGCGATATCCGGTATCCGTTGCTTTGGTGAAACTGCCATGAGAGGATGTCGCCGTTTGCGCCTTCGTAGATCGCGTCGAGATCGAGATAGGTCTCTGGGGGGAATGCTGTGTCGCGGTTGATTCGCTTGGGGTTGGGGAAGGGGCCGACGGTGTGCCAGGTGTCGACGTAGAGCCATCTGGTATCGCTGGATCTGTTTGGCAATACCCGAGCCGGGCGAGGATTGCTGCCGCTTAGCTCCCGCAATAGGGCTGGGTTGGCGTCGTTTCGGGGTCTGGCTTCTCGCCTGATAAGTTCCGGGGCTTGCGAAAGCGCAAGGACGTTTTTGCTGAGCCCAAGTCCACTGAGCGCTTCCATCTGCGCTTCGGCAGGGAGTTCGCCCGCGTGCTTGGAAAGGCTCGCTAGCGCTGTTTTTCGGAGCGCCTCCGCCCCTTGGAAAAAGCGTTCGGTGGATTGCGGTTGCATCGCCGATCCTGCTTCGCTTTCGCCTTGTGGCGGGGTATCGGAAGCAGTTGCTCCGGGGCGTGCGGAGAGGCTTTGTTCGAGGGAAGGAAGCTGCGCTTTCAGGGCGGTCAATTCTTGCTTCAAGGTCTCGACTTCGGGCTGGGCTTCCTGGGCTTCCGGGCGGGCGTTTGGCGTTTTTGCGGGAGTGTCAGGGGAGTCTATGGGAGCCCGCTCTGGTTCGGTGTCGTTTTCGCGTGGTCGATCGAGGTCGGCCTCTTCGGTTTGCTCGGTTGCTTCGTTTTGAAGGGATTCTAGGATCGATAGGATGCGTTCCGTTTCCTCGAGGGCGTCCTGTCCTTTGGCGAGTTGGACGCGCTGCGTATTGCGCTCGAACCAGGGTTGGGCGGCTTCAAGGCGAGCGGCACGGTCATGCGAGTTGCCAATGAAGTGGAGGAGCAGCAGCGCGGCGGCATGGAGCAGCGCGGCGTAGGTGTAGCAGCGCTGGGTGTCGAAACGAACGGGAGCCGTCGGGTTCATTTTTTGTCCTGGACCCGGAGGCTGACCTGTCGGATGCCGACGAAGTGGCAGAGATCGACGAGGTGGGCGATGCTGCGATGAGGGGCGTTGGCGTCCCCTGCGATCGATATGGGCCGATCAGGCGATTTGCGGGCTAGGTCCTTCAGGACTCGGTGAAGATCGGTCGTGGAAAGGAGCTCTCCGGACTGGCGATAGGTCTGACCTCTGGCATCGACAACCACGACGAAGGCCTCCGCTGCGGGGCTAGGCAGGTCGGGTGACAGGCTTTGCGGCACGGCTACTTCAAGCTCTTTAACTGTATCCAGCTTTTCCGGACGCGGTTGCATGGTTGTCGACACCATGAAAAAGATGAGCAGGAGGAAGACGCAGTCGATGAGGGGGGCGAGGTTGATCTCCTCTTCTTGAGCGCTGGAAGTATCTATCTTCACGACTCGACGGCGTCCTCGAGCAGCCAGGCGTGAAGGAGGGTGTTGACCTCAACCTCAAGCTCTGCGGCTGTCTTGTTGATTCGGGAGTTGAAGTAGTGCCGCATCCCCAAGGCTGGAATCCCGATGATGAGGCCGGCGGCGGTGGTATTGAGGGCAATCGATATGCCGCCTGCCACGACCGACGCGTTTCCCGTGTCGCCGGCTAGGGCTATGTCGTGGAATGCGTATATCATGCCGACTACGGTCCCCAATAGTCCTACGAGCGGGCTTAGGGTGGCGACGATGCCGAGCGGATAGGCTTTTTGCAGGTGGGCGCGTATGGCGGCGTTGGCGAGTTCCCCCGCGACTTGGCTTACCTCGCTGTAAGGGCGATTGCGGTACCGCACGATCTTGGCGATGATTTGCGAGAGAACGCTTGGATCGGACTCGCAGAGCTGATTGAGCTTCTCGATGGAGTTGGTCTGCCAAAGCTCGTTCGCTTTGGCGGCGAGGTCTTTTTGCAGGATGTGGGCAGGGCGGAAGTTGGCGAAGCGTTCGATCACGCAGGCGAGGCCGACGATGGAGAGGGCCAGCAGCGCGTACATAATCGGTCCTCCGGAGAGGAATTGCTGCCAGAGTGATAGGTGGCTGGAGTCTAGGGTTTGCAGGTCCATTTATGAAGCAATGAGAGCGGTGTCATCTCGAGGTGTTCAAGCCTAAACCTAGAAAGACAAATGGATTGCGGCGATCTGTTGCGATCTGCTGGGTTGCAACGACTTGCGGATCGACTCGAAATACCCTTCCGCCTTAGCCAAGGCTACGGCGGCCGGGCCGGGGGGGGGCTTTGCGGACGCGCAAAACGTTTCGCCAGTGCCTTGGTGGATTGGAGAATTGCAGGCGTCCGCAGTCTATTGAGCTTAATCGCCTCGATAGGCTTGAGCGAGGATTGAGATGGGATGCCTGACCACCTTGGTTGAACCTCGAGCCTTGATTCCGTTTTGCAGTTGGAGGTGGCAGCCTGGGTTGGCGGTGGCAACGACTTCCGATCGCGTCAGGGCGATGTGGTCGAGCTTGCGGTCAAGTTGCCGCTGCGATTCCTCTGGCTGAGTAATGTTGTAGATCCCGGCGCTACCGCAACAGTGGTTGGCTTCGGCGAGCTCCTCGAATTCCAAGCCTGGGATGCTTCTCAACAGCGTTCTGGGTTGTTGGCTGATCTTTTGTCCGTGGCAAAGGTGGCAGGAGTCGTGGTAGGTGACTCGCTGCTTCGTCTTGGACTCTGGAATCGGCACTTGTTCGATCTCGGCTAGGAATTCGTGGATGTCCCTCAGTTTGCTATCCCAAACTTTGGCTTTGTCGGCGTATTCAGAATCTTCGGCCAAAAGGCGATGGTAGTGCTTCAGGTGTGAGCCGCAGCCGCCTGCGTTTGAAATGATGGCGTCGAAGGATTGCAGATCCTCGAACTGGTCGATGGTCTTGCGGGCGAGCTCCTTGGCGAGTTCGGGTTCGCCGTTGTGTCCGTGCAAGGAACCGCAGCAGGGCTGGACGCGAGGCGTAAAAACTTGGCAATGGTTCGCGAGAAGCACGTCGACCGTATCGCGGTTGATATCGGAAAAAGCCAAGTCCTGTACGCAACCGGTGAGAAAGCCGACTTTGTATTTCGTTTCGGCCGGAGCCTCGGTTTTCTCTATGATCGTATCGGAAAATTGATGACAAATTCTTGGTGTCATCGGCTCTAGTTCCGCCAGCTTAGGCGCGAGCCACTTGAGGGCACCGAGCTTTCGAAAGAGCTGGTCGAACCCCAGCTGTTGGTAGAAGTAGAGCAAGCGTCCGCTGGCCCTGAGCAGGCGCGGATGGCGAAACAGGACCTTCAAGGTCAGCCACCGCCAGAAGCTTCGTTCAGGCGTATCCAGAATCCCCTCTTGCTCGACCTGAGCTCGGGCGTTTTCGAACAGGTTAGCGTAGTCGACTCCCGCTGGACAAGCTGTCGTGCAGGCGAGGCAGCCCAGGCAGTAGTACATTTCCTCTCCGAATCCCTCTGTCACCTTGAGCTCATCGTCGGCAATCGCTCGCATCAGGGAAATGCGTCCGCGCGGACTGTTTCGCTCCTTTCCTGTCGTGTTGTAAGTTGGACAGACCGGCAGGCACATGCCGCAGTGCATGCATTGCTGGAGAACGGAATAGTCGAGGTCCTTGAGGAAGTCTTTAGCGCTTTGCATGCGGAGCCTTTTTGATTCGCAACGAGCTTAGACGTCGAAGAGCTTCCCTGGATTGAGCAGGTTGTCTGGATCGATGCTGCGCTTGATGTTTTGCAGCAGAGCGT
>JBNKSG010000317.1:0-4136 GCA_050297195.1 Opitutaceae bacterium | reverse complement strand
TTGAAACCCCGCTTCGGTCGCGAACCAAGGCAAGGCCGCTTCCGGGCGGGATTCGTGGGCGCGTAGTAGAAGTCTCAGGAATAATGCAGGCTAGAAAGGGGACTCCTCGAGATCGTCGAGGTTGCCGCCGCCGGAAGAACCTTCCGATCCCGCTGCGTCGAGAGCTGGCGAAACCTGGCCGCCCGCGTTTTCAATCTTCCACGCCTGCAGGTTAACGTAGTAGCGGCCCTTGTACTCGTTGCCGCGAATGTTGAAGCTGACCTTCACGTGGTCGCCCACCTTCAGCTTGTCGACCTGCTCGATCTTTTCCTTCGTCGCCTCGAACTTCACATCCTGAGGGAATTTATCCTCCGTGGTGATGACAAACTCGCGCTTGCTGAAGCCGCTGGAAAACGTCTGTGTCTCTTCGATAAGTTTAACGGATCCGACCATTTCGTACATAGACCCAAACTCTTGGCAGGCGCTCCGCCGATGTTAAGCCGAAACTTCTAGAACTTACTCACAACGCCCCAAAGGGTAGGAGCGACCTTGGTCGCGAGTCGACAAAGCTCGGCCCCCCCCTACACCCCGCAGGCTCCTCCAAATCCTCTCCCGTCGTCTGCGCAAAATTTTATCAACGTTGATAAAATTTTGCGCAGACGCTTCGCCCCGGACGAGAGCTAGACGACAGGAAGGGCGGTTGCCATCTACCGCCAATTCTCCTCCACCCACTTGGCGGGGCGAGAGTAGCGACGTACCCAAAGGCTGGTTCCCTCCAGCGCCTCCTGCAGCTTCGGATTTCCGTGGAAGATGGCGATGCGCGTTCCCGCCGGATACTCCGGCTTGATGAAGTAATTCAGCGGCGCCGTCGGCAGGCAATGGTACTTGTAGCTCACGCACCACTCCGCCGGCCAGTACTTGAGCTTGCCGTGCTGATGGATCGCATCGCTCAAGTACGCCTGCTCGTTGCGGAAACGGGCCCGCACGTCCTCCAAATTGTTCAGGAAGTAGTCGAGCACGTACGGGTGAGCCCCCGGACGAAAGCGAAATACCGAGGAGTTACCCGTCACCCGACGCGGATACTTCCAGTCATTGATGATCAAAAACTCGCCCTCTTCCTCGAAAAACGGGTCGATGCTGTCGAGAATCACCACGTCCAAATCCAAGAACAGCGTGTCGCCCTCCAAGTCTTCCAGCTTCTCCGGAAACATGCTCAGCTTGTTCCAACCGCGCTCCGGAGCCCCCGCCGGGAGCTTCATCTCAGGGAGCGGAAACACCTCCACATCCGCGTCGATCCCCTCGGCGCGATCCGTGAAGCAGACAAAGCGATGCTCGTACGACAAGTGCCGCTTCACCATCGACTTAAGCCGGTTCACGTACTCGGGACCATAGCGGGTCCCCCATTTCATGCAGATCACGTTTCTCATGCTCGTCCGCCAAAAAGGCGAAACCCTCCACCCCACGCAAGCGGATTAGTCGACAGCCGCACCAACCTCACACTCCCCCTCACCAGCCACCACTCACGACTCAACACTTCCCCACTCATCCCCGAGGCAGCTGTTCCATCTTCAGCAACAACTCCTCGCTCAAGCTCGCAGACAGGTTGGCCCGCCCCGATCCCAAGTATCCCGCCACCGCGTCCACATCCACCGAAAGCCACCCCTGCAAAGTCGAAAAAACCACCGGCCCTCGCCCCTCGTCCTCAAGCTCGTACACCCGATCGATGTAGCCCACCGAACTCCCGAAATCCTCGTACCCGATCTCGTACAACGCGTCCAAGACCGCGCGCTCCCTCGCCTGCGGACTCTCGATCGCCTGGGCCCAACGCGCCGACGCCAGCGGATCGCGACGCGCCTTCAGCCGCGCCACCTCGGACGCCACCGAATCCCGCTTCTGCCGCTCCACCAGCCCATCGTGAAACCCGGCCAAGGCCTCCTCCTGCGCCCCCAAAGCCAAATGCTTCGCGATACTGCGCACTCCCGACGGCGACATCTCAGACTCGTTCTGCAAAACCCAATCCGCAGCGCCGACCCCATCCCGAGCCGCCCACTGCTCCGCAACCACATCCATCACCGAGCGATCGAAAACACCTGTTTCCAGCTCCGCCAACCGGTCCAAGGCATTCTCCGGCCCGTCCCTCACGATTCGATGGGCCACGAGCTCCGTGAGCTCCGCCTTCAATTCCGGATCCGCCAAGCCCGACAGCACCGCCGCCGCCTGCTCGTATTGCCGCAGCTCGCCAACCAAGGCATCCATGGCGCCCGCGTATAAATCATTCTGCAGCGACCGATCGATGTAGCCACCATCCGGCCCGACCCAAGCCTGCTCGATCCAGGCAAACGCTCCCGCCGGATCGCTCATCGTCCAACCCTTCGCCACCGAAGGCACTAAGAGCGCCTTTTCCGCCGGCGTCAACGCGCTCAACAACGCCACTCCCAACTCCGGCGAACGCTCCGCGATCTCCTGCAACACCTTCCCCGCATAGTCGATCGCCCGGTAATTGTCCAAATCCCGAGCCATCAACTCCACGAAATGCTCCTCCAGCTGCTCGCCCGAAAGCTCCTCCAAAGCGACCGCCAACAACAAGCCCCCCTTCAGCTCTCCCTCGCTCAACACCCGATCCGCAAAGCCAACCTCGTCCGCCGCCCCCTCAACCAGCCGCTCCCGCCAATCCGAGCTGCCAATCTCATCCGCCAAAGGCTGCCGTACCTCGCTCGAAACCGGAGCAAGCACATCCACCCCATTCCCACGCGGCTCGCTCGCTTGACGCCAGATCTGCTCCAACATGAACGCCACGCAAAAACCCAGGGTCGTCAGGGTCAGGATCGAAAACGCGATTTTACCGGCAAGTCTCACAAGAAAGAGTGTCTACGCCGAAACATCTGGCCCAAGGCCTCGCCCTTGGCAAGCACCGGACAACAGCGGTTCCGGGAATCGATAGCCTCAACCCTTGAGGAGCAGACCGGCAGCGCGGCCCCCTGAGACGCCTTCAAGTCGCTCCTTCTCCCACCCAGAAAACAAGAAGGCCGACGATCTAAGATCGCCGGCCCAGGAATCCAACTCTTGTATGTGAGCAAAAGCTCCCGATCGAATATAGCCTGCTGTTACCCTAGCCGTCTCCGAAGAGACGCGTTCGATCGGAATCCTAAACCCGAGCACATAATACCTCATTTCGGCTCGAAATCTATTGGGCCGGCTGCTCAACGCCGTTAAGTGGTAGTACGTAAATCGTGGCCACAGTCGTGTAGCAACTGCACAACGGACTAGGCAGCAAAGCCCCCAAAATACACCAAATCCCTTACTAAGTTCCCCTCAAGGCAGAACTCGCGCCCGACAGGATCCGTCCCGCTCCCCCTTCAAATCGGATTCGAAACCAGCGCTTGCCCTGCGTGCCAAGAGGATGCTCTTGGGTCCCGAAAAACGTCTCCAAACTCTCAGTACAACCTGTAGCGACTTTTCCGGCCAAACGCCGAAAAAAGTTAAATAAAAATGCGTCTCACCACGATTCGCCCCCGATTTTCCGCTCGGGCAGACAACTCATACCACTTACCAAACGCTTCGAGTATATGGCGGGGTGGAAAGTGGCAGCAGCTCAGGCTCAAATCCTTTCATAAGTGGTATTAATTGATTCAAAATAACAAAACGCTTGACCAACCACCGCGGTTTTTGATCTAACCCCCACCCTACTAATTGAGCGGGTATAGTTTAGTGGTAGAACTCCAGTCTTCCAAACTGGTTGCGTCGGTTCGATTCCGTCTACCCGCACCACTTTCCATGGCTTAGCGCCTCAGGCGCTAGGCCTTTCTTGTTTTTGGGAAGCGAGATCAGCCGTAAACCACCCAAACCGCAGCCTGCCTCACCCTCCGCAGCCGCATCGAGGACATTCGCCCACGCTGCCACGTCCTCGAATCCAATGGATTTGAAAGCTACGCCGGAATCCAGTGCTTCAACGTCTCGCAAAACAGAGCCCTCTAAGCGTCATCTCAGCCCTGCAAGATCGAGCCGACCAAGATCTGACGCATATTCGGCACATGCTAGGCACAATCGAGGGTTACCGGTAAGCACCTATCACGGTGGACCAGGGCGTGTCTTCAAATAAGCTCAAAGCTGGCAGGACCCCATTTTTCGAAGAACAAGGCGGCCAAAATGGCGGCTGG
>JBNKSG010000316.1:0-4149 GCA_050297195.1 Opitutaceae bacterium | reverse complement strand
CCCACCACTTGCCCTTGCCGTCGGCTTTGGTGAGCTTGCCGTCGTAGGGGACGCCTGCGTAGGGGCCTTTTTTGTCGGCTCCCTGGGCGGGCTCGTACCACATCCAGGCGTGCGAGGCGTGGACGCTGACGCCGAAGCGTAGGCCGTATTTCTTGGCAGCCTTGGCCCAGCCGCCGATCAGGTCTTTTTTCGGGCCGACTGCGACGGAGTTCCAGGGCTGGTATTTGGAGTCGTAGAGGTCGAGATTGTCGTGGTGATTGGCGAGGGCCATGAAGATCTTGGCGCCGTTGTCCTTGTAGAATTTTACTAAGGAATCCGGATCGAAGCGTTCCGCCTTCCATTCGTTGATCACGTCCTTGAAGCCGAATTCGGAGGGATGGCCGTAGGTTTCGCGGTGGAACGAAGTGACGTTTTTCCCCCACTGGGGCCCGTCTTCGTAGTACATGTGGCGCGCATACCAGTCGCCTTGCTCAGGCTCGCATTGCGGTCCCCAGTGGGCCCATATGCCGAACTTCGCGTCGCGGTACCATTCCGGCGCTTCCTGGTATTGGGCGAGCGACTCCCAGGTGGGCTCGAAGGGGCCCTTGGCGATTTCGGGGAGATCTAGCTCTTCGGATTGAGCGAAAACGGTCGCGAATGAGCAGCCGAGCAGGGAAAGTAGGGTGGTTGATATCTTATTCATTTTGTTAATATCCTAGACGTTTCATGAACCGCAGAGGACGCGGAGATCGCGGAGTGTTTTTTAGGGGTTATCACGATTTTGCAGGGAGATTTTTTTACTGCGTACCGAGGAACGAAGTAACGACACTTGATGAGCGAAGCGAAGAAACATGGACGCGAATGTTTTTGAGTGCTGAGCGGCTCTGATGAGCGCTCTTGCGAGCCGTCTGATGACGGCTAGGAGAGGGTGACTGGAGTTTTAGAGTTACATTTCTACTGCTTTTGCAGATGAGCCTTAAGCCTAAGCTTCTGCGATCTCGGCGTTCTCCGCAGTAAAAAAATGTGGAGGTTGGGGGGCATTGTTGGAGTCGCCGCTCCACTCAGCGGAAGGGGTTCTTCTATTCGTCGAACGGTGGGCCGACTTTTACGCGGTAGAAGATTTTGGGAAATATGGCTTCACGGGTATCTGTCCAAGTAAACGGCATGGTAGGCGAGTTGGCGGTGTGGACAGGAGCCCAGATTGTTAGATTGGTCGAGGATTCGATCCGGTAGTCGGGTCCTGTCTGGCCATTGATGCGAAAGGTGAATTGTGAATCGTTGAAGCTTATAGAATCGATGCTCGGTGTGGCTCCGGGATTGGTCATGCCTCCCCAGGTGGTGCCCATGAGGCTGTCGAAGACGGGGATGAAGGCCTCGGCGATTTTCGTTTGGCCGACGATGTTTGGATGGTAGTCCGAACCGAAGTCGGCTGGTAGTTCGAGGTTGTAGAGTACTTCGGCGAAATGGACCTTGCTGTCGCCCGAGGCGTCCACTGCGGCGGCTATGTAGTCGGCGGCGACGGCATCCATGCTGGACAGGTAGGTGCAGATTATCTGGGCGTCGGGATAGTGGCTGCGCAGGGTGTCAATGAAGTCGCCATAACCGCCGGCATACTGCTCCTGGGAGGGATGGGGCGTGGTGGAAAAGTCGTTGATTCCGAGAGCGATGACCACGACGTCCGGCTGCCAGGCGAAATCGTAGTTTTCGTTCGCCACGGAGCCGCAGGTTCGTCCGTAAACAGAGGGCAGTGGTTCCGGGGACGTCTGGTTCTGATCGCCGTAGTTTCGCACCATACCCCTGCCGGACCAGGAAGTGAACATGGCGTCGGCCTGGTAGTGGCTGGCCATCTGGGCCGCGTAGGTGAGGCCTGCGTTTTCGGTGGCGTTATCGAAGTTCGTTCCAAACGCTGCCTCAACGCCGTAGCCGCAGGTGTAGGAATCTCCGATGAATGCGATCTTGCGGCTTGGCGCCGGGTCTGGTTCGACCAAGGTCTTGCCTTCGTCGAGGACGAAGCCGTGGAAAACGTTCTTTCCAGCGTTTGCTTCCACTCTGCGGCGTAGCGTTATGCTGTGGTCGGCGTCGCTTAAGTCCGAGGCCAATACGAAGGTCTCCAAGCCGTTGGTAGCGCTGGCGATGGGATCTGCTTTTACGCTGTCGATGAATACGTCGAAGTACTTGTTAGGACCGTCCAGCTTGACGGCGCAGTAGGCTCCCTGGAACTTCGCTCGGATGGTGCTGTAGGACCAATCGAAGCCCGGCGCGGAAGGGTCGGTCCTATCGAAGCGGCCAATGTATTCAATATTTGGATCAGCGGCATCGAGATGGGTTAGCGTGGCGGGATCCCTCTGCTTGGTGATCACGATGTCGCCGCCATTGGGCACGACATCGAACATGAGATTGCCGTCGACGATTTCGCTTGGCACCTCGGCGCCGTTCTGGGTGACGGCTGCGGCTACCCAACCGCTTGGCATCGGTCGACGCAAGGATAGGGGATAGTTGAATACTTCGTTGTCCAACTCATGAGTCAGGCGAAGCGTGATGCTTTGGGCTTCTTCGGAGACGACTGCTATCTCGGAGGTGTCTCTCTCCTGAATGTAGCGACTCACGTTGCCAAAGGTTTCGACCCACCACTTGCTGGGATCGGCCGTTACGTAATCGAGGTTCGCCTCGAGAAGCTGGGAGTCGATCGGGCAGCAGGCTGCATCGTCGTCGATGCCATGGATCAGCCAGACCAACCAGCTGCCTGTATTGGCGGCGTTGTCGGACGGGGCGATCATGCCGTCGTCGGGGCCTAATGCGCCGACTCTCAGGAAATCAGTGGGAGAGCTGGGGACGAGTGAACCATTGCAGCTCCGGGCGAAGTGATAGTACTTGGAGGTGATCGATTCTTTCGGCACCACGCAGAAGGGATAAGCGTGGCTAACGCACTTTTGCCCCGTGTGTTCCTCAATGAGGGCCTTCGATTCTGACAGCTCGAACTCCAGCGTTTCGTCGTCTAGCGACGAGAGATCGGGATGCGTCATAGAGTGGCTGGCGGTTTCGTGTCCGGCAGCCGCGGCGTTCTCGATCTCTGCCCATCGGGATTCGGAGAGATTGCCAACGATGCAAAAGAAGGTCGCGGAGAGGCCTCTTTCGTCGAACATCGGCTGCGCCACCGAGAACTGCTTCGGCGAGTTGTCGTCGAAAGTGTAGGAGACAGCGCTGTCGCTAAATCCTCGCCAGGTGCCGATCTCGTAGGGCGACGGAGGCGTGGCGGCAAGCGCGGCGCAGCCAAGCGCTACGCAGGCGGTGGCTGCGAGGGCACGGAATGTGGTTCGTTTCGTCATAAAATTACCTGAGGTGTTTGAAGTAAGATTTTCGTCGGTTACTGCAGGATCGTGAGCTCCGTTGATTGCAGGGCGTCTGCGGCGGAGCAGTTGCCGTAGAGGATCTCGTATTGGCCGGGCGTGACGGCCATCGCTCGTAGCGAGCGGTCGTAGAATTCGAAGGCGGCAGGGGGGAGGGCGATCTTTACCTTCTGCGTCTGCCCGGCGGCGAGCTCGACGCGGGCGAATCCGCGCAGCGTCTTGAGCGGGCCGTTCGTGTCGTCGACTTTGCGGATGTAGACCTGGACGACTTCCGTGCCGTCTCGCTGTCCCGCGTTGGAGACGGGGACGGTGAGTTCGACGGTTTCGTTGGTTTTGATGGTCGCTTTGCTCAGGCTCGCCTTTCCGAACGTGAAGCTCGTGTAGCTGAGTCCGTAGCCAAATGGGAAGAGAACGTCGTTGGTAAACCGATACGTGCGGCCTTTCATGGAGTAGTCCTCGAAGTCGCCCAGCTGTGACGAGTCCCGGTAGAAGGAGATGGGCAGCTTGCCGGACGGGTTGTAGTCGCCGAACAATACATCGGCCACGGCCTGTCCGCCGGCTTGTCCGCCGTACCAGGCCTGCAGGATGGCTTCGCAGCTTTCCGTCTCGGGAGTCAGGGCGATGGCGGAGCCGGAGCAGTTGACGAAGATGATCCGCTTGCCAGCGGCTTTGAGGGCCTGCAGGCAGTTGCGCTGGGAGGCGGGGAGCTCGATGTCGGTGCGGTCGCCGCCCTTGAATCCGGGAATCTCGACTGCCATTTCCTCGCCTTCCAGTTTGGAGGAAAGCCCGCCCACGAAGACGACGGTGTCAATGCCGTCCAGCT
>JBNKSG010000315.1:0-4152 GCA_050297195.1 Opitutaceae bacterium | reverse complement strand
CCCGTGCAGCCGCTCCAGATTTCCCTGGATATCTCCCTGGGATTCCAGTCGCATAGACATTTCATCGCGGGCGGCCAGGACCGCATCCACATCGCGACCGTACTTGCGACGCAAGTCCTGCCAGTCGTTCATCTTCTGGGTCACCTCTTGGGCGAACTCCGGCTCGAACTCCAGCGACGAGCCGAGCTGCTCGTACTCGGCACCCAACTCCTGGGTTTCCACGATCAAGCCATTCAGCCGCTCCGCCAAATCCGAGAGGCTTGGATCCAACTCCGCCGCCTGCTCCGCTGCCCGAGACAGTTGCGAAAGCAAATTCAAAGCCCCTTCGTCGCCGCTCAAGCCATTGCCCAACTCCGCCGTCAGCTCCAAGAGCTCCTGAGCGCCCGACACCCGATTGAAATCCTGCTCCAGCTGATCGATCGATTCGCTCGACAATTCCAAGGCATCGATCATCCGCAACTGGGATTGGATAAAATCGATCTGGTCCGGAGCCAATTGCGACGCCCCCTGCAGCTCCTCGATTTCGCCCAAGACCGCTCGCCACTCCCGATAGCGCGCTTCGTAGGCTACCGCCTCCTTCTCCAAGCCACCGTAAAGGTCGATCAGCTCCAGCTGGCATTCGCTCTTCAAAAGTCGCTGCGGCTCGCCCGGGCCATGAAAATCTATCCACGTTTCCCCTAGCTCCTGCAGATTCGTCAAGGTCGCGAAACTGCCATTGATGGAAATGCGGGACGGCTTCGTCACGTGCAAGGAACGCTTCAACACCAGCATGCCCTCCTCGCATGCAGGCAGGTCCATTCCCTCCAGCATTTCGTCGATCGCCCTCGAATCCTCGAACCAGAGGGCCGCCTCCACGTCGCATTGCTCCGTGCCCGAACGGATGACCGACTTGTCCGTACGCGCCCCCGAGAGCAGGCTCAAGGCCCCCAGCAACACGCTTTTGCCCGCGCCCGTCTCTCCCGTGACGACCGTAAACCCCGATTCGAAATCGATCGAAGCAGATTCCAGCAAGGCGAGATTAGAGATTTTCAGATATTGAAGCATGGCGGCAGTTTATAGGGACACCTCAGAAATTGGCTGTCCTACCCCCGAAAATCACGCCTGAAATTTAGCGAAATTTGTTCTTGCCCAAGAAATCGATCGATACCAACTTCTGGCCTTCAAATTTCCGACCGCTGGGGCTCGCCCCAAAACGTCGAAATGGAAATGGGGGATTAGCTCAGTTGGTTAGAGCGCTACCTTGACATGGTAGAGGTCCCGAGTTCGAGCCTCGGATCTCCCACCATTTAAACCGAAGGATAAGTCGCCTTCGGTCTTTTTGTGTCCTGCTACAACAATCGTCTCCAAGATCCGAGGCGAGAACGAGCAGAGTTTGACGGAGCGCAGCGGAGATGGGGCATCGCGAAGCGATGAGGGCAAAGCCCCGAGCAAAGCGAGCCAACCTCGGATCTCCCACCATTTTTTCGAGAATCGAAAAAATGCCACGGCGTATCGCAGAAAAGCCGGGCAAAACAGCCAAACCGAAGGAAAACACTCCTTCGGTCTTTTTGTGCCCGTTTTCCTCGGCAAAGCATCCCCCATTCTGGAGCGTTCGTCTCGATTCGTATCTCGATACGCTCCCCTCGCCTCTCGATTGATCGATAGCAGTCGCTAGCAACGACTTATCGTCATCCTATTCTAGATCGTTCGCTCCTCCTGTTCGAACCACCCAATCTAATATGAAAATTCAACAAATCCGAAACGCGACGCTGCTCATCGAATACGCAGGCACCCGCTTGTTGGTCGATCCGTTCCTCGCCGAGAAAGGAACCTATCCGGGCTTCGAGGGAACTGCCAACAGCCACCTCTTCAACCCGCTGGTAGAGACTTCCCAGCTTAAAAAATTCCTTTGTGCCCCTTTCGTGAACTTCGTGGGCAAAAAAACAACCTACAGTCTAAAAAACTGAGGCCTATCCACCTTTGCCAAACGACCGACAACCACATCGTCTAAAAACTCTGGAACCTCTGCGACATCCTTCGCGACGACGGCATCAACTACAGCGACTACGTCACCGAGCTTGTCCTCCTCTTTCCCAAGATGGCCCCCAAGAACGCCGAAGCCGGCAGCCTCGACAAGCCCGCTCCCTTCGGCACCCCACCCCCTACCTAAAGCCGCCCACCCCACTTAAGAAAGTCTTAAGGTATAGAACCCTGAGTAGCTAGAAGAGCGAAGCATGGGCGGAAAAGCCGCGTAGTTCGGAGAAACCTCGCTTACGTAAAAACCTTTAGCTTGGCAAAGCCCGGACCCTGGGCAGTCTAGCAACAGGAATTTCCACGAGCTCTTCGTCCTAAGTGCCTACCACCAACCAAAACCTCGAACAACGTCCAGCTCTCGCTCACGGACTTCCACTAGCCCATCGCCACCGGCTGACAAACTCACAAATTGGAGCCGTGTCTGGAACTACGTTCCAATTGGCGACAATTACACTCACGACACCCCAAGTCTAGCCCGCACCGCCCAAGCCGCCTGCAACATTTTCACTCGCCCGATCAAAAGCATGTATCCATTATCTCATTACGCAATCAATCTTGAGTTTATCCTCAAAGCTCTAGAAACGAACTCAACAATCGAGCATGGTAAAGACTGAACAACGCCGTATCGTGGCAAAAGTCGATCAACTGATGGCCTTGGTCGACCAGCTGGAAGCCCAACACGAGCAATCCCGCTCCACCCTCACAAACATCCGAATCACCCTCTTCGCCGAACTCACCGCCAGTAGCTCGCAAACAATACACATGCCATGAATCAGCCCCCAACCCTATTCGACATCTATTGCGACGAGTGTTTCCCTGATCTACTCACTTCGAACAAACCCTTGGCGAAATTCGTGACCATCGGCAGTCTCTGGCTTCCGACCACTATGCGTAAGGAGTTGAAAGAAAAGATTCATGTATTGAGAGATAAATACAAAATCGGAGGAGAAATAAAATCGAGAAAAGTGTCCCCCTCTCGCCTCGAATTCTACCAAGCACTTATCGACCTCTTTCTCAACGAGGGTCTCGATCTTCGATACAGGGCAATCGCCATCGACATCGCAAAAGTCGATCTCACTCGCTTTCACCAAAACTCAGCCGAACTTAGTTTCTATAAATTCTACTATCAAATGCTTCACCACTGGATCGGCGCGAGTAACACCTACAACATTTTTTGCGACTACCAGACCAACCAACATCCCGCTCGACTGCTAGAGCTCAAACAAGTCCTCTCAAATGCAAACCCACTCACGACATTCAAAACAGTGCAATGGGTGCGCTCGAAAGAGTCTGTTCTAACCCAACTCAGCGATGTTCTCACCGGGTTAACCTCAGCTCGCATAAACCAGACAACGCAGAAGGGCAGCGCTAAGGATACTCTCCTCAACTATCTCGAGAGCAAGCTGGGCCGCCGCATTGTTGCGACAGGAGTGAGCGAGCAAAAATTCAACCTCTTTCAAATCGCACTCGATGGCGGATGGTGACCCCAAGTATCCGCTTCTAGATTTAAGCAATCTAGATGTCTGCAGAGCGTATTTCAAAACCACCTACTGCCTTAAGCCGATTCTCACCCATGACGGTATCTCAGTGCGTTTTCGACAACGCGACTTCGGGCACGTAATCCAAGAATCCTCAAACCGCGGCGGGGTGAAAGATACTTTCTCTCCCGAGAGAGCTAAACGTCTTCAATGGATCAAAATAGCTCTTCAAGATACCTCTTTGGAATTCAAAGCAGGGTGGGATGCGAAAAAGAAGCGTTACGATCACAAAAGCCGCGTCACATTGGTAATCCAGAATTTCGTCGTCGTCGTTCGACTCAAGTCTGCAAGCGAAGCCGATTTCGTGACCAGTTACGTCGCCGATTCACCTCGTACTCAACGTAAACTCCGAACAGCCCCCAAATGGATCAATCCCTTTGTCTAGACACAAAAAACCGCAGATTCGCCAGGCTGGTTCTGCGGAGACCTCGATAGATTCATCAGCCACTGGCTGCGAACTCTGACCGTAACACGTCATAAACTGCTGCCATCTGTCAAATCCATTTTCTTTGCACCTGCTCAAGCTACCACAAATTGGAAATCGTTTTACATTCGCTCAAACAAAGGAGCCAGCAGCTAAATCTAACGGACAAAGCGTAAA
>JBNKSG010000314.1:0-4204 GCA_050297195.1 Opitutaceae bacterium | reverse complement strand
TTCTTCGCCTTCGCTCCCAGGTCCTTCAAGCGCTGCACTTGGTTCACCAGATTTCCGCGCCCGTTGGACAATTTATTCATCGCCGCATCGTAAGCGTCCTGGCTGCGACCGATCTGCTCGCCGATCTTCTGCATGTCTTCGAAAAAGCCCACGAACTTGTCGTAGAGCAGCCCGCTCTTCTCCGCGATGTCGATCGCGTTTCGCGTCTGCTTCTCCTGTCTCCAAATATTGGCTACAGTACGCAAAGTCGCCAGCAAGGTCGACGGCGTCACGATCACCACGTTCTGCCGAAACGCATAGTCGAACAGCGTATCGTCCGCTTGGATCGCCATCACGAAAGCAGGCTCCACCGGGATGAACATCAGCGTAAAGTCGGGCGACTGGATTTCGTACAAAGCGTCGTAGCGCTTCTTGCTCAGCTCCAGCACATGGTTCTTCACGCTTTGGATGTGCTCCTTAAGCGCGATCTCGCGCTTCAGGTCGTCGTCCTCGTTCACGCACCGCTCGTAGGCCACCAGGCTCACCTTCGCGTCGATCACGAGGTGCTTGCCCTCGGGCAGGTTGATCAAAACGTCCGGCTGCTGGCGCTTGCCCTCGTCCGAGGTAAAACTCGCCTGCGTGCGATACTCGCGACCTTCCTCCAGTCCTGACTTTTCCAATACAGTCGCCAAAACCAGCTCGCCCCAGTTTCCCTGCGTCTTGGTCTGCCCCTTCAGAGCTGTCGTCAAATTGCGAGCCTCCGTACTCATCTTCTGGTTGAGCTCGCCCAAAGTCTTCAGCTGAGCCACCAGCTCCGCTCGGTCCTTCACGCTCTGGTCATGGGTGCGATCCACCCGCGCCCGAAAGTCAGTAATCTTCTCCGCCAGCGGCACCAGCAACTTGTCGAGGCTCTCCTTGTTGCGAGCCACAAACTTCTCCGAGTTCGCGTCCAGCACCCGCGTGGCCAAGCTCTCGAATTCCGCCGTCAGCTTCTTCTGCAGCTCCGCGACCTCCTTCTTCTGCTCCTCGATACGCGTCTCCATCGACTGGATACGCTCGCCCGCGCTGGCGAGCTTCACGCTCAGCCCCGTGTTCGCTTCGCGCAGTTCCACGATCTCGCCCTTCGCTTCCGCCAACGCCGCCTCGCCGGAGCGGGAACGCTCCTCCAAGATCGCAGCCTCCTGCGCGGCGACCGCCAATCGACCTTCGAGCTCCGACCGCTCCTCCTCGGGCAAGCCCTTGGGCGTACGCAAGCGGTACGCCTGGATAATCCAAGCCGCCGCAAAGCCCGCCAACAGAGCGATAAGCCAAGCCCACTGCTCGATCACTGGGCGTCCTCCCGTTCGACGCTGATCTTGCGGGCCGCCTCAAATCCGAGCTGGCGCCGCGCCCCATCGCTAAACTCCAAAGAAACCACCCCAGCCTGCGGGTCACGGCCCGCCACCAGAAGCCCTTGCCCCGGCGTCAGGGCATTGCTCTCGAGGTATTTGAGAAAACTGTCCTCCTGGTCCTCGATCCGCCCCACGATCACGCGCTGGCCCTGCTCGCAGTCCACCAGTGGCAGCAAGTCGCGCTCCGCGATCGCACCGCTCTTGTCAGGGATCGGGTCCCCATGCGGATCCAGCTCCGGATGCCCCAGCAACACGTCGATGCGCTCCAACACCCGATCCGAGATCACATGCTCCAGAGCCTCCGCCTCGTCATGGATCTCGTGCCAATCCATGCCCAAAACCTTCACTAGGAAAAGCTCGACCATCCGGTGGCGACGCAAGACCAGCAAGGCCAGCTCCTTGCCCTGCGACGTCAGCTGCACGCCCACTCGCGGGGTGTAGCCCACCAGCCCCGTCTTCGCCAACGACTTCACCATCGTGGTCGCCGTCCCGGGAGTCACCTCCAGGGAAGTCGCGAGATCGCCCATCCCCACGTTTCCCCCTTCGCCCTGCTCGAATTGCAGCGTATAAATGTTCTTGATGTAGTTCTCTACCGTGCTGGTGGCCATGTTCTCAAAAAAGGTTAGCCCGCCAAACGCCTCGCAAGGTGGTCCGTCCAATCCGAAGACGGCACGCGCGAACGCTTCCCAAAGGAAAACCACAACCCAAGGCGCGAAGGGGCAATTTCACCCCCTATCGGTGACCCATCCCCCTCCGATTGCAAAGCCTTTTGTGGATCCGAATTTCCCGCAGGAAACGTAAATGAAACGTCAAACCCCAAGTGAACAGTCCTTATCTCGATAGAGGGATTCACCCAAAGCAGCCACAACCGATAGATTTCGAGAAGAGAAGCAATGAGCAGCCAATTCAAAGTCCACATAGTCGAAGACGATAAAACCACCCGACGCCTCCTCGAAAACGTCACCAGCATGCTGGGCTACGACGTCAAAACCTACGAAGACGGCCAGCAGGCATGGGACGCTTTCCAGATCGATCGCCCCCAGATCGTCATCAGCGACTGGATGCTCCCCGAGATGGACGGACTCGAGCTCTGCCGCAAGCTCCGCGAGAGCATGAAGGAAAGCTACACCTACTTCGTCCTCGTCACCGCCCAAAAACGCTCCCGCCCCAACCTCGAAGCCGCCATCAACGCCGGCGTAGACGACTTTCTCAAAAAGCCCATCGGATCCGACGAGATCTGGAACCGCATGCGCGTCGCCGAACGCATCCTCAACTTCAACCAGCAAGTCCGCCGCCTCGAAAGCCTCATCCCCATCTGCTGCTACTGCAAGAAGGTACGCAACGACGGCGACCTCTGGGAGCAAATCGAGCAGTACGTCAACGAACGCACCGGAGCCGACTTCACCCACTCCATCTGCCCCAGCTGCATGGACACCCACGTCCGCCCCCAGATGGAATCCTACAAGCAATCCCTCAGGGACAAAGCCCGCGCTTCCGCCGAGTAGCCGTAAGCGACGCCCCCCCCCCTCTCTCCAGCTCCCGCAGAGCCCCGGCCCCCGGAACCTAAGACCCGGAACCCAGCTCCACCCAAGTCGCGCCCCAGCCGCCGCCCGTCTGGTCGCAGAGCTCGAAACTTCGCACGCAAGCGATCTTGCGCAGCTGGGCATGCACCAGCTCCCGAAGAGCCCCCGTGCCCTTGCCATGGATCACCCGCACCCGCGTGATCCCCTTCTCCAAGCAAAGCTCGAAGTAGTCCGGCAACAACTCCTTCACCTCCCCCGGCCGAAAGGTGTGCAGGTCCAACACGTCGGAAATAGGAAATTCAACAGGCTCGTCTTCCATTATTTTCGTAAAACAACGCCTTTCCTCCCCCAAATCCACTAAAACCGCTAGACTCCCGGCCGAATTAGCAAGTAGGAAAGGAGGCGACTCCCCGCCGCGCCCACACATGTACCGCATTCCCCACAGCATCGCCATCGCCCTCACCCTCCTAGCCTACCTAGGAACCAGCTCCGCCGCATCCGCCCAAGGCGATACCGGCAAGCCCGAAAACGACGGCGAACTCATCCCGCCCGTCGCCATCTACAAAGTCGACCCCACCCACCCCGCCGAACTCTACGCCCGCGGCATCGAAGGCGAAGCCATCGTCATCGCCTCCGTCGACGTCTTCGGAAGCGTCGTAGAGCCCGTCGTAGACCGCGCCACCCACGACGAATTCGGCCTCGCCGCCATGCTCGCCGCCTCCGAGTGGATCTTCGAGCCCGCCACCAAAAACGGCGTGCCCCAAGCCGTCCGCGTCAAAATCCCCTTCACCTTCAAGATCGCCTTCGAACACAAGCTAAACGTCGAAATGGGCCGCGAAGTCTTCCAGCAGCTCGACGTCCCCGTCACCCCCTCCTTCGAGCTCGACCAAGCCCCCACCCCCCGCTTCATCCCCGCCTTCGACGAGTTCTACCCAGAAGCCTTCGCCAACACCGGCAAAAGCGCCGCCGTCAGCGTCGAGTTCATCGTCAACCCCGACGGCAACGTCATCAACCCCCGCGTCGTAAGCATCTCCACCCCAGGCTTCGAAGAAGCCGCCATGCGAGCCGTCGCCCACATCCAATACCAGACCATCCGCGTCGAAGGCCAACCCGTCTACGCCTCGATCATGATGCCCATCCAATTCTCCCCCTAACCCCCCCCCAAAAAAAAAAAGGTTCATCACCAAATCGAGTGGAAATCCTCGGCCGCTAGGGCGTGTCAGCCAAGGTCCTCGCACATAACCAAACACTTACTTTCGCCTTCAGAAACCAACACCAGCCTTATGAGGCTGGCTCGCACAACCCGATTCT
>JBNKSG010000313.1:0-4218 GCA_050297195.1 Opitutaceae bacterium | reverse complement strand
CCCAGCCAGAGGCGAAGCACCAGGAACGCGAAGGACGCGCCGAGAGCGTCGAGTTGGAAGGGAGATCCTAGGGATTTACTTTCTTGCATGATAATTTGGATACAGTGTTTTTAATTAAAAGGGTTTGATTACTACCTGATTGGCGTGAGGCGGATGTTGCGGTAACGGACTTCGCCGCCCTGCTTCCAACGATCTCCGGGATGGACCTGCAGGCCTATGCTCCCAGCATTGCCTGTGATGGACTGCACCTTTTCCTGATCCCAAGCAGACGGGGCATCCCAGTTCATTTGCTCGACGTCCCTGAGGTGGCGAGCTCGATAAACGCGGCCATCCATTTCCATGACCTTGATACCGTTGACCCAAGTCGTGATGCGCGGCTCCGCACCTACGCAACGAATTCTTAGCTCATTCCATTCGCCCGCTTTCCACAGATGGTTCCAAGCATCCGCGTCGATACAATAAACGAGACCGTCCTTCGCGACACCATTATAACGGTCACAGGCAACAATGCCACCCCTGTCCGGTTCCTCGGCGAGCTGGATTGGCCGAGAGAGATAACTCCCCGTGCCTTGACCGAAAATCCCGCCTACGTTGCCACCCGGAAGGTAATCGTTCATGATCTGGATCCCCTGCCCCTTTTCGGTGCATCGGAGAAAGATGCCCGAATCGCAGCCCCAATCGGATCTCACCTCGAGTTCCAAATCGAAGTCGAGAAAGGTCGCATCGGTGAGAAGCAAACCACCGTGCTTAGACTCGGTTTGAGAACAGACAATCGCTCCGCCTTCGACCATGAAGTTTTCACCGGTGGCGTGGTAAAGGTCGTTGGCAGGCACCTGCATGATGTGCCAACCATCAAGGGAACGTCCATCAAAAATTGGCTCCCCGCCAGCGACTTCCAACAATGCTATTGCAGAGCCGAGAAGACAAATGCTTTTGGGGAGGTTTAACATGTGATCTAAAATTTTGAATACAATTCGGTTTATCAGGAAACAGCGAACTTGGAACGCTTCCTCCAGAGGTCCTTGCCATAATCCCATCCTTCGCGAACCTTGCTCGGACGCACGTACTTGTTCAATTCCGGACGGTTAGTGATGCCACGCTTGGGATCCCACTCGATGCGACCGCCGAATCGAGCGGCGAGCACGCCAATCAGCATCATTTCCGTGTAAGGCGCGGCGTAGTCGAAATTCGCGCCTGGCTCCGGGCCTTCACCCTTGATGGCACGTGTCCACTCCTTGAAGGGACCGCCTTCGACTAGCTTGTATTTTTCATCTGGATACCCAGCTTTCTTAAACTCCTTCATCGCCTCCTTGTTGCCGAGGCGAGGATTGTTGGAGCGTTCGTCGGTGAACCCTAATTGCTTGTCGCCGAAGTACATCGTTCCGAGACCCGGCATTTCGCCCCAAGTCCAACCTTCAGGAGTTTCGGGCATGAAGCTCGCGTCACCGTTGTGCCAGTAGAAGGTACAAGGAGCCTTCGACCCACGCTTCTTAAACTCCCAACGGACCGTGTTTCCGTCAGGTACGATGATATCATTGCCACCGTCTTTCCGGATCAACTCCACCACAACTGGCTCGAAGAGATCGAGGATCCAGACTGGAGCATCCGCGATGTGCGGCATCCAGTCGCCAAACAATCCGTTTCCGAACGCATTGAATCCGCGCCAGCTTTTCGGGTGGTAAAGCTCGCTAAACTCCGTATCCGCCGCATTTGGCCCCAGCCACAGATCCCAATTCAAATGGGACGGGACGGGATCGACCTTCATGGGGAACTGGTCCGGCTTATGCCAATACCAACGCCCTTCTTCGATGGGCCGCCAGTCCGGGCCCTGGATCCAAGAGTGGACTTCACGAACTTGGCCAAATACGTCCGCTTCGTACCACTCCCTCATCTGGCGAATGCCATCGTAGGTGTGGCCCTGCACCGCCATATTGGTAACCACCTTATACTTCTTCTTGGCCTTTTTCAGGGTACGCGCTTGCCAGATATTGTGCGTAAGCGGTTTCTGGGTACAGACGTGCTTGCCCATCTCCATGGCGTGCATGGTAGCGGAAAAGTGGGTATGGTCTGGCGTATTGATGCAGACCGCGTCGATATCCTTGCCCATCTTGTCGAGCATCACGCGGAAGTCGGCGAAATGCTTGGCTTCGAGCACTTCCGGATGATTCTCGCGCTGCTGCCCGAACATCGTCGAATCCACGTCCGCCAGAGCCACGATGTTCTCGCCCTTGCAGCCGTTGTAGGCCATACCCGCAATGTTGCCCGCCCCGATCATGGCAATGTTGAGCCGGCTATTCGCCGAAATCCCTGCTTTGCCAATGCTGAATCGTGGCAAGACAAACGCCGAGGCACCCGCTACTGCGGATTTCTTGAGGAAGGTTCTGCGATTGAGGGGGGCCATGGAGAAAACTTCGTTGCGGGGAAAATCGTGAAATCGGTTTAAAAGCCCCGCAGTTGCTCGAGGTTGAATGAAGAATACCAGCCCGCCTCCCTTCCGTCTACTAGTCGATCTGCTAGTTTTCAATGGCGCCGCTCAAACGTCGGAGCTGCGCCCGTCACGCGACCTGCGACCCAATGGCGCCGCCGCAGGCTGGGATTATCTAGATGAGGTCGCTGCGCAGGGCCTTCGCCACCGCTCCGGTCTGCGACTGCACATCCAGCTTCTGGTAGATGCGGCCGAGATGGAAGTTTACGGTAGCGGTACTGATACAGAGCTTGCTTCCGATTTCCTTGGAGGACAGCCCTTCTGCCAGCTGCTCAAGCACTTCGATCTCACGGACAGAGAGTCCAAAATCCTCGCGAGCGACCGGTTTGCGCACCTGACCTAGCACCAGCTTGGCGACGCCCGCGCCCAATGCCGCGCCTCCATGAATGACCTGTTCGAGCGCGTTCACGATGTCTTGTACGCTCGAAGCCTTGAGCAGGTACCCCATCGCGCCCGCGTCGAGGGCCCGCATCACGGTGTCCTTCTTTTCCTCTACCGTGAGCACCAGCACGCTTACATCCGGATCGATCGCCTTGAGACGCTCGATCCCCTCGACACCTCCCATTTGCGGCAATCCCAAGTCCATCAAAACCACGTCGGGACGCTCGCCCGACTCGATCGCTTCCAAGAACTTGATACAGTTCGGAAACGTTCGGCTACAGGTAATGTGATCCTGGCGCTGCAAGGAGATCTGAAGATTGCGGCGATAGCCGGAATCGTCCTCCACAATCCATATGTTTATCGGTGTCATCTAATTCGAACTTTGATAACCGCTCCCGTAGATACGGAGCAAGCCTTTGAGCGGAATCGAGAAACCTACCGTCGTCCCCTTTCCGCGACCTGTATCCAATATAAAGGTACCATCCAGTTCCTCCACCCGCTCCCGCATGCTGTCAATCCCCCAGCCATCCCTCAAGCCATCCGGATCAAAGCCGCAACCGTCGTCGGAAAGCTCCATGCGAAAAACGCTTCCGCTCAGGGCGATTTCCAGACGGACCTTCTTCGCTCCCGAATGCCGGGCGCAGTTGTGGACCGCTTCCTTGAAAAAGAGCATCAGCTGCCGCCTCACCGCGAGCGGGACCACCAAATCGGGTGACTCCACGTCGATCTCCACTTCCAGCTCGATCCCGCTGAGCACCCGCTCCGCCCGCTTCTTGAGGTTCGGAATCAACTCCGACATCTTCAGCGAGCGCTTGTCCGTCATCCAAACGACATCCATCAGCGAGGCCGATGCCTCCCGGGCCATCAACACGAGATCGCTCAAGTCCCGCTGGGCATCCGGCCCGCTCGTATCTTGCTGCAAACGTTCCGCTACAAGACGCACGCTACCCAAATTGCTCCCCACTTCATCGTGCAAGTCCTTCGCGATTCTCCGTCTCAGAGCAGCAAAGCGGCGCCGCTGCACAAACACTCCGGCAGCTACCACCACGATCAAAATTGCCGTCCCGCCCCATAAGGCGACCGAAAGGCTGAGCTCGATTCCCTGATTCCAACGCCCCGAGAGCAACGCCTCCGCATCCTCGATTCGGTCAAGCTCCCCCTGCAGGTCCCGACTCGCCGAAAGCTCGTCCAACCAAGGCAACAAGGAGATAACCGACCTCCCGCCCGACAAGCCGTCCGTCAAGCGCTGCAAGGCTTCCGAATCGGACTCCGGCAGCGAAGGCGACGAAACCTTCGCCCCTCGCGACATCGACTCACGCGCCTCCGTCAACTCGATTTCCCCTAAGCCAAAG
>JBNKSG010000312.1:0-4304 GCA_050297195.1 Opitutaceae bacterium | reverse complement strand
CTCCGGCACGGTGGACTTGCCCATCTGCGCCAGGTAGATACCGCCGGTCATGCTGTAGGGAACATTCTTCTCTTTCTCGAGATTCTCCTCGGTCAGTTTGCCGTCAAAGCCCGCCGCCCCCGGCGAAGAGGGGCGCGGCTTCACAGATGTGCAGGAGAGGGGACCGTTCAAGAGCTGGACGCATCGCCACGTCTTCGAACCGACAGGACCGGAAGCGTGCCACTTGATCGATTCGATCGAGTGCGAAATGCCGATTGGGGAAATCGGGAAAAACGTCGTCAAGCGGCAGCTGGATAAAAGCTTTGCGTATCGGCACTGGATTACGCGACGCGATTTGGAGCTCAAGCGAGCGTTGCCGGGATTTCGTACCCTTAAGGTTGCAATTACTGGAGGTAGTGGATTTCTGGGCACGCAACTCAAGCATCTGCTCGGAGCTCAAGGGCATGAGGTCTTTGTCGTCACCCGCAGCAAGCTCTCGGAAACCGATATCCGCTGGAATCCTGCCGCAGGCGAAATCGAGCTGGCCCGTTTGGAAGGGCTCGATGCCATCATTCACTTGGCGGGCGAAAGCTTGACTTCGGGGCGCTGGAACGAGGAGCGAAAGAAGCGGCTTTGGTCGAGCCGCGTGGATGCGACGAAGTTTTTGGTGGAAGCCATCGAGCGTTTGGAATCGCCGCCCTCGGTTTTGTTGAGTGGCTCGGGAATCGGGATTTATGGCAGCGATCCTGAAACGGTTTTTACTGAAACGTCGGCGAGAGGGAAAGGATTCCTCGCGGAGCTTTGCGAGGCCTGGGAGGCTGAAGCCTCGCGTGCCGAAACTGTGGATACGCGCGTTTGCTTTCTGCGTACGGGCGTGGTGATCGATCCGAGGGGAGGGGCTTTGGCAAAGATGCTGCCAGCGTTTCGCTTCGGTTTCGGCGGACCGCTGGGGGATGGGCAGCAATGGTTCCCATGGATTTCGCTCGAGGATTGGATTGGGGCCGTGAATTGGTTGATTTTTGCAGGGAAGGCTCGTGGCCCTGTCAATCTGGTGGCGCCGGAGGCGGTTCGCCAGAAGGAGTTTGCTCGCCTTTTGGGGAAGGCTTTGAAACGGCCGGCATTTTTGCCAGCTCCGCGATTCGTTATTAGCGCGGTCCTAGGGGAAATGGCGGACGAGGCCTTGCTTTCGAGCATCCGGGCTGAGCCTGGGCAGTTGGAGGCAACAGGCTATCCGTTTGTCCTCCCTGATTTGAGAGCTCTTTTTTCGCGGGTGCTCTGACCCCGCGAGGGCGGGTGTGGGAGATGGTAGGTCAAGTTCCCAGCCTGAGCTGTTTTCTTCTAGGTTGATTTCCCCTTTCGCTCTCCCGTTGTACCTTTGTCCAGTAAGCTCTTTTCGAGTGAACAGGGTGCGTTCTTGCTAGCTCTAGCACAGGTAGCATAGGCCTATCACTCGATTGATGCGAACCAACGGATTTTGCTATTATCCCACTTTTACAGCGTAACGATTCAGTATGGGAGGCAGGGAGATGAGCACGGTACCAAATAGCGAGGCGGCCAACCCGTCGGGAGGAGGCGGAGGAGCGATCGTCGTTGCGATGTGTTTTGCGGGAGGGTTGGTAGGGGTTCTAAGAATGGTCGCCCCGGAGCTTTTGTCCAATGCGGCAGGAATTGTTGCCTTGATTGCCTTTTGTCTTGTGGTGGGGGCGACTGTTTTTTTCGCGATTCGAAGCGTGTCGGAGAACGCTCTTTCGAAGAAGGTTGCGAGGACTATAGAGGACGACCAAACCTGCCATGTGGTGGCTCTTTCCCAGCGGTTCAATGAAGAAAGGGATCGTATAGAGAAGGGCGCTTTCGAGTTTTACGAACAAGTGCTGGGCGAGGTTCCGCTTCGGCTCCGAGATGTGGTCGTATCGAGCCGCACTGCCTTGGGCGAAGTGGTGACGGCGATTGCAAAGGCTTCGAAGCTGCCTCGGGAGTGGGGGATAGAGGGAGGCGCGGACGAGTGGCGTCGAGTGGTCGGTGACCTGTGGGCTGATTGGGAAAGCGATCTTGGATATTTGGGTGTGTCGGAGATTGAGCAGCGGATACACGTGGCCAGCGAGTCATGGCGTACCTACGCTGGCTTGAACCCAGAATCCTTCGAGGGGCGGAAAGTGGTCGGTGAGGAAGGCCCCGCGTTGGGCTTGGCCCTATTGATTGCCCGCCTTCGAATGGAATCGGTCAATGAGCTGATGGCTGCCTATCGGCAATCTGCGGAGCTTTTTCTGCTCGTATACCGGCGTGAGCGTGAGTGGTTCAGCCAAGTGGTGTACCAAAGTTTGGTTTTGCTCGGTGAAGTCGGCGAAGAGAATGCAACGCTCGATGATACGAATATGCGTAGTCGGATAGTTCGTTTGAAAGCGGTATTCGATTTGGTGATACGAATGGGGGATTCGGTTGAAAGCGAATTGTTGAACGTCGAAGACGGAGAAGCTCGACGTAGCAAGGTCGTGCGGACTTGTGTCAATTTAAGCGTGTTGAGCGCGATGCCTCGTTGGTTCTCGGAGGCGGGCAGCATGGGGTGCTCCGATGGCTGGGAAACGGAATCGTCGCTTGCGGTCGAGGAGTGCGTATAGCTCAAGCTGGGCGTGGGGCGAGCAGTTGAAAGGGGTAGTCCGATGTTTGAATCACCTCTTATTGCAATCGATGTCTAAACTCTGTGCGTTGATGTCGGTTGATGGAGCACGGCGTTATCAAATGTTGACTATGATAAGTCAGAAACCCATATAACCACCCATTATGGCAAAAGCATTCCCTGATATCACAGCCGCTATCGGCAATACCCCGCTCATTAAGCTCAACCACCTCACTGAAGGCTGCGTTGCTGACGTCTACGTCAAATGTGAATTTTTCAATCCGCTCTCCAGCGTTAAGGACCGTATCGGTAAAGCGATGATCGAGGCAGCCGAGAAGGAAGGCAAGCTCGGCGAAGGTTCGATCATCATCGAGCCGACTTCTGGCAACACTGGTATTGCTCTGGCGTTCATCGCGGCAGCGCGTGGCTACCGTCTTATCCTGACGATGCCTGAGACCATGTCCATGGAGCGACGCGTTCTGCTCGGCATGCTGGGCGCGGAGCTCGTTTTGACTCCAGGTACCAAGGGGATGCCTGGCGCTATCGCTCGCGCTACGGAGCTCGTTGCGGAGTACGGCGAAAAGGCTTTCATGCCGCAGCAGTTCGAAAACCCTGCCAATCCAGAGGTTCACCGCCAGACGACTGCGGAAGAAATCTGGGAAGCGACCGAAGGCAAGGTGGACGCTTTTGTCGCTGGAGTGGGAACAGGTGGCACCATCACGGGCGTTTCCGAAGTGATCAAGGGTCGCAAGGAGCTTTTCACGGTGGCGGTAGAGCCAGCGAACAGCCCGGTTATTTCTGGTGGCCAGCCGGGGCCTCACAAGATCCAAGGGATTGGGGCCGGCTTCATTCCGAAGAATTGCAACACCGAGATCATCGACGACATCATCAAGGTGGAAAACGAAGACGCTTTCGAGACAGCCCAAGCGCTTGCCCTCAAGGAAGGCATCAGCTGCGGTATTTCTTCGGGCGCTAACGTTTGGGCAGCGCTCCAGCTTGCCAAGCGCCCCGAGATGAAGGGCAAGATGATCGTCACGATCGCGGCGAGCGCTGGCGAACGCTACATCTCGACTCCGCTTGGCGAAAAGGCCCGCTTCGCTGCGGCGGCTGCGACGGTGTCGTAAGCCTTGGCGAATCGGCCGCACCAGCTGCTGAATTTTTTGGGGAGCTTCCTGCTTTATGGGAAGCTCCTCTTTTTTTGGCCGGAGTCGCGGGCCAAATCGAGTGGATCTCACGGCTGGGCTTGCTTCCTGAGGGCAGGGAGGCAGCTTTGTCTTAAGCTGCAAGTTTCTTGAACAGGCCGCTTGTGAGCTGCGGGCCGAGGGTGAACCTCGCTTCCTTACCCATCCCAATCTCTTGAAATTACCCCGAACTCTTTCTCGTTCTCTGGACGCCGTCCTGGAGGCCGCCTTTCCCAGCCAGTGCGCGGGCTGCGGGGAAGCGGTGGTGGAGTCGCGGTATTCGGGAGTTTGTCGCGATTGCGTTCCGCGGCTGCAGCTTATCGAGGATCCGAAGTGCCTGACCTGCGGCTTTCCTTTTTTCGGGGATACCGAGTCGCGGTCGCATTGCATGCATTGCGAGCACCTGCAGCCTGTGTTCGGTCAGGGGTGGTCCTTGGCGCTGTTTCGCGGTCCCTTGCGGGAATTGATCTACTCGCTCAAATACAAGGAGGGGTTGTGGGCGCTGCGGGACGTGCGCGAGCTTGCCCGGT
>JBNKSG010000311.1:0-4333 GCA_050297195.1 Opitutaceae bacterium | reverse complement strand
GGAGGGGGGGGCTCCTCGCTACTTTGGGTGGCTCTACCTATTCTCTATCTTCTATCCCTCTATCTCCGAATACTTCGATGGAAGATTAAGGTGAAAATGGCGGGGGGCATTTCCTCAACCTTTGCTGATCGCCCCGTCTTTTTCTGGCTGGGGCCGTTACTCTACGTAGAGGCTCCAGAGCTTTGGCAAACGACGGGCGCATTCTTTGGGATCGTCGAAGTTCCAATTTTGGCCAGACGGTTCGCTGCGTCGGTTAATATTCGCGTAGGGAATTTCGTCGCCCGTTTTTTCCTCGTAGACCTCGGCCGCCACGTATCCAAACGACTCGTCGGAAACGGTCTCATCCTGCTTTATGCGTTCGGCGAGGACATCGGGGTTCTCGAGAGCTGCTTCGAAGCAATCCCTGCCTCGGGAAATCAGGCCGTAGCGGAAGTCGATAAAGCCGTCATCCGAGCAGCCTCCTTCCATTATATAGGCAGCTCCCCAAAGGTCCCAACTGAAGGCCCGGTCCATCTCGTGATCGAAGTGCTCCTGAAACTGGGCGATTTTCTCCGGCGACAGTTTGTTGAGTCGTTTTCTTAGATCCTTCTCGGCGTTCTTGGTGTTAAGGCCATCGAGATACTTCCAGAATTGTTTTTTAGCTTCAGACATTTTTGTTCGGTGGTTCGGTTTTTCTGCACTTGCGGCCGGTCTGAAAAAGGCACTGGCAGGCCGCTTGTTGTGATATGGGAGAAAGGCTTCCTAGCCTGCATTATTCGTGAAATTCGTAGCGAGAGTCCGCGAGCCCAGTGCTGAAGCGGTTTTGACGCTGGTTCGCGGGAGAGGCTGGGTTTGACCCCCCGCTTCGGTCGCGAACCAAGGCAGGCCGCTTCCGTACGGGATTCGTGGGCGCGTAGTAGAAGTCTCATGAATAAGGCAGGCTAGAGCAGGTCTTCTGGCTTTTTTCCAATTCGAAGCGTTCGCTGGTCACGGCCTTGGTGGCGAACTCCCTTGTAAAGCGTGACGCTCGTTGGCCTTGTGGCAGCAATTTCGGTGAAATCCCTCACCGCAAGGGGCGCCAAAAGAAACGGGGGAATGGCTCCTTCCCCAGGAGGAGGCTGCGGAAGGGGAGGGTCAATGGCGTCGGCCGAGTTGGAGGCGGCGACCCAGATGAGCGCGTATCGGAACAGATTCACCGTTTTTCCGAACAAGTATTCAGATAGTCGAGACGGTGACAGATTTTGGGGAAATTGCGAGATTTGAGATCACTATTTTGCTAGGTGGGCCCGCTCGAAGCGCGCTTGGCTGTGGGGATTTTGGCTGTTCGGGCATCCGATGGAGGTGTTCGAGTCTTTCGCGAGCAGTCGTTTTCGCGAACGAGGGACCAGCTCCGTCGCGGCCTCTCATCTGGAAATGCTCAAACGCTAGACCGGTATCGGGGAGGAAAGGAGCAAGGAATATAAGGCCAACTGGTTGCGTGGACGCGATCCTGGCGTGAAAATGGTACGAATCCACAAGGATGGTAGCGTTCTCTGGAAGGGTTGATTTGTGTTTCTTGGTGTGGGAGTTTGCTTCCACGGATTGCTCAGAGGCTCTAGGTATATAAAAAGATGTATCCATAATATGGTACCTGCTTTCAGCCGGATTAGGCCTAGAGCGATCGCGTGTCCCGTGAATCGCTGGCTGACCCGAAACCGGAACCGGACCTCGAAACTCGTTTTCGTCCCTTCGATCGGAACGCGTAGGGCCGGAAACGACGTGTTTCGAGCCTGTTCTTTTTAGTGTACACGATTAGTGGATACGTGAAACTAGGGCCTGCGTCAGGTTTGCGACTGAACGCTTCGCCGTCGATGCATCCGAGGACGTTCGTTGCGTTCAGAAGCAAAGCCTCGCTCTCGTGGAAAAGTGATGTTAGGCAGCGAGGCGGAAGGTCGCCCCGCCTGGCGACTCGAGCTCCTTTCCGCCGCCGGCGCGGTGGTGGTTACGGAGCGAACAAGCGAAGTGGGGAGTCCGTCGAGCTGCGGGCTTGCCAGCGGGGGTGTTTCGCCTCGTATTGCGGGCATGTCTGAGACTTCCGCGAACCTTCTCATCAAGCCCCTTAATGACGCCGCAAAAGAGCGTTACCAAAACCATGGCCATTTTCACGATGGCGATGCTGGACTCGATTTATACACGATCGAGGAGTTGCGGGTGGAGCCAGGCGAGACGAAGTTCATCGAGTTCGGCATTTCCTGCCAGCCGGTGAATGGAAAGGCGTATTTCCTGATCCCACGTTCTTCCATATCCAAGACGCCGCTGCGCATGGCGAATTCCATTGGCTTGATCGACGGCGGCTATCGCGGGCAGATCATGGCTGCGGTGGACAATATCAAAAGCGAGCCTTTCGTGGTGGAGGCGGGCACGCGCCTGTTTCAGCTGATCTTTCCCGATTGCTCCCCGATCTCCTACGATATGGTGGAGGAGCTGAGTGAAACGACGCGCGGCAGCGGTGGTTTCGGAAGTACGGGAAAATAGTTGAAGTATTTCTTCATTCTGCAGGTCGCCGCCTCGAGGCCCCGACCTGCGATTTCGGAGATCTAAGATACGAGATGCGGCCGAGTACCTCTCTCTTGTTTCGATGGACCGGAGCGCTGAAATCCTGTTGAAACCTTGTCGTTTGCGGAGGAGGCGCAATAGTTCGCGCTACGTATGAAGATTATTGTCCCCGCATTTTTCATTTTCGCGAGCCTTTTGGGCTTTGCTTCGCTGGCTGCAGCCCCCGAAAAGGCTCCGATCCCATTTGCGGATTTGGTGGAGCTGGAGGATGGCGACACCTTTGTTTTTCTCGGCGACAGCATCACGCACCAATGCCTCTACACCCAGTACGTGGAGACGTACTTCTATACGCGTTACCCGAACAAGCGTATCCACTTTCGCAATGCGGGAGTGAGTGGAGACCAAGCGAACGATGCCTTGCTGCGATTCCAAGAGGACGTTGCGGCGTTCGAGCCGGACTACGTTTCTGTGCTTCTAGGTATGAACGATGGCCATTACCAGCATTTCGACCTCGATACCTTCAAGGCATACGAGAAGGGGATGGGGGAGCTGTTTCGCAAACTGGGCAAGTTCACGGAAGCGATACCCATGGGGCCGAGCTACTTCGATACGCGCCAGGTCCGCGTAAGTAGTCAGGCAGCTCCCTGGGTGAAAACGCGTCGGCCGATGCGGGACTATTATCCGTCGGTGCTTGCTTTCTATTCCGAATGGGTAGCCGAGCAGGCGCAGCTCGCCGGCCTCAACTTCGTTGATATGGCGACACCGATGCGCCGCATCACCTTCGAGCAGCGTCGGGAGGATCCGACCTTCACCTTGGTCCGTGACGCGGTGCATCCGGAAGCCAAGGGGCATGTGGTGATGGCGACTGCTCTGCTCGCGGACGCATTCGTAATCGAGCCGGTTTCGCAAATCGAGCTCACGCTCGACAAGCGAGGTCGGGTCGAGAAGTCGGACGCGAGTGGCTCGATCGAGAACCTGGTTGCGAAGAAGGGAAAACTGAGCTGGGACTACACCGCTACGGGCTTGCCTTGGGTGCTGCCCTACGATGCCCAAGAGGGGTACACCCTGTGCCATGCGGGCGAAACGTTCAGCCGGGAGCTTCTTCGAGTCAGCGGCTTGAAGGAAGGCGTTTACGAGCTGAAGATCGATCTGGTGCCGATAGCCAAGTTTTCGGATGCGCAGCTCGAAGTGGGAGTGGACCTGCAGGGTTACTCTCATGCGCCGCAGTACAAGCAGGCCTTGGAGGTCGCTTTGTTGAACAGGGATCGGAACGATCAGGCTGTGAGGCCCATGCGTGATATTTGGTCGCAGCGCAAAGGCAGACTCCGCGAGGAGGAGCGCTGGTTGGAGGAGAATCCTGACCACGCTGACTATACGGCAAGGCGGGCTAGCTACGATGCGGAGATGGAAACGTTTTATGCGAAGCTGAAGGAGCTCGAGGCGCTGCAGTTGGATTTCGAGGACAAGATTTACGAGGTGAACCGACTTGTATCGCGCCGCTACGCGTTGACCCGGCTCGACTGAGCTTCGCTGAATTGGAAATCTTCGTGGGAGATCGCGTGACAAGCACGCTCCCACGAGGACACAAAAAAGCCCGCTCGGTGAGCGGGCTTCTTTTTTCGATGGTACCCAGGACAGGGGTCGAACCTGCACGTCTCTCGACACTAGAGCCTAAATCTAGCGCGTCTACCAATTCCGCCACCTGGGCACGCAAGTCCGTCGAAGGGCGAACCGTATCGACGGGCGACCAATCTAGTTCCTCCCAATTTGGCTGTCAACCCGGATGCGTGGAAAATCCATGATTTGCAGGGACCCGCGG
>JBNKSG010000310.1:0-4343 GCA_050297195.1 Opitutaceae bacterium | reverse complement strand
GCGCCCAGTCCCGTAAAAGCCGGCACCACAACGACCCCGTCCGAATCCTCCACGCGGCTCGCAAGCTCCTCGATCTCGCTCGCATCCTTGATAACGCCCAACTGGTCGCGAAGCCATTGCACGGCAGATCCTCCCACAAAAACGCTCCCTTCCAAGGCGTACTCCGTCGTTCCATCGATTCTCCAAGCGACGGTGCTGAGCAAACGATTTCGCGAGACGGCCGGCCCTCGCCCAACGTTCATCAGGACAAAGCAGCCCGTTCCGTAGGTGCTCTTCACCATCCCCGGCTCGAAACAGAGCTGCCCGAACAAGGCCGCTTGCTGGTCGCCAGCGATTCCCGCGATCGGCACTTCCCTGCCTCCGCTAAACTCCGCAGAAGTCGCAGCAAGCTCGCCGCTCGAATCCACGATCTCGGGAAGAGCCGCCTGGGGCACGCCAAAGAGTTCGAGCAAGTCCGCATCCCACTGGCAGTTTCGCAAATCCATGAGCTGCGTGCGCGACGCGTTTGAAACGTCCGTCACGTAACAACGCCCCTTGCTCAACTTCCAAACCAGCCAAGTGTCCACCGTTCCAAATCGCAGGCGTCCGGAGCTCGCCAGACCTGCCGCTTCCGGACGATTCTCCAGGATCCACTTCATCTTTCCAGCCGAGAAATAGGGATCGAGCAAAAGTCCCGTTTTATCCTGTATCCAAGATTCCTTACCCTCCGTCCTTAACTGGTCGCAGAAGTCCGCCGTCCTGCGATCCTGCCAAACGATCGCATTGCCGATAGCTTCACCCGTCTCGGCATCCCAAGCGACCACGGTCTCGCGCTGGTTCGTGATGCCGATAGCCTGGACCGACTCCCAGCCGCAGTTCGCCGCCGCAAACGCTTTTTCGATCGAATAGGATTGGGATGCCCAAATCGATTCCGGATCGTGCTCGACCCAGCCGGGTTTAGGAAAGAGCTGAGGAAATTCCTCTTGGCCCGCAGCCACGATTTGCCCCTTTTCGTCGAGCAACACCGCTCGCGAACTCGTCGTACCTTGATCCAAGGAAAGTATGAACTTCACAGGATGAAACCTAGCGCCCGATCACCGCTGAGCAAAGAGATAAATGAACGGGCTCGCCCCGCGGAATTTCGAGGCAATCGAGGCCAAGGCGGCCCTATAGGAAAAGTATCCAACGTCTCGGTACCATCACCGCCACGCAGCCACTGAGCGTGTTAAGCAAGAGGTCCAGTTGGCTCGAGTCGCGATGCACCATGTAGCCTTGCATCCACTCGATGCTGAAACTCAAGCAGAACGAGCAAATTCCTACCACGACCAGGACGCCGACGTAGGACTTCACACGCCGTCTCGCAGCCGCCGCAAAACAGATGCCGACCGGAATGAAACCGAGCGAATTCACTACGATGTCGCTGCGATAGCTCGCCTTATCGAGGTTTACGGCGTTCACCGCGTTGAGCATCTTTCGCTTCGCCGGTTCGAAGGACTCTGCCAACTTCAGACCAGCCGGAACCGCATCCTTGCTCAAATCGAAATCGATAACCGGTTTCGCAGCGGCGAAGCGACTCGATTTCGCCCGGTAGAAAGCATCGTAAATCTTCACGCTGCGGATCTCGCCCGTGAAGGGCCGCGTCCCATCCGCATTGTTGCCGATCGCCAGGCGTCCGACGAACTTGTTGTCCGAACCCAGCAGCGAAAAATTGCTCCGCGACTCCACGATCCGACCGTCGACGTAGACGTGCGTTTTTTGCCCCTCCGAGCTGACCACCAGCTCCACGAAATCGCTGCCCGCAAACGTCTCCCGATGCCCGATTTCGGAATAGCCGCGTTTTACCTCCGACGAGTTCCGACGGCTCCGCATCGCCAAATGGTCCTGCCACTGGGAAACGAGCAAAGCGGGCAGGCCCTCCTCATCTTCCTCGAAAAACTCCAGAAAAACGCCCAGCCCGCTCTTGTTCGAGCGACCCCGCAGCACGACCTGAATCGTCACCCCCGACCAAGTTCGCGTATCGATCTCAGATTCGCTGTAGGCCACACCTCTGGCCGCCGAGTCTCCCGCTTCGTATCGAGGATTAAACGCCCAAGCCGCAGCATCCGCTCGGTATTCAACGTCATTGTCGGGCGAAAAGGTAAAGGGCCACCATCCAAAGCAGAGCGTGACCAAAACGAGCAAAAGCAAGACGCTCCGCCTGAAGGTAGGCTGCAGCCCCATAGCTAGGCGGCCGCTCCCCTTCTCTCTGTATTTGCACGCTTCTCTTTCATGAAAAGCCGGACAAAAACAGTTCACCCCTCCACGCGCAACCCTTCGCTCGCAGCCGCCCAAATTCAAGCAGACCGCGAAAACCGATGGCGTGCCCGATTCTTCCGCGGACGCGCACCCTCGATATTGCGGCTACGGCTTCCGCAGGATAATCAAGATTCCCTAAAAAACGTCTTCCATCACATTCCGGAGACACGGCTTTCCACTGTAGTCGAACTCGTGATCCGTTTCGTCCTTGTTGACAGGATCGTAGACCCAGTAGCGCCTCATCGCCATGAGTTCGTCAGCGGTAAGTTTCGTTTCCAGGCTGGAGCTCGACCAGTCGAGACGAGTCACCGATCCCATATCGACCAAGTATTTGCGAGAAGGAATTCCATGACGTGTATCCAAAACCAAATACGCGATCCTCCAGTTTTCAGCGTCCAGGATCAAGTCCCCGACCATGCCGAGCGTTTCATCCTTGCCGACGACATGGTAGCCGATCACCGATTTGGCAGAGTGCAAGTGCTCTCCCGCGATCTCGCCCATGCGATCCAAATGGCTGCGAATCTCTTCGTCCGTATGCTCGTAGGCAGTCACCGGAGGCATGTAGCCGGCGATTCCATAGCTGCCGAACAAGGGACGCTCGTCGTAGATCGCATGCCGGAAGAAACGGCGAAATTCCATCTCGTACTTTTCTTCGGCAGTGAGGTGAGCTCCAAAGCCCTCGCACTTTTGCACATCATCCACAGTCAAGTTCGTGGGAATCTCGCGCCGATCGAGCCCCAGCTTCGGCACGCCAAGGTCCTTTCTCTCGATCAAACGCCGCGTCACCAACTCTTCCTCCGACTTGTTTTCGCTAAGGTATCGAAGGTTGATGTGCAGGCCTCGACGTGTTTCCACGTCCATATAGCGCACCCTCCAATGCCGATCCCCAAACAATATGTCTTTGAGCTTTCCAGCTTTGCCATCTACCGCATTAACCGGGTACCCAAACAGATCTTTAATACTTCGTAACATCGCAATCACTCTCCTCTTTCAACGTTTGTTGAAGACCGAAAACCCACGGTCCCCGCTTATGCTACAATGTAACGTGTACCACCCAATCAGCAAACTCGCCCTTCGCCTATTCGAGGAACTGATACACCGATAAGCTTTGCTAAAGCCACCTCTTATTCCGCGTTCCAAATGGGGTCAAAATGACCATCCGCCCCTGTGTGGCACCGCATAAAACCGTACGATCCGCGCAAAAACGAAAACGCCCCGCCCAGACTTTTTGAAAAGTCCGAGCGGGGCGATTTGGCTAAATCTATTACTAAACCTACTTTTGTCCGTAGTACGCGCCCGGACCGTGCTTGCGGTCGTAGTGCTTTTTCAGCAGGTGAGCGGGAGCGCCCGCAGCCGACGGATTCAAGGCCAAGGTCTTGGCCGCCATATCTGCTACGATCTCCAAGGCAAAGGCTGTTTCCACGGCCTTCGCTCCACTCTTGCCCCAGACAAAGGGACCGTGGTTGCGAACCAAAGCCGCCGTGACCTCGAGCGGATTCACTTCCGAGAAAAGCTCCACGATCACGTTGCCGGTTTCCCATTCGTAAGCGCCCTCGACTTCTTCCACCGTCATAGCCCGCGTCACCGGAACCGCTCCGCGGAAATAATCGCAGTGCGTTGTACCCAAACATGGGATACTACGTTCGGCTTGGGCAAATCCCACAGCGTTGCGAGAGTGCGTGTGAACGACTGAGGTTATCCCCTTGTCTCCGAGTTCGATGAAGAGGCGGCGATGCGTCGGCTCGTCCGAGGAGGGACGCAAGTCGCCTTCGACGATCTTCCCTTCGAGATCGACGATCACCATTTGCTCAGGCGTCAGGGCGTCGTAAGGCACCCCGCTGGGCTTGATCGCAAAAACGCCTGCGGCCGGATCCAGGACGCTCACGTTTCCAAAGGTGATGTCGATGAGTCCGAGCGATTGCAGCTCCTTGTTCGCCGCAACGCATTCTTCCCTGATTTCCTTGTAGTTCATCGTCGATTACAGGCCACGAATTCCGTAGGCCGCATTGTTCCAGCGGATCTCGTTTTTGAAGTCGCGAAGCTTCGTATCTTCATCGATGAGCAAATAC
>JBNKSG010000309.1:0-4350 GCA_050297195.1 Opitutaceae bacterium | reverse complement strand
ACCTAAAAGACATCACTGTATACTCATACAATCCATATCTTGTATGAAAGGCTGTCTTTGGTATGTCTGATTCTCAATTTTTTAGCTGATGATAACTCGATCTCAAGTTGATCTTGGAAAAGACACTTTCTCCTTTCATTTGGTTGACGAGCTTCTTGCTGATGACCAGTCCGAGTCCGGTCCCCCCGAACTTTCGAGTGTTGGACGAGTCGATTTGGCTGAAAGCTTTGAAGAGGCGTTCCATTTTACCCTCCTCGATTCCGAGTCCGGTATCGGCTACTGTGTATAGGAGAACGGTTTCTTTTGGGGTGGTTCTCGCTGTGGCGAGGCTGATGGTGATATCTCCGTGCTCGGTGAACTTGAGGGCGTTTCCGATGAGGTTGATGAGGACTTGTTTCACGCGGGTTGGATCGCCGAGCGCCACGGCAGGGAGTTCGCTGGAAATTTCGGTTTTCAGGACAAGGCCTTTTTCTTCGCAGGAACGTAGGAAGAGTTTGAATACGTCTGTTACGGTCTGAGCAGGCGAAAACGGGATGTTTTCCAGCTCGATTTTTCCGGCTTCGATTTTTGAGAAGTCAAGGATGTCGGCGATGATTGCTACGAGGGATTGGCCGCTCGAATGGATTGCCCTGAGCATTTCGAATTGTTCGCGTTCGAGGGGCGTCGCGAGCAGGTGGTCGGCCATCCCGATGATACAGTTCATGGGAGTCCGGATTTCGTGGCTGACCATGGCGAGGAATTCGCTCTTCGCTAGGTTCGCCTTTTCCGCTTTGGTTTTCAGTTCGCGTTCGTTGAGGAAGGCCGCGTGGATTTGCGCGTTCTTTTCGCGTAGGGCTCGGGTTTGGATAGCGACTTTTTCTTCGAGGAGACGTTGGCGGTGCAGGAGTTTTTTATGTCGTATCCGAACGACAAGGGCGAGGAGCAGTCCGAGGCTTATGGCATAGATGACGAAGGCCGGGAGGGTTCGGTAGATCGGTGTCGATATGGTTAGGGCGAGCTTGGTTGGGGAGCTCTTCCATTGGTTTTCGGCGATGGCCTTGACTTCAAAGGTGTATTTCCCGGAGGGGATGCGGTCTAGGTTTATTAGGGAGCTGCTGATGGGTTCGCTCCACTGATCGTTTTCTCCGGATAGGCGATAAGTGTACCTGATGCCTCCGGTGGCTTGGTAGTAGGGGGTGCTCAGCTGGAGCTGGATACTGTTATTCGCGTAGTTGAGGACAGGCTCGAATTCGATATCGTCGCGGCCGAAGTGGGAGAGGAGTTTTCCGGTGCGCAAGTCGACGATGGAATCGATTTGTGGAGGAGGGATGGCGCTACGGCTTTGGGTTGCGGTGTCGTCGATGCGAGTGAGGACCTTTCGGCTGATTAGCCAGACGGTGTCGCCGCCTTGCTCGAAGCGGATTTCGTCGATGTGCAGGTTGCTGATCTTGCGTAAGGTGTGGAAGTCTGGGGTGAAGCTTCCGTCCTCCTGCTTGCGAAGAACGACAGGGTTCTCGTAGGATATGGCCCATAGGTCCCCCTTGGGCGAGAGGGCTGGGCGCGTAAGCTTTTTGGTGGTTTCTGGGATTAGAGCGGCGATGTCTTCTGCTAGTACGAAGCGGTCGCTCTGGCGGTCGAAGCGAAAGGGGCCTTTTCGCGTTGAGAAGATTGCTTCTCCTTGGTAGCGCCAGATGGAAATCCACTGGTTGGCGGTGATTCCTGATTGCGGCCCGTATTCCGTGTATGAATAGGTTTCGCCCTTTTTCGTGATTCGGCCCACGTTGGAGACTCCGCGCTCCAGCCAGAAGTCGCCGTGGGCGTCGTCCAAAATAAGGTTGTAGATTCCGTTGGTTGACAAGGTTGCTTGGATGTCGAGCTGGGTTCCCTCGATTTCTGCGATGTAGGTTTGTTCGGGGGTCGCGAATATGAACTTCTGTGGGTTGGCGAACGTTGTCGTTTGCAGACGATAGGCGTAGGGGATTTCTGCCAGGAGGGTGGGTGGCTGATTGGAGGAAATGAAGTAGATCCCTCGATTGGTGGAGGCGATGATTCCATCCTTGTATTGGAGAATCTCGAACACGTTTTGGTCTTGCAGGACGTTGTATGGCTCGAAGTGGGATAGCGCTTGGGAGTTATTGTAGATCGCTTTGAACATCCTGCCGTTCGTGCGAATGACCATCTCCCCGTCCAGGCGAGCTGGATCGTAGTAGTTGAGGGGCACGTTTAGGCGTTGGTCGATGTAGGAGATCGGGCGAACCCCTTGTATTTGCACGACTCCGTCGGAGAGCGTGACCCAAAGTGTCTTGTCGGGGGCGACTGCGATGATGCCGCAGTCGAGGAATCGATGGTCGAGTCGCTTGTCGAGGGTAAGGGTGGAATGGCCGTCGCGATTGACGAGGTGAAGCCCACTTTGAATGGTTGTTATGACCAAGGTTTCGTCGTCGAGGCGTACCATGTCGTTTGCCCAGACGAAGCCGCTATCTCTTTCGAAATCGTCCTTGATGTCCTCGAAGTTTTTTCCGTCGAAGAGGACGAGGCCGTGCTGGGTATTGAACAGGACGGCCTGTCTGTCGTCCCAGGGTTGTGAGCGAATGAAGCGACTGGTGGGCGCGAGCGGTACATCTTCGGGGCGGAAGGTGATGAAGCGATCGCCCTCGAGTTTGTGGAAACCTGAGCTGCTCGAGACGTAGAGGCTATCGTTGAGAGCGAATACGAGATCGATGTTTGTGACTTGGAAAAGGTGGCTTCCCTGTTCGGGGTGCCATCGAACGAGGTGGTTGGCTCCCTTGAAAAAGACATAGTCTCCGAGGAATTCGATTTGATCGAAGTATTCGATGGAGGTGTTCGCCTGTTCATCCTGGGTGACGAAGTCGACTACTTGGTAGCGTCCGCTGTCGTCGATTTCGAGCTTTCCCCAGTAGCCAAGGCCTCCGGCATAGAGGGTTCCGTCTGGGCCCTCCTTGATTCGGATAAGATCTTCGTTCGTTCGCGTACCAGGAGTGCTGAGGCGCTTCCATTCGGTGCCGTCAAACCCCGAAAGCTCGCCTTCGCTGGAGTAGAGGATCCTGCCGTTTGTGTCCACGGCCACGAGCCGGCTCCCGCGAGTCGTTCCGATTTCCTGGGTGGAGTGGATGCGAAACTCGGGAAGGCCGAGCTCGAGCTTGTTGGTCGTTTGCCCGCAGACGAATGCCGCTTCGGGCGCCAGGGTCCCGATAGCTAGCAGCAGGGTCCTCGCGAAACGGGTGGCAATGCGGACTGTTGCGATACAGGAGAGGCTCGGGAACATTTAAGAGAAGGCTAATCGGCAGGGACCCTAAACGAATCTCCCCTTATCCCGCAAGGCCCGGCTGCTTTATTCTGCGAGGCTCCCCTTCCGCGCCCCTGTTTATCGGCTCCGTCCGAGCTCAGGAGCTGACATGCAGTGGTTGATTTAGTTCGATGGAGTGCCGCTGAGGCTTGCTACTCTAAGCCAAGCTTTTTCAGCTTTGGCGTGATGACGGCGCGGCAGTAGGGGTAGCTTTTGTTCAAATCGTAGTATTCCTGGTGGTAGCCTTCGGCAGGGTAAAAGGCGCTGGCCGCCGTGATTTCGGTAACGATGGGGCGCGAAAACTTCCCTGAGGCCATCGCTTTAGCTCGGGAGGCCTCCGCTATTTTCCGTTGTTCCTCGTTCTCGTAAAAGATGGCGGAGCGGTACTGGGTGCCTACGTCGGCGCCTTGGCGGTTGAGGGTGGTGGGATCGTGCGCTTCCCAGAAAAAGTCGATCAATGTTTCCAGGGGGGTAACGCTGGGGTCGAATTTGATCTGCACTACCTCGGCATGGCCTGTCTTTCCGGTGCAAACTGCTTTGTAGGACGGGTTCTCGACGTCTCCGCCCATATAGCCGCTGACAGCTGTTTCCACCCCGTCGAGGCGCTGGTAGACCGCCTCCACGCACCAGAAGCAGCCGGCGCCGAAGGTTATGGTTTCAAGTTCCTTAGATTCTTTGGGGTCGGTTGCCATAAGATTGCTGATTATAAGGGGGATCGCGAGGGCGGCGGCGAGTCGTTTTCTCATCTTGTTTTTCATGTCGGGTCTTTGGGGACTAGGAGCGTCTCGTAGGGGCTCTTATTCCGGTAAAACGAATCCTAGGCGATTTTCATTGCCACAAATTCGCTTGCCGCAAGTCTCACCCATTCCCCACTTTTTAGCAATTAGAGTATCTAAATTTTAACTACATGAATTTGCAGAGAATAGCCCTGGACCAAATAGACATCTACTCCGGTACCCAGACCCGAGTCGCGACCAACGACGAAGCCGTTTCCGGCTATGCGGAAGACATGAAGCAGGGCGCCCAGTTTCCTCCTATCGTTCTCTTCTTCGACGGGTCGAAGT
>JBNKSG010000308.1:0-4355 GCA_050297195.1 Opitutaceae bacterium | reverse complement strand
GGGCAAGTTTGTTTTGGGGACGGCCTCGATCGGCACGGGCGCGAGTTTGGGGCGGGAAGGTCCGACGGTGCATTTGTCGGCGGCGATCGCTTCTTGGGTGGGGCGTTGGTTCGGTTTGGCGCCTCGCCAGATCATGGCCTTGATTCCGCTCGGCTGCGCGGGCGGTATCGCGGCGGCGTTCAACACTCCGCTAGCGGCTATCGTCTTTGCGATCGAGGAGATAATGGGCGACATGAAGCACAAGGCGTTTGCGGGGATCGTGATGGTCGCGGTGATTGCGGCGGTGATCGAACGCTCGCTGCTGGGAACCGATTCCATGTTTCAGGTCCCGTTTCATCCGGATCATTTGTCCGGGATGAGTTTGGCGATGAGCGTGGTGCTCGGGATCTTGGCGGGTTTTGTCTCGCACGCTTTCGTGGAAGGGATGCTGAGGGCTCGCGAGCGAGTGAAGTTGGTCCGAGGAAAATACAGTTGGATGATGCCTGGCTTGGGCGGCTTGCTCACGGGATGTACGGGAGCTCTCGTGTATAAGAATCTTGGGCACATGGGTGTCTTCGGCATCGGGTACTTGGACCTGTCCTCCGCGCTGGCTGGCAGTTTGGGACTGGGGGTGCTCTTGGCTTTGTTCGCGGGCAAGTTTGTCGCGACGATCTTTTCGTACTCGAGCGGTGGTTCGGGCGGCATTTTTGCGCCGACGCTTTTTATTGGAGCGATGCTTGGTGGGGCTCTCGGTGTGGTGACTGAGATGGCGACGGGTCATCCGGGCTTGTTGCCGCATGTCCTCGCGTTGGTGGGGATGGGGGCCTTGTTCGCGGGCGTGATTCGGGCTCCGGTCACTTCTATCCTGATCATCTTCGAGCTCACGCGCGACTACAACCTGATCTTGCCGATCATGCTGGCGAACCTGATATCGTTCGGTATCGCGAGCAAGCTGCGCCATGTGCCCATTTACGAGGCATTGTTGCTGCAGGACGGGATCAACCTTCGCAAGTTCCCGATCCTGCGTCCGAGCCAAGGTTGGCAGAACATGCCAGTCGGCTCGATCATGACCAATACGGTCCATACCTTGCGGGAGGACATGAGCTTGGAAGACGCGTGGGCGAAAATCAAGGGCGAGGGATTTAAGGTGTATCCAGTTGTTGATGACGGTATGCACTATGTCGGCTTGGTGCATCGCAAAGGGGTCAAGATCGTCAGCGCCCAATCGCCGAAGAAGCAGGTTCGGGACATCTTTATTTCGGAGACCTTCCCAAAGGTGTATCCAGACACGCGTATACGGGAGGCAGCGAAGCAGTTCGTGAATACGGAGTGGATCGCGTTGCCGGTGGTGAGTCGCCTCGACGAAGGTCGGGTGGTGGGGGTTGTCACCTTGCACGATATCACGCGTCAGCAATTTCTCCAAGAGACGAAGGGAGACTAGTTTTATTTCACGTATGAAGAACGAGAACGTTTGGAAGCGGAAGGGTGGCGAGAAGCCGAGTGCTTCGACCGCTGGTCGCCGCGCTCCTTGGGTCGAGATCAAGACCTTTACTTTTCATCCGACGATTTACAAGTCGATGCTGGGCAAGGTGTCTGCGGCCGCGGAAGCTGGCGACATTGTTACCGTCTACGATCGCAAGGGGGAAATCTTTGGATCGGGCCTTTACAATGGCAAAGCTCGGGTACCGCTTCGGATGTACCGGCATGGCGAGGACGCTTTCGACGAAGCGGGCTTCCTGGAGCTGATCGACCGCGCGATCGAGCTGCGTCGAGTGACGATGGCCTTGGACGCGAGCACGGAGGCGTATCGCGTGATTCACTCGGATGGGGATGGCTTGAGCGGTTTGATCGTGGACAAGCTCGGTTCCGTATTGAGTGTTCAAGTACACTCCTACGGAGTTTACCAGCGTCTATCGAAGTGGATTCCTTACCTGAAGGAAAAGCTCGATGCGAGCGATGCGATCGTGGAGGTGGATCAGAAGATCGCGGACTTGGAGGGCATCCGTGTTGACGAGAGCCTTTCGGAAGACATTCGCTTCGCCAAGTTCGAGGAACACGGGATCCGTTACGAAGCGGATTTCCGGGATGGCCACAAGACGGGCTTCTTTTGCGACCAGCGGGACAATCGAAAGCGGTTCGGCACGTACGCCAAGGGCAAGGACGTGCTCGATGTTTGCTGTTATACAGGTGGTTTCGCCCTCAACGCTGCGGTGCTCGGTGGCGCAGCGGAGGTGACGGCGGTGGATCTCGACGAGAAGGCGATCGCCCAGGGGAAGCGCAATGCGAACTTGAACGGGCAGGCACGGATCAATTGGACCCATTGCGACGCATTTTCGTTCATGCGGCAGATGCAGCGCAACGGTCGCCAATGGGACTTGGTGAACCTCGATCCGCCGAAGCTCATTTTCAGCAAGGATCAGCAAGCCGAAGGTATGAAGAAATACGAGGACCTCAACCAGCTCGCTTGCACGCTTGTGAAGCCGGGGGGACTGATGGCGACCTACTCTTGCTCGGGGCAGCTTTCCGCGGAGGAATTCGAGAGCATGGCGATTCGGTCGGCCCATCGAGCGGGGCGCCGGTTGCAGATTCTCGACCGTACGGGAGCGGGAGCGGATCATCCGGTGATGTCGAATTGTCCGGAAAGCCGCTATTTGAAGGCGATTTGGTCGGTCGTCTGGTAGGAGGAATTGAGAGAGGGGTAAAAAGTGGATTTTGAATTGGGATCCGCAGTATTTCTTTCTTCACACTTCACTTTTCACTCTCCACTCTTCGCCTCCTTATGGCTACCAAGGTAAACAAAATCTCCCGCGGCAACGTCATCGAATACGAGAAGCAACCTTGCTTGGTGATCGAATGTAAAATCGTTGCTCCGCCCAACATGTCGGCGCTCTGCCAGATGCAGCTCAAGAACCTGAAGACTGGCAAGGTCATCCACAACCGCACGAACGTGGGCGACTCCTACGAGGTGCTGCACAAGGAAATCAAGGACCTCGAGTACTCTTACCCAAACGGTGATATGTACGCGTTTATGGATCTTGAAACCTACGAAACCATCGAGATCACCCAGGAGGTCGTTGGGGATGCGAAGGACTTTTTGATCGAAGGCAAGAGCTACCAAATCTTTTTCGTCGATGGAAATGCCTTGGGCGTGGAGCTTCCGTCTTCCGTCGAGATGAAGGTGATCGAGGCTCCGGAGGCGGTGCGTGGAGATACTTCCGGCAACGTGCAGAAGACCGTGGTTCTCGAAACCGGCATCGAAGTGAAGACCCCGATTTTCATCAAGGAGGGAGAGATCATCAAGATCCGTCCTGAGGACAAGAGCTACCAAGGTCGCGCCTAGCGAACCTAGCTTAGTCATCTCCGAAACTTTCGAAACACCGAACCGCTTAAAGGTTTGGTGTTTTTTTTCGTTAATAGTAGTTCTCTCCTCGTCACCACTCTATCTGCGGAACCGTTTTCCCGGAGACCCGAGGGGGGGGTAGTCGATTTATGGATTACAATCCGAGCAAACAGGAATCACGGTTCTTCGTGCGGGGTGTCGTGCACTGGATTTCGGTCGCTGTGTTCTCGATTCTAGTTCTCTTGGTGGCGAACTCCTTCCGGAATGTCATGCGGGAGGTCGATCTCGACAAGAGTATCAAGGTCCAAGAGGAGTCGGCCTTGCTGGAAGCGAACGCGATTCGCTACCGCTTGGAGGCTGAAGCGTTTTCCTCGTTCTACTTGGTTACGAGTTTGGGTACTTACTTTTCGGTAAAGCCGGACCTTTCTCAGGAGGAGTATTACCACTTCGCCCGTTCGATATTCGAGGCAAAGCCCGGTTTGGTGAACATCGCTGCGGCGCCGGATCTGGTGATTCGCTACATGTATCCGCTCGAGGGAAACGAGGCGGCGTTGGGCTTGAACTACTTGGAAAACGAGAAGCAGCGAGAGGCGGCGCTTGCGGTTAAGGAAAGCGGCAAGCCTGTCATCGCGGGCCCTCTGAACCTCGTCCAAGGTGGAGTTGCGATTATTGCACGTTTTCCGGTCTATACCGAATCGGGCTTTTGGGGGATCATTTCTACGCCGATCTATCTGAACCAATTGCTGGAAGACGCGGGCCTGTTCGACGAGTCGCTTTCGATCGAAACCGCCTTGCGTGGCAAGGACGGTTTGGGTGCGGAGGGGGAGGTGTTCTATGGAGATGCGGACCTGTTTTCGGGCCAATCCCTAAAAATCCCAATCCAGTTGTTTTCGGGAAGCTGGCAGTTGGGCGCGCGACCGAAAATGGGGTGGGCTACGGAGGCTCCGAACGGAGTCTGGATCGACCTCTTCTTTTGGTTCGCGAGCGGTCTCGTCGTCCTGATCGCGATCGTGCTCAATATCTATGTCTTGCACCT
>JBNKSG010000307.1:0-4364 GCA_050297195.1 Opitutaceae bacterium | reverse complement strand
CTTGGTACCGGTCGAAGTCGAAATGCTGCAAACCATTCCTGGGATCGGAGCGCCGACTTGCTTGGCGTTGCCGGCTTCCGCAACTTCGCGCGGCGTCGATTCTGCCTGAATCGAATTGTCCAAAATCGAAATATCACGAGCGCGGCCATTGAGTTCGAAGGTGATGTGACGGTAGCCGTCCTCGTTCGGGTCGCCCACGTTGATGAGTTTGATGTAGAGTACCTTCCCCTTTTCGATTTGGACCGATATTTCCTCGTTGGGCTTCAAGCCGTAGAAGAAGGCCGGTGTTGGTAAAACGGATACGTCTCCGTATTGCTCGTTGAAGGTGACGTATTTCTTGAAAACATCCGGGTACATCAAGTGACGGAAGAGATCGTCCTCGTTCGCTTCCCGTTCCAAGGCCTTGGAAAGCGCCTTCATCTCCGTGACGAGGTCGATCTTCTTCGCGTAGGAGCCAGGGCGACCGCGCTTGGGTTTGATATCTCCCAGTACAATCTTCTGCAGCTTCTTTGGCCAACCTCCCTGCGGTTGACCCAGTCCGCCCGCTAGCATGTCTACCACCGAGGCCGGGAAGGATGAGCCCTCGCCCAAGTTAAAGATATCATCCGGCTTAATTCCACGAGTGACCAGGAAGATCGCCAAGTCGCCAACGCACTTCGACGACGGCGTTACCTTAACGATGTCTCCCAGCAGTTGGTTCACTTCTTCATAGGTCTTGACCACCTCTGGCCAGTGGCTGCCGAGCCCCAGCGAAAACGCTTGCTCGCGAAGATTGGTGTACTGGCCACCGGGCATTTCATGCTCGTAGACTTCTGCCGAACCAAACTTCGGTCCGGTATCGAACGGCTCGTAGTATTGGCGAATCGCTTCCCAATAAATGGACAGCTCGTTCAACGCCTTCAGGTCGAGCTTCGTATCGCGCGGCGAATCTTTCATGGCTGCCACGATCGAATTCAAGTTCGGCTGCGAAGTCAGGCCTGACATCGAAGAGACCGCGAGGTCCACCACATCGACTCCCGCTTCAGCCGCCTTGATCACCGAAGCGGACGCGATCCCCGAAGAGTCATGCGTGTGAAAGTGGATCGGAATGCCGATTTCTTCCTTCAGAGCCTTGACCAACTTCGTCACCGCAAACGGCTTGCACAGTCCTGCCATATCCTTGATGGCAAGGATATGAGCACCCATCTTCTCGATTTCCTTCGCAAGTTCGACGTAGTACTTTAGCGAATACTTGTCGCGCTTCGGGTCGTTAATGTCGCCGGTGTAGCAAATCGTACCTTCGCAAAGCGCATGCGTCTTGCGAACCGCCTCCATCGCTACCTTCAGGTTTGGCAAGTAGTTGAGAGAATCGAATACGCGGAAGATGTCCATCCCCGCCTCCGCAGCATGCTTAACGAAACCAGCCACCACGTTGTCGGGGTAATTCGAATACCCGACCGCATTGGCTCCACGCAGCAACATCTGGAAAAGCACGTTAGGAGTCCTTTCCCTGAACGCTCTCAAACGCTCGTAGGGACACTCCTTCAAGAAGCGCATCGACGTATCATAGGTCGCCCCACCCCACATCTCCAAGGAAAAGAGGTTCGGCAGCCGCTGGGCAACTGCCTCCGCACAGGTCAGCATGTCGTAGCTTCGCATACGGGCCGCGAAGAGAGACTGGTGAGCATCGCGGAAAGTCGTATCCGTCACGAGGAGACGCTTCTGCTTGAGCATCCATTGCGCGAATGCGTCCGCGCCATCCTTCAACAGGCGGTCACGTGTTCCCGCAGGTGCCTTGCCGCCCGATTCGTAATCCGGCACCAATACCGGCAGCTGCATGCTCGGCACGGCACGGCCCTTCACCTGCTCGTTTCCGTTGACGATCGTTTCGCCCAGGTAGGACAACAGCTTGTTGGCTCGGTCTCGCCGTGGGCTGAACACGAACAATTCCGGAGAAGTATCGATCATCGTCGTGGTCGCCTGCCCTTCCTGGAAAGCGCTGTGATGGATCACATTCTCGATAAAGGGAATGTTCGTCTTCACGCCACGGATACGGAACTCGCGTAGAGCTCGATCCATCCGATTGATGGCGCTGTGAAAACTGGAGCCAAAGGTCGTCACCTTCACCAATAGCGAATCGAAATACGGTGTGATCACAGCCCCCGTATCCCCCATCGCTCCATCAAGACGCACGCCGAAACCAGCGGCGGAGCGATAGTTCACGATCCGTCCATAGTCTGGCGTGAAACCGTTCGCCGGATCCTCCGTCGTGATACGGCTTTGGATCGCGAAACCGTTACGCGGAATCTTTGCCTGCTCCGGGATATGGAGCTCCTTGCTGTGCAGCTTCTTTCCTTGAGCGACCAGAATCTGGGAACGAACGATATCGATGCTGGTGACCATCTCCGTCACCGTATGCTCCACCTGGATACGCGGGTTCATCTCGATGAAGAACCAATCATCGGTATCGCAGTCGTAGAGATACTCCACCGTACCGGCATTGTTGTAGCCGATCTCCTTGGCGAGGCGAGCCGCAGACTCGCAAAGCTCGATCCGCATCTTGTCGTTCAGCCCTACCGAAGGGGCGATCTCCACCACCTTTTGGTGACGGCGCTGCACGGAACAATCGCGCTCGTGCAAGTGAACCACATTTCCATGCCGGTCACCCAATACCTGCACCTCGATGTGCTTCGCTCGCTCGATGTAACGTTCCAAGAAGACGGCTCCGTTGCCAAACGCGATCTGCGCCTCGTTCTGGGCTTCCTCGAGGAGCGGCACCAAGTCCTGCTCCTTCTTCACCACTCGCATACCGCGGCCGCCGCCGCCAAAGGCAGCTTTGATGATGAGCGGGAAGCCAATCTTCTTGGCCAACTTAACCGCCTTCTTAGGGTCGGACACAGCATCCTCCGTCCCTGGCAAGGTCGGCACCTTCGCCGTCTCAGCAGCGAGACGGGCCGCCATCTTGTCGCCCATCTTGTCGATCAGCTCCGCATCAGGGCCGATAAAGGTGATGCCTGCCTCCCGACACGCACGAGCGAAGTCGGCATTCTCCGAAAGAAAGCCATAGCCCGGATGGATGGCATCCACGCCCGCATCCTTGGCGACCTCGATGATCGATTCGATGTCCAAGTAGGCCGCCACCGGCCCCTTCCCTTTTCCCACTTGGTAGGCCTCATCGGCCTTGAAACGGTGGACCCCGAAGCGGTCCTCCTGGGAATAGATGGCTACGGTACTCAGACCGAGCTCAGTTGCAGAACGAAAAATGCGGACCGCAATCTCACTGCGGTTAGCGACAAGGAGTTTTTTCACGATAGAATCTGTCAGGTGGGGTTGTAACACAAAAGGGAACCCATGGGCCCAGGTTCCCAGAAAGCACGTTAGAGAAACTAATACCGCCCATTCATCAACCTTTTAAGACTGTCAGATTATTCTGATTCATAGCTAAACAAAACAACTCCCCGCCAATATCTTCCATCCTCCATCAAAACAGACGCCACAGCAGAAAACAGAACGATAGATTCATATTTAAACCCGATACTGTCGAGGGAAACGGCTTCCCCCAAAAAAATGGGCCGGATCAGCCCTTGCTCGCTTGCCGTATCGGGTGGTTCCGCTGCAGCACAAGCGGAGCGAGGTAGTTGCTGTTGTCTATCACCAAGTGCGAGCGCTTCTGAGGCAGGTGCCGCTCGCGGTAGAGGCGTTGCCCGGGCAGATAGCGGCAAAGGTACTTTTGTTTCACCGTATCCACTCCTCCGAGACGCTCCACATCGCGGTCGAGAGCCCGTTGCAAAATAGTGTCCTCATCCACATCGACGTAGATCCGATAGTCGAAAAAGTCGCCTAGCTGGTCGCAAAACAGCATGACTCCCTCGAATATCAGAATGGAGTCCGGAGTGGCCTGCTCAAAAGCCGCATCGGTCGCACTATCGCTCACGAAATCGTAGAGGGACGGAACGTATTCAAGGTTTCCTGACGGGCCCAAAGGAGCGAGCACCTGATCGATAGCAGCTTGCTTGTTGAACGAGTCCTCCACGTACCCCGCCACCGATTCCTCGCCCTGGCGGTATCGCACCTCAGGCGGATGGTGAAACCCATCGATGGACGCGCGGATCACATGCCGGCCCAGCTTTTCCAGGGGAGCGACCAAGCTATCCGCGAAACGCGTTTTCCCCGAAGCGCTGCAGCCATCGATTCCCACCCGCACCGGATGCGTCAACTCCATGGCAGCGATTACCGACGCCGTTTCCTCAAGCAATTCGTTCCGCATCGATCAAACCCATACATCCACTGAGACGCGCTGGAATACCTCTCCAAACCATTTCATTTCAAAAATCACTTATACCGGATACAATTTTCAGAAGACAAAAACAAGTACCCACGGTTGC
>JBNKSG010000306.1:0-4390 GCA_050297195.1 Opitutaceae bacterium | reverse complement strand
CCAAAAAATCCAATGAATAGACACTCCTCCGCCCTTGGTCTCTTCCTCCTCTCGCTCGGAACCGCCATCAACCTTTTCGCCCTCGATTCCGGAGAGGAGCCTCACAACGCGAACCCCATCATTCCAGGCTACTACGCGGACCCCTCCATCGTATCGTATCAAGGCGTCCACTACATCTACGCCACGATCGACCCTTGGGGAGGCGAACAGCTCTCCTGCTGGGAATCTCGAGACTTCAAGAACTGGAAGCTGAACCTACTCAACTGGCCAACAAAAGCCGAATGCACCAGCCCAACCTCCATGGGAGCGATGGTCTGGGCCCCGTCCGTCGTGAAAGGACCTGACGAGAAATTCTACATGCACGTCTCAGTGGGCAGCGAGGTATGGGTAGGCGTCGCGGACCATCCGCTCGGCCCTTGGAAGAATCCGCTCGGGGACAAGCCGATGATCTCCGCCGACTTCGCAAAAGACTACCACATGATCGACGCCCAAGCTTTCGTCGACGACGACGGCAGCGCCTACCTCTACTGGGGATCCGGCTGGAACTGGACCAACGGACGCTGCTACGCCGTCAAGCTCTCCCCCGATCTGTCGCACTTCGAAGGAGACGTCGTAAACGTAACCCCTAGCAACTATTTCGAAGCGCCGATCATGGTCAAAAAGGACGGCCGCTACTTCCTGATGTATTCCAACGGAAAGACCACGATCGACACCTATCAAGTCCACTACGCCATCGGCGATTCGCCGCTCGGGCCCTTCGAAGAAGCAAGCAACAGCCCCATCCTCGTAACCAACCATGCAAAAAACGTGTCCTCGCCCGGGCATCACACCGTATTCGAAAAAGACGGACAGCACTACATCCTGTACCACCGTCACAACATTCCCTTCGAACCCGTGCACCGGCAGATCTGCGTGGACAAGCTCCATTTCACCAAGGACGGATTGATCGCCAAAGTCACTCCCTCCCACACCGGCCCAGCCTTTGTCGCAAACCGGCTCGATGGCCAAGGGCCCATCGCGTCCACCGCCACTGCCAGCAGCCACCTAAACGACCACACCCTTCCCGAGCGAGCCACCGACGACAACTACGCAACTCGCTGGGAAGCCGCCCAAGACGACCCCAGCCCCTCGCTGCAGCTGCAATTCGATTCCGTAGTTACGGTTTCGAGACAAGAGCTCCGCCCTGAGTTCGGGTGGAAAGAACAACGCTTCGTCATCGAGAGTTCGCTCGACGGACACGATTGGACCACCCAGAGCAATTCCCAAGACACCCCAACCTCAGGCTCGCCCATCACCATCGAAGCGCAGTTTCGCTGCAAGTTCGTCCGTATACGCTTTTTCGATACCAGCGAAGAAAACAGAGCATCCCTACTTGAGTGGAATGTCTTCTGAATAAAAGCGTTCCAGCCCAAGCAAGTCTGCTTTCCCTACTGATACAAAACGGCGCCGCCGCCCACTGCTAGCTGCAGGTCAAAGCGGCCTTCCGAATCAACCGTAAGCGTACTCTCGCGAACACCTCCGTCGGGGCCATCGTGAATCACCGAGAAAGTCTCGCCCGCTAGGAAAGGAGCGAGCAACGATAGGCTCTGCGCCTCCGCCGTTCCGTTAGTGGCCGCCACATACCAGTCATCGCCGAGGCGACGAGCAATCACCGCCAGACGCCCTGGATAACCATCGATATAGCGAGTCTCGTCCCAAACCACTGGAACCTGTTCGAGGAAATCGATCACGAAACGCGGCTGCTCCTCAAGATTGTTGGGAGTGAGCCCGAAGTGCTGCAACGGCGATTGGAACAGGACGGAGGTCGCAAGCTGGAAGGCCACTGTAGTACGGCGTTTGCTACCTTGCTCCTGGTCGCGCGAAAAGACTCGATTGAGCAATACGGGGCCAAAATCCATCGGGGCGACACTATTGCGTACAAACGAAATAATCGTGCTCCAACGCGCTTCCCCATCGGAGAAACCTTGGCTGAATACCAAATTCTCAGACGAAAGAATCGACTCGCTTGACATGAAGTTTGGATACATCCGCTCCCAACCGCGAGGAAGCGTCGTACCATGAAAGTTGATCATCAGACCATGCGCATTCGCCTCGGTTAGGATGTCTTCGTAGAGCTTCATGGTCATTTGCTTGTCCCCTCCGAAGAAGTCGATCTTTAAGCCCTTAACTCCGATCGACTCCAGCCAAGCCATCTCCTGCTTTCGAGCGGACGCTGTATCCATAAAGTTGTGCGGCCCCTGCGGAGCATCGTTCCAGGCGCCATTCGAATTGTACCAGAGCAGCACTCCGACGCGGCGCTCGCGGGCGTAGTTGACCAACTCGACCAGTCCATCGCGGCCCAGATTCGCATCCCAAAGCGCGTCGACAAGGATGTATTCATAGCCCATGTCCGCCGCCAAATCCACGAAAGTCCGCTGGTCCGCCGCATTCATGCTCTGGTCCTGCCAAAGCAGCCAGCTCCAGGTAGAACGCCCGGGCGGGTAGTCCATGGATGGCTCGTATTGCGGTTTCGCCACATCGGTGGCCACCGTGCTTTCCACGATGGGCGCCAGCGTTTTCCCAACCGAAATCGTACGCCAAGGAGTCAGAAGCGGGAGCGAAGCATAAACCGTAGCGTCGCCAATGCCGCCGTTCTCCTCAGGCTCCGGAAAAGCGACTCGGTAAAGCCCATCCGTAGTGGGATCGCTGAGACGCGTCCCTGCGTAGCGACTGGAAACGCCGGTCTCCGAAACCAGAACCCAACCGCGGTCCCCTACCCGAAACAGAGCAGGATAGGTGAAGCCCAAGCCACTCTGCGACTTCGTGCTCACGGGAACATCGACCAGGTAGCCTTCCTCGTAACTGGGCTTGGTCTTCATCCAGCCATCGCCCGCTTTCGCCTGCTGGGTCACAAACGCAGTCGCGAGGGCAGGAAGATCAAAACCGGTGTCCTCGCTTTCGATGATCAAGCGGCGAGCGTCTTCCGATCCCAGGCGATAGGCGAAAGCCACATCCCGATCGCTTACCCTGAAGATTACATCGAGAGCATGGCCTGACTCCGTTTTCAAATGGGCGGTCAACTCGTTTGCGGAATACTGCACTTCCCGAACCTTGCCGTGCGGCAGGACGTAGTGGTCCTCCACTTTCGCGGTCTCGCTCCCGATCCAACTCAATCCGCTCGAAAAGCTACCGAGGTTCGTCTCCAGGCCAAGCGGCGACGGCTCGAGCAGGATCTCGCCATCCAGCAGGACCTCATAAGTCAAGCTCCCCTCCTCCATCTCAAGCTTCACGAGCAAAGCTCCATCCGGGCTGCTCACCTCTTCCGCTGAAGAAACGCGACCAGCCAAGTTAATTGCGACAAGGAACAATGATAAGAGAGGAGTAATTTTTGGCATAATAGTAAGGGGTAAAAGTGAAACCGAAAGAGCGACGCACCGCAAACTGTCGTCACGTCCTTGTTATAGAGCAAAACCGCTGCGATCGCGCCACACATTATCCTCTATCTTCAATCAGAATCCCAGATGGAGGATAGAAGATCGTGGGCTTATCACGCAAAATTGCCCCAAAAAAAAGGCTCCCGGAATCCGAGAGCCAGTTGGCTTATTCAAGTCCGATGGTTACCAGCGACTTTGCAGGAAGGGCGACCACCAGCTTTCCTTTGGAAACCTTTGCTCCCTCGAACGCGACAGGAACCAGCGCGTCCGGATCGTCGAAGGTATTGTGAGCATTCATCGCATCCGCAGTTAGGATACGGGCAGTCTTAACCGAAAGCCCCTTCAAGTCGCCAAAATCGACCTCCACCGTACGGGCTTCGCTGGGATGAATATTCGTCAGGCTTACGTGGATACGTCCCGCATCATTCTTCGAGACCGTAGCGCTCACTGCTGGCAATGAATCGCCTTCCCGTTCGTATTCCCCACGGTCCAGCTCGAAAGGCATAGCCGTCGCCTCGCGGTGAGGCTTGTAGAGCTCGAAGGTGTGGTAGGTCGGCGTCTTGAGCATGCGTTCGCCATCGGTGAGAATCATCGCCTGCAGCACATTGATGGTCTGAGCGATGTTCGCCATCTTTACGCGATCAAGGTGCTGGTGGAAAATGTCCAGAATCACCGAGGCGACCAAGGCATCGCGCAAGGTGTTTTGCTGGTAGAGGAAACCGGGAGTCGATCCCGCCTCCTGCTCGTGCCAGGTTCCCCACTCCCCCACGATCAGCCAAACGCGTTTTTCCGGATCGTATTCGTCCATGATCGCGGAGTGGTTGGTGAGGAGCTCGTCCATCTCCATCGCCCGCGGATAAATGCGCTTTTCCGCAAGCTCCCGAGCCATTTGCTTTAGCTCCAGATCCTCTTCCGATAGATTGAAATCCATCTGTCGCTCCTTAATTCTCGTAGTTGTAGAAACCACGCCCGGTCTT
>JBNKSG010000305.1:0-4437 GCA_050297195.1 Opitutaceae bacterium | reverse complement strand
GCCGATCGCGATAATTTCCGCCGGGTGCCAAAGCAGTATTAGGCTGCCGCCAGCCATTAGGAAAGCCGCGATTGCGGAACCGAGTACGATAAAACTGCCGATGATGATAAACATAGCTTGTGGTCTCTCCTATCGGTTGCCCGGCGGAGAACTTTACTCACGCTGTGAACAAAACTACTTATGCATCACCGTGGTGATGTAGCTTCTCAAACTTATGATCGCCTGCGAGTGGATCTGGCAGATGCGAGACTCGGTCAGACCGAAGACTTCCGCGATTTCCGCCAAGCGCATGTCCTGGAAATAGTACATCGCCAAAACCTTGCGCGGGGTCTCCGGAAGCTGGTTGATCCGCTCGGCCACCAGACGCGTGACCTCGTCCTTCTCCATCTTGGAAGTCACGGGCACGACATTGTCGTCGGGGATCACTTCGGAGAGGTCGGCCCCTTCTCCGTCGGCGCCGCCAGCGGCTGCGTTGTCGAGCGGCAGGAAGCTCACCGGACGCGTTTCCGCCATCAACTGGTCGTACTCCTTGCGGCTGATTCCGAGCTCGGCGCGGATCTCTTCCTCCGTGGCCGGGCGCCCGAGACGCTGCTCGACCTCTTCGATGGTAGCGCGGAGCTTCTTAAAGTTGGTGCGGGCGTTGCGCGGCATCCAGTCCATGCGACGTAGCTCGTCGAGGATCGAGCCGCGGATACGCATCGCCGCATAGGAGCCGAACGACTTCTTCTGGGCCGGGTCGTACTTCTTGAGGGCTGCGATCAAGCCGGTAATACCGACGCTGTGCAGGTCTTGCTCGTCGATATGGGGTGGCAGGTTGATTTTGATTCGAGCCACGATCGAACGCACCAGAGGCATGTACGTCTCAAAAAGCTCCGCGTTCTGAACAGCGGGCTTCGACGAAGCGTTTGCGCCGTAGGCCTTTGCCGCCTGCGCTTTTTTACCCTTTGAACTGTCTTTCCTCTCCTTCACGTTAATGTCATTCATAGTTGGTTGAGTAGTTATACGGGTTTTGAACCGCGCTCTTTAGCATCCCGCTTTTTTCTTTCTTCTGCCTCCGCCATCGCTGCTACAGCGGCCTGACGCTTTTCCATGAGCATTTGCCTAACATTTTTTATCCAAATTTGACCAACCCACAGGAACAGCAGTCCGCAAAGGAAGCTACCGATGCTGGCTTGCCCGAGGGCGCTGAGCGGGTCCTTCCCCACTCCTAAGGCGACGAGGAAGATCGACACGAAGCCGAGCATTCCTCCCATGAGCATTGTGTACATCATGAGCTAACCCCTGCCTCCCCGCTTTGAGTTGCCCCTACAGGCCGGCCCCGCTTCGTCGCGGCGGCGAGCTGGCGGCCGTTCGGGAAAGAACGTTCCAACAAGTAGCTGTAGGTTTCCATGATGTATTCCCCAGCCGGATTCGGGCCTTCGCTAAAGAATAGCGGCTCCATACGGCGGTTTAGCAAAAACTTCCAAAGCTTGCCGGCCTTGCGGGTTTCTTCGAGATGGGTGAAAATCACTTTCGTGGCCCCGATCGATTCGCCAGTGGCGAGCATGTCCGCGATGAGCTCCGCCTCGTAGGCTGCGTTTACGACTACGATGCGTTCGTCGATTCCCAGTTCGTCGAGCGTCTGGCGACAGGATTGGATGGAGTTCGCATCCGCGAGCGAATAACCCGGCATGTCCACCAGCAAGGGGCGGCCGGCATCGCTCTCTTCCACCTCGTTCGCCGAACGGGCGAGGCCCACTCCCATGATCTCGCAAAAGACTTCCAAGCCATCGCTCGGATTGGGCAGCTCCGAATCGACCTTCAGAACAGTCGGCGCCAGTCCGTTCAGGAAAACGTCGGCCGAGAGCATCTTGCAAAGCGCGGACGTCTTGCCCACTCCGCTGCATCCGATGAAGGCGCGGCGGATTCCCAGCTCCGGCTTGGACGTATGGGGAAAACGACTACGCAACCAATCGCAGATCTTGGCATAAAGATCCATGGTCGGCAGCGAACCGATATCGCGAAAATCGACCTCGGAGCGGATACGCTCGATGAGGGAGCGGTCGAAGCCCACGGACTCGAGCATGGAGATCGCGCGCTGCACGGCCTCGAGGGTGCCGCGCTTGACCGGATTGGCCGCCGAGCCGAGCGGAGCATCCGCCTCCTCGCCATCGGAGGAGGAATCGGAGCGTTCCTTTTCAGGCTCTTCTTCAAATTGGGAGAAATAGCTTCCAGAATCGCTCTCGCTCTTGCTTTTTGAATACAAGTCCCCGATCGGGCTCTTGTTCAAGGGGGCGGACTTTGGCTTCTCGCCTTGGGCGGCAGGAGCTGGCGTATCCTGTTTTTGAATATTCGGCTTGGCTGGGGCCGACGCTTGTGGTTCTTGGGCAGCTGGCGCCTTGGGCTTAGCCTGCGGCTTGGGAGCCTGCCCCAAGACCTCTACGATAACTTCCAGCCGCGGCTTGCTCACCAGACGCTTCAAGCCGCCCGCTTCCACTTGCTTGACGGAGAGCACACGCGCTTGCTCGCCATACTTTTCGCGTATGACGTTCACCGCCTCGCTCGCAGTGTTTACGAGGAGCTTTATCTGGGTGCCGGCTGGAGTAGAGTCTTGGCTCATTAAATTTGGTACCTAAACGTTGGGGTATCAGTTAGGTTGGAAGCTCGCGGCCATCGGGCCGTTGGCTGCAGAGTGGCTCGCTCCGCTCGCTTGGGCCTGGGCCTGCATGTCCTTCTGAGCAAAATCCGGGAACAGTATGATAGCGTGGTTCATAATCTCGGTGCTCGACGGGAGCTCCTGGTAGCTCAAGATGTTGAGCTTCGGCAGCGAAGGTTCGAAGAATCTCTTGAAGGGCAAGCGTATTTCCGCAGCCGTTACGAGAATAGGTAGCAGACCGTTTTCGATCTGGTCATTAGCCTTTATCGCGAGCTCTCGGAGTAGGTACTGCGCGAGCTGCGGGTCTAGGGAAAGTGTGTAGTCGGTATTTGTGCGTTGGACCTTAGAGGCCAGTACTTGCTCGAGCCGCGGATCCATGGTGATCGCCTTCAGTACGCCTTTCTCCGATTCGTACTCGGCCACGAAAAACTCGCCCGTGCGGCGGCGAACGTACTCGGACAAATCGTCAGGATTTTTAGAAATAGTAGCAAAATCCCCTATCCCTTCCAGGATCAGAGTCAGGTTGCGAATCGCCACCCCTTCCTTAAGTAGATTTTGGAAAACGCGATGTATCGTACCGATGGATACAAGGTCCGGCATAAGCTCTTGTACCAAGGCCGGGTGGGTTTCCTCGACATGGTCAACCAGCTTTTGCGTATCTTGGCGGCTGAGCAGGTGATGCGCGTTGTTCTTGAGACACTCGGAAAGGTGGGTGATCAGCACCGATGCAGAGTCGACCACGGAGAAGCCGTTGATCTCGGCGCTCTTCTTCTCGTCCTCGTCTACCCAGACGGCATCGATTCCGAAGACAGGCTCCTTGGTCGGGATTCCGTTGAGCTCTACCTCGCTGCCGGAGACGTTCATGGCCATCCAACGGTTCGGCATCACTTCACCGCGGGCCACTTCCTTGTCATGCAGCAAGAAGCGGTACTCCTGCCCCTCCAGCTCCATATTGTCTCGCACCGCGATCGGCGGCACGACGATTCCCAGTTCGCGAGCGAGCGTCTTGCGGACTCCCGTCACGCGCTCCAGCAAATCTCCACCTTGGCCTTTGTCCGCGAGCGTCAAAAGATTAAATCCAATTTCTAGGGCAAACACGTCTACTTCGATTAGTTTTTCAAACTCTGCCGGCAGGTGCTTCGAACCGTTGGGGTCCTCCGCTTGCCCTCCCTGCGACGCCCCTCCTTGGCGCGTCCGAGCCTCTTCTTCCAGTTCCTTCAGCTTATCTTCCTCCTTCTTCCTATCCTGGACGCGGCTGAGGGCGACTGCCCCTGCCCCGACACCGGCGGACATGATAAAGAAGGGAATGAACGGCATTCCCGGTATGATCCCGAAAAGCCCCAGCATACCAGCAAGCACGCCCAAAGCCTTCGGATAAGCGGCAACTTGGCCACCGATTTGCGAGCCTAGGTCTTCGTCCTCGCCCGAATTGCGGGTAACGAGAAGACCGGCTGCGAGAGAGATGACCAATGCCGGAATCTGCGAAACCAAGCCGTCACCGATCGAGAGAAGCGTGAATCGCTGCAACGCTTCCTGAAAACTCATATCCTGCTGCCACATGCCGATGGCGATGCCGCCCAGCACGTTGATAACAGTGATCAAAATACCTGCGGTCGCATCCCCGCGCACGAACTTGCTCGCGCCGTCCATGGACCCGTAGAAGTCAGCCTCCTTCTGCACCTTCTCGCGGCGTTTTGTCGCCTTCACCTCGTCGATGATTCCAGCGTTGAGCTCCGCGTCGATCGCCATCTGCTTACCGGGCATCGCGTCCAAGGTGAAACGGGCTGCCACTTCCGCGATAC
>JBNKSG010000304.1:0-4437 GCA_050297195.1 Opitutaceae bacterium | reverse complement strand
ACGGCCTGCGCAACCCGCTGATCCTCGCCTGCTGCCTCGGCTTCGCCCTGAACCTCGCCAATCTGGAAATCCCCGTCATGGCCCGCCGCTCCCTCGTCGCGGTCGGCCAGCTCGCCCTCCCGCTCGCCCTCATGGGACTGGGAGCCGGGCTCAAGCTAGACGAGCTCCGCGGCCGCATCAGCCTTTCGATCGTCGCCTCCTTGGTCAACGTCGCCTTCAGCCCCCTTCTCGGCTACTTCGTGGGCCGCAGCCTCGGACTCGATCCCACCAGCCTCAAAGTCGCCGTCATCTTCCTCTCCTGCCCCACCGCCGTCTTCTCCTATGTGCTCGCCGAGATGCTCGGCAACGACGGCATCATGGCCCGCAACATCGTGATCCTCAGCACCCTGCTCTCCATCGTGTCCTTGGTCCTCGCCATCGCCCTCCTCTGAAAAACGGAAAGCCGCCCTTCTCATAGGTTCCTGATCTGTAGCGATCGGAAAGCCCATGGGCCCGCAAGACGACCGGCAGCCATGCGGGAAAAACCACTCTTGGTCCCCCCCCCCTCGGGGAAACTGGGGCCTAGCCTTGCGACGCACCCAGCGACTTGTCGATCGCGGACACGAGCTTATCGGATTTGGGAGTCACCGCTGAACTGAAACGGGCCACGATCTCACCCTCGCCGTCCACCAGAAACTTGCTGAAGTTCCAACCGATCCGCCCCGGAAAGGGCGACTCCTCGCCCGCCAGCATCTCGTAAAGCGGGTGGCGATTCGGGCCGTTCACTTCGATCTTGGAAAACATCGGAAAACTCACCCCAAACGTCAGCGAGCAAAACTCCTTGATGTCCTCCTCCGTGCCTGGCTCCTGGCCGCCGAACTGGTTGCAAGGGAAGCCGAGCACGACCAAGCCCTTGTCCTTGTATTCCTCGTTCAGCTCTTCCAAGCCCTTGTATTGCTTGGTGTAGCCGCATTTGGAGGCCACATTCACGATCAGCAAGGTCTTGCCCTTGTACTGGGCAAGCGTGGTTTCGTTCCCGTCGATATCGACAAGCGGAATATCGTAAATCGAGCCACCGGCCCGAACGAGAGTAGCGAAGGATAAGAATACGGCTGCTAAAATGGCGAGTTTCTTCATGGCGGTCTGGATGCGTGTTGACGTTCTATAAGGATAGAACCTTTCCCAGGCGGCTACGATTGCGTCGAAGCGGGAGGAAATCGCTTTTAGCAAACGAAAACGCGATACGCCCCAAGCCCTTCTAGCAAGGGTCATTCCGCGCGGAGCAGGTTCGGATCCCCTCGGCGAACGGGGAAACGCCCACCGCAGCAAAGGCGAGCGAACCCTACCCAGCCTCAGAACACGTAGCGCCTCGGGGCGATCACCTTACGAGGCTCGCGAGCTCGCTCGACATCCGGGTGCTGGAGCTTCGGGAACGGGAAAGCGTCCTCTTGGAAGCGTTGCTTCCCGCGCGTTCCTGGATAATGATAGAATGCCAACCCGTAGTGTAGGTTTCATACCCCGGAGCCGCAGCATGGGCAACCACACTGCTCTTGCCGGAGCAATTGAGCATCGCATAGTTTCGCTCTTCCAAGAACAGGGAACTTATGTCCGTATCCAAGCTATCGCTACAATCAGGATTCTTAGTATCAGCAAGGAGCTTCCCGTCTTGATCTACGATGCAGACACGCGAACGGCTCCACTCTTCCGGCGGCAGCGGCGTGCGCTCCACAATCACTTGAGCCAATTCATCCCAATTGAACAAAATCCCCAATACACCTAGAGGTCGCCCCGTCGACTCGCCGCCCTCCCGCACCACGCAGGAGTAGGCCAGTACCCGCTGTCCACTGACTAGCGGCGAACGGTGGCAGGTTTCGAAGCCATACTCATCGCCGTTGCGGGTCGCCCGCGCCGAGCGAAACCATTGGCTTTCGGATACGTTCGCGCCCAGGCTCCGATAGCGATCAGGCCGGCCGTTCGCTACAACCGTACCGCTCAAATCCGTAAGCACTAGGTCATAATAAACCGTGTAAGCGGATAAAATGATCCCCATCCGCCGGGAAGCGAACTCCAACCCCTCGCGATTCCCATGAGCCAACGCATCGACTAGCGACGAATCCGTCGCCCACCAACGCACGTCACAAGTGCGCTCGTACAAGTTGCGATCGATCAAGTCGATATTGTTGAGGGCGAGGTCGCGCAAGCGCGTCCCCAACATGCGGTAGGCCATCACCTCCGAAATATGGTTCACCTCCTCGATTGTCCCCTGCGTTTCATCGCTCATGTCCTTGGCCACCTTGGACGTCTTATCCGAGAGTTCCTGTATCGCTTGAGCAACCACCGCGAAAGCCGCTCCCGAAGAACCGCCCGCACGAGCCGCTTCGATCTGGGCATTAAACGAGAGAAGGCGCGTCTGTACGTTCACATTTGTGATCAGCTCGATCGCCTGGCCGATACTGTCGTTCAGATCTCTCGCAAGGTCTGAAATGCGATCCAAGCTCATCTCCGCTCCTTCCTCATCCGCGGAAGTCGCAGCGTCACCGGTAACGCATCTAGAAGGAGAGCCTTTCGTGTAATTGTAAAAATCCATAGTCAGCGAAAGAACTAACGACGCCTCATTTTCCGTCTTTAGCAAATAATCGAGCCATGCTCATTTTTAACAACAAAGAGAATTAAACGCTTATGATTAAGCGCTTTACAAACACGAACGTCTGCCCGCAACTACTGGTCCACACGTACATGAAGGAGATTTATCAACCTGCTGATTTTACATTTGGCCCGTTAATACGGTTGCCGAGACTGGCAAGCGACGCCCGTTCCTTTTGCAAGCAGCCGGCAACGCCTCACGCCACGTGCAGTGAATCTTCTATAACGCCGCCGCAGTTCAACCCAGCGGCACCAGTCAACGCCTTCGACAATGAGGAGATCTCAACCTCCGGCCTCACGGCTAACGACAAGACAAAGCTCCGCGGCGACAAGATCGACTAGAGAATCCCGCTCAACGCCAACACTCGCCCCGACCGCCAAGGGCAAGACCTGCGCGTCATCCGCGCCCGCCCCGCATCCAGTATCAACAATTACAATACACCGAACAAAGACCTTCAAATCCCAATGCCCATCATCGATGAAGAGCACAAAAAAGCAAAAGCATAGCGAACGCTCAGTCGCGGGCCTTTTTCCCTTCAAAGCCGAAAGCGCAAATCCAACACTCGACCTCCCCACCCAACACCCTACACCTGACACCCAACACCCAACACCTCCCATGCCTTCTCCCGCCAACCGTCTCGCCCAATTCTCCGAATCCGTCATCCGCAGCATGACTCGCCTCGCCAATAGCTGCGGCGCCATAAACCTCTCCCAAGGCTTCCCGGACTTCGAACCGCCCGAGGAAATCCTCTCCGCCCTCGAAACCGCCACCCGCGGCCCGCACCACCAATACGCCGTCACCTGGGGAGCCCCCCGCTTCCGCCAAGCCCTCGCCCGCAAGATCAATCGCAACACCGGGCTCGAGGTCGATCCCGACCAGCACCTCGTCGTCACCTGCGGCAGCACCGAAGCTATGATGGTCGCTATGATGACCGCCTGCAACCCGGGCGACAAGGTCATCGTCTTCTCCCCCTTCTACGAAAACTACGCCGCCGACGCCATCCTCTCCGGAGCCGAGCCCATCTACGTCACCCTCAACGCTCCAGATTTCGGATACGATCGCAAAGAACTCGCAGCCGCTTTCGAGCAAAAGCCCAAGGCCATCATCGTCTGCAACCCCTCCAATCCCACTGGCAAGGTCTTCACTCGCGAGGAACTCCAAGAAATCCTCGACCTGGCAGCAAAGCACGACGCCTACGTCATCACCGACGAACCCTACGAGCACATCGTCTACGCCCCCCACACTCACACCTACGCCTGCTCCCTTCCCGGCGCCTTCGACCGCGTCATCACCTGCAACTCGCTTTCCAAAACCTACTCCATCACCGGTTGGCGCCTGGGCTACGTGCTCGCCTCGCCCGAGGTCATCGCACAAGCCCGCAAAGTCCACGACTTCCTCACCGTCGGCGCCGCCGCCCCGCTACAGGAAGCCGCCGTCGCCGGACTCGAGTTGCCCGACAGCTACTACGCCGACCTGCAAGCCCTCTACGCCCGCAAACGCGAAATCTTCCTCGACTACCTCCGCCAGACCGGACTCCCCTTCACCGAACCCCAAGGAGCCTACTACGTCATGGTAGACATCTCCTCCCTCGGCTTCGCAAACGACACGGCAGCCGCCGAATGGTTCGCCCGAAAAGTGGGCGTGGCAGGCGTGCCGGGCTCCAGCTTCTTCCGCGACCCCGAGGCCTTCAAGGCCCTGGAGCAAAAAGCCTTGCCCCCCCTGCTGGGGAGCCGCGCCGACGAGGAGGCGGTGCGGATCTGGGCGCCGGGGTGCGCCAGCGGCGAGGAGGCCTATTCGCTGGCCATCCTGATGCG
>JBNKSG010000303.1:0-4476 GCA_050297195.1 Opitutaceae bacterium | reverse complement strand
CTGCCGTTGAGCATATCCTCAAGTATCTCGCTCAAGTCCTGTTCCGGTTCCGTACTCGGCTTTCCGATACCAATAGCAGTCTTCTGCTTCTTGGCAGCTGTCGCCTTTCGAATGGGGCGGCCATCGATCCGGGCCCGCAGCGCCCGATTAGCAGGGGAGCTCTTGATGCCGATCACTTCATTGAGCTGGCTGATACTCGCGTCGACTTCCTCCAGACCGGCTGAAATCATATCGAGGTCAATCGGGATGCTGTCGCCAAACATTTGCACAACCGCATTCAGCTCCTTCTTGAAGGCATCCGGACTCAAGGAATCGTCGAAAGCCAACTCGCACACTTTCACGCAAAACTCCGCAGCTACCAGAATCTCCTCGGAATCGGACTGCACGCTACGAGTCAGCTTCTCTTTCGGAACGCTCCGGAGCGATTCCATAATGATGTCGGGCAAATTCGTGCCCAGCAATAGCATGTGCCCCAACTCGAGAGGCGTAATTCCAAAGATATCGAGATAGGCCCCATCCGAGGATTCCTGCCGCGCTTGCTGTCGGGCTTCAGCGTATTCGTTTACGAAATACGTTGCCAAAAGCAGCTTGCCGTAATTCCGCAAGGAACCGCTCACGAACGCGATCTCCGGATCCGCGCTAAATCGATCCGAGCTCGAAATCAGGTTCTGGGCAAGCAAGCCGCTGCAAACCGACAAGGACGCCATCTCGCGCTGCTGCTCGCTATCTACTCCCTTGCCAGCGTTCTGGGCGAGCATGACGGTCAAGGTCAGATTGCGGATGCGATCGAAGCCCACAGTGTGGATCGCTTCGGTTATGGTTCCGATCTCGATGCCGTTGGGATTGTAGCCAAAAGTATTTGCCGCGCTGATCACCTTTTCCGTTACGCTCGGATCCCGTTCGATGATCTCCGACAAGTCCTGGATCGAAACGGTCGCAATTTGACCGGAGAGCTTTCGCACCGTTTGTACGATTTCGGGCATCGCTCCGGTCTTTCCGCTTTCCAGAGCATCGTTGAGCCGACGCAAGGTCTTGCGGGCGAGCGGATTGAGCGTGTCTGGAACGGTTGTGGCCACTGGCATGAGGATTGGGGAGAGTTTCGGAACGGATAAGCGTATACCCAAAATTCGTACCCTGCCTACGTGCCCTTTTAGGAAAACGCCGGCCGGAATGCAGAAAGGTAGATAGCTACTTATCGGCAGAACAACCTAGAAGGTTAAACCCCAACGCCTGTACACCCCTTGGGGCCTATCCGACATTTCCCCTAAACCCAAACCACTTCCCCGCCCCTACAGCTTCATCATCGGCAGCGTCAGTTCGCGTTGTTCCTGTTTGGGAAGATTCTCGGAGTGTTCACGATCATTGCCCTCTCCCGCGACTCCGTGAAACGGATCTACAGGAGAACTTGGAACGCGCCAATCGGCAGTCGCTTTAGGCTTTCCAAGCTCGAGTCCCACCCATGGGACGCGTCTCGAAAATCTTCGGCTCGATGCCGAACTCCGCCTGGTAGCGTTCATCGATCAAGCGCGTGAGCGAATCCACGCAATCACGGCGTACCAAAGCGATCGCCGACCCGCCAAAACCGCCACCGGTCATACGGCAACCAGCGACTCCCTCCTGCGATTGGGCAAGAGCTGCAATGAAGTCCAATTCAGGGCAACTCACGCGATAGTCGTCGCGCAGCGAGGCATGGCTCGCATTGAGCAACTCTCCCGCCCGAGCGTAGTCGCGCTCCCCCAGAGCCTCAACGGTCTCCAGCGTGCGGGCGATCTCCGTGACCGCATGACGCACGTACCGCTTCATTTCCTCGCTTAGCTCCGGATGCGCCAGCGCCTCATCCAACTTAGCTGGGTCGATCTCGCGCAGCGTCTCCACTCCCAAGATCTTGGCTGCAGCGTGGCAACCGTCGCGACGCACCGCGTACCCACCGTCGGAGAGCTCGTGGCTCACGCAAGAATTGATGATCAAGAGCCCCCAATCCGGATCCTCGAAAGGAGCATGCTGGAAGCTGTCGTCCACGCAATCGAGCATGAGCAGCTTTCCTTCTTCGCAAAGGATCACCGCCGCCTGGTCCATCAAACCGCACGGCACGCCTGCGAAATCGTGCTCCGCCTTTTGGCAAAGCTTCGCCAGCTCGAGCTTGTCCATATCCTCGCCGATCAAGGTCAGGATCGCTTTGCTAAACACCGCTTCCAGCGCGGCGCTGCTGCTGAGCCCGCCTCCCACTGGGACAGTCGAATTCACTGCGGCCTCGAAGCCCGGAACCGCAAAGCCAGCGCCCTTCAGGCCGGTGATCACGCCCTTGACGTAATTGCCCCAACTCCTTCCTTCGGGAGCGAGCTCATCGTTCGCCGAAAACTCCAAGACCTCACCAGGGGCCTGCGCGGAAACCAGACGGACCAAGCCATCCTCCCGACGGCGAATCGCCACATGAACCCAGCGATCGATCGCCGCTGGCAAAACGAGGCCGCCATTGTAGTCGATGTGCTCTCCGATCACATTCACGCGCCCGGGAGCGACTCCAAAAACTTCCGGCGTTCCAAATCCAGACTCAGAAAAGAGGAGTCCGACTTCTTCGATCTCCGCTCGGTACGGATGGGACAGGGTTTCAGTGTTCATATTAAAAGATTCAATCAGTTACGAAACAGCATAGTACCACCTATTTTAAACTTGAACAACGATACCACGGGTCAATCTTTGTAGAAATCAGGTCAGACAAGAGATGCCCCCCAGAAACATAGCCATCCTCGTGGAAACCTCGCTCAATTCGGGCCGGCAAATCGTGCGCGGCATCTCGCGCTTCGCCCGTGAACGCAACGACTGGTCGCTCTACTACCACACCGGACCGCTCGGAGCCATGGTCCCCGCATCGCTCGAGAGCTGGCAGGGCGACGGCATTATCGCCCGCATCGCCAACCCGGATATCCTCCAGCGCGTAAGAGCCTGCCAAGTACCCGTCGTCGACGTGCTGGGAAACGTTTCCACCCCAGACTACCCCGTCGTCAAGTGCGACGAAGCAGCGATCTCCTCCCTCGTCGGAAACCACTTCAAGGAACGGGGATTCCGCAACATCGCCTTCTTTGGATTGAGTGACGAGCATTGGTCCATCGCTCGCCGCCAGGAGCTTCAGGCCTTCTGCGCCGAAACGCTCCACAAGGAGCTCTCCAGCCTCGAGGTCGCCCACGAGTACCGCGCCTCAAAGAATTGGTCCAACTACATCGGCCGCATCCAATCCTGGATCGAGTCGTTGCCAAAACCGGTCGGCATCATGATCGCGAGCGACCAATTCGGACCCGACGTGCTCGCCGCCTGCCAAGCCTCCGGCCTGAGCGTACCCGACCAAGTCAGCCTCGTTGGCGTAGACAACGACCCGCCGTTCTGCGAAATTTGCCAACCGCAGCTCAGCAGCGTCGAGCCCAACCACGAACTCATCGGTTACGAGGCCGCCCACACCCTCGATCGTATCCTGCAGCAAGACACCACTGTCCAGCGCAGCACCCAAGTCGCTCCTCACATCCTGCACGTACGCCAGTCGAGCGACGCCACTGCGCTCGAGGACCCCGCCCTCGTCAAAGCCCTCCGCTTCATTCGCAACAACGCCTGCGATCCGATCAGCGTCGACGATATCGCCCGAGCCGCCGGCGTATCACGCAGCGTACTACAACGCCGCTTCCGTAACTCCCTCCACCAAACCGTGCTCGAATCCATCCTCACCGTTCGCGTCAACCGGGCCAAGGAAATGCTCTCCACCACTAGCCTACCCTTGCCTGACCTCGCCGAACGCTGCGGATTTCGCCACCAAGAGTACCTCGGCTTTGTATTCAAAAAACGAATCGGCTGCACCCCAGGGCAATACCGTATCCAACATACCCAACCTCGCTAAATCCAATTCACGATCGCTTGCGTACTAGCAAGCATCCCCACCCTTTCATGAAGTTCCCGCTCCTCTTTCTTCTTGGAAGCCTTAGCTGCAGCTTGGGCTTGGCCGACACCAGCTACAAAGAGCTCGCCAAACAGCTCTTCAAGCAAGCCGACGTATCCGAAGTTCGACTAACCCCGGGCAACAAAGGCCTTAGCTACCTCTCTGCCCAAAACGGCAAAAGCCGACTCGGGCTAATCGACCTCGAAACCGGTCGGAGCTACGAGGCCAAGGTCGAAAACAGCCCCGACGTCTACGACTACTACTGGATCGATCGCGATACGGTCCTCTTTTTCGTACAAAAGCTGGGCACTCCCATCGGAGCCTACACCGCTAGCTACAAGCTCGCCAGCGTGAAGCCCTCCACCTTCTCCCGCGTCTACGATACCCTTCCGGACCAAGCCAATATCTACATCGCAAAGGACGACGACTACGACGAAAAGTTCAACGACCTCTATCAAATCAATGCCCTCAGCGGCTCTCGAAAACGAGTGGAAAAGAACGACGGCAACATCCTCGCCTGGTTCACCGACAAGGACGGCGTCACCCGTATCCGC
>JBNKSG010000302.1:0-4484 GCA_050297195.1 Opitutaceae bacterium | reverse complement strand
TTCCACCCACCACCGCAGCTAGCCTGAACAATCAGCTAGATGCCTTGGCACGCCTGCACAGCACCGTGGGCACGGAGCTTTTGGCCAACAGCATCGACGCCTTATCAGAGTACGGATTCGTAGCCGACCAAGACGGTCGGATCACCCACGCCAACCCAATCCTGCTGGACAGCATCGAGTCCACCAGCGGCAACCCCCTAAAGTGGCTGGAAGAACGCCTGCCCAAGGACCGGCTGCCCAGCTCCGGCGTATCAGGCGTAGCTTGGATCCCAACCCGAAACGGGCACTCCATTGCGGGATTCATGGTCGTCCGCCCCAGCGGCAACGGCAGCATCGGCATCATTCGCGGCCTGTCCTCGGAAAAATCCAGCAAGATCAGCGAACCGGGAGCCGACGCGAAAGCGGAACACAGCCTCGACCTCGTCGAGCACGCCTCCGAAGGCCTAGCCTCCCTCTCCCGGGACGGCATCCTCGAGTTCCTCAACCCAGCCTTCGCCGCGGCCCATTCTCAAGAATCCGTCGCCGCCCTCCTGGGCACCCCCTGGAAAGACCTGCTCGACACCGAGCACGCCAAGCGCTGGGAGAGCGAAATCATCCCGTCGATGGAATTCACCGATAGCTGGAGCGGCCCCTTCGCCGGTCGAGAGTTTTCCATAACCGCAGGCACCCGCGGCAGCATTCTCATCTCCTCCAAGGAGCTTTCCGACTCCAACGACAATCAAGCAGGCCTCCAACAAGCGAAGCTGGAAACCGAGCAACTCTACCAGCAGCTCGACCAGGCCATCACCAAGGCGAACCAAGCCGCCCTAGAGGCCGAGCTCGCCAACCAAGCCAAGAGCGCCTTCCTCGCCTCCATGAGCCACGAGATCCGCACCCCCATGAACGCCGTTATCGGCCTCACCGGCGTGCTCCTCGAAACCGAGATCGACGACGACCAACGCGACTACCTGCAGACCATCCGGGCCAGCGGAGATTCCCTGCTCGTCCTCATCAACGACATTCTCGACTTCTCGAAGATCGAGTCCAACAAGATGGAGCTCGAAAGCAGCCCCATCGACCCTCGCTGCTGTGTCGAGGAATCCCTCGAACTCCTCGCCGAAAAAGCCGCCAGCAAGGGCCTCGAGCTCTGCTACGAAGTCCGAGGCGATGTCCCCTACGGCATCCTCGGCGACATCACTCGCCTCCGCCAAATCCTCGTCAACCTCGTCGGCAACGCCATCAAGTTCACCGACGAAGGCCAAATCGAAATCCTGCTGCAAAGCAAGGAGTCCAGCGATAAGGACTGCTTGCTCGAGTTCGAAGTGAAGGACTCGGGAATCGGCATCCCACCCGAGAAGCAGGACCGGCTCTTCAAGTCCTTCAGCCAAGTCGACTCCTCCACCACTCGCAAATACGGAGGCACCGGACTCGGACTGGCCATTTCCAAAAAGCTCACCGAGCTGATGGGCGGAAAAATGCGCGTCGAAAGCGCCGAAGGGAAAGGCTCCTCCTTCATCTTCACCATCCGCGCGGAGAAAACTTCACCCGTCGTCTACTCCCCGGAATTCGAACAACGCGGACAATCCCTCGTTTCCGGCAAATCCATTCTCGTCGTCGAACCCAACGCCGTCATCCGCCAAAAACTGGCAACCCAGCTCAGCCGGTGGGACGCCCAAGTCCACAGCTGCTCCAACTTAGAGGATGCCGCCGCGCTTGCGCCAAAACCACGCTTCGATATCCTCCTAGTCGACCAAAGCTTCCCGTGCAGCGAGCGAAAACGCCTCCAAGAAACGCTCGGCCAATCAAATGCCGGAGCTCCGCCGCGACTCATAAAAGTCACGCCCTACGGAAAAAGCTCCGACGACGGAGCGAGCTACGCGATTTCCAAGCCGATCAAGCCCAGCAGCCTAGTCGATGTAATTGGAAAAGCGCTACTGAGCTCCCGAAAAACTTCCAAGACCGACTCCAGCTCCAAGCCAAGCTCGCAAGCAAAGCTCGGCCACGAATGCCCGCTTCGCATCCTCATGGCCGAGGACAATAAGATTAACCAAAAGGTCGCTCGATTGGTCCTCAAGCAACTCTCCTACCAGATCGACATCGCCAACGACGGACTCGAAGTCATCGAGAAACTGCAGGACGAGAGCTACGACGTCATCCTCATGGACGTGCAAATGCCCAATATGGACGGCTACGAAGCGACTCGAGAAATCTCGAAACGACTCCCTGTCGAACGCCGTCCCTACATCATCGCCCTCACCGCCAACGCGATGCAAGGCGACCGCGAGCGGGCGATCGCAGCCGGCATGCACGACTACCTCAGCAAGCCCATTCGTCCCGAAAAAGTTGCCCTTGCCCTCGAAAAAGCGTATCACGCCACTTCAGCGATCGATAGCAACTAGGCGCCCATCACACCCGTATTCGTCGATTCCCTACAAGGTTCATCCGCATTTTGCGGGAAGACGCCTTTCAAGCGCCAGCCCTACTGATGAATGCTTCATTCTACCCAAACAGCCATTTCCACAGCATTTTCGGATGACCAAAAAAAGGCGTTCCAGCCAATAGACCGGAACGCCGATAAAAATTCCCATCGATTGCGGCCGCTTAGGCAGCCACCGCCACGAGATTCGATTCAGCTACTCGACTGCTGAAACGTTGTCCTCGTTCTTGAAGGCCTCGTTGCCCTCCCAAGCTTGGGCCTGCTTGGTTTGCTCGGCAACGATACCCGCGCCGATCCCAGCTCCGATGCCCGCAGGTAAAGCAACGATTACGCTCTTGAAGGAGAAGCCACCGTATCCATCGGTGATCAACGCATCCCCATCGCGATAGGTAGCCGAAGCGCTCGGGGAAACGAATCCGCCGAAGAGCGAGTCCACCGCTTTCACGATCATAGGCGCCATCGCCGCCGTATCCGGATTTTGGGACAAAATGCCTTCGAGCTGCTTCGTGTCGAAACCGCTGCTATACGCATAGAAGGCCGCATCCTGAGGAAGTTTTCCAGCAACACGTTGGTACCCTTCCGTTCCCACGAGCCCAGCGCTTCCAGCTCCAAAGGTCGCCAACCACTCCTTGTCGGTATAGAGAACGAGGTCTTCCGTTCCCGCAGGCACTTCGACGAAAAGCCCCATGGGCGCGCCTTCCATCAACATCGAGAGATCCGCGAAACGGCCCGCTTCCGTATCCACGAACTGGATTCCCTTCGTAGCAAGCAAAGGCTCGAGACGTGGAAGCAAGCTTCCCGCGCCCTTGAACGACGCCCAGACCTTAAACTCGGGCATTTGGGGATTCTCCATGTTCTGGCTGATCACCAGATCCAACCCGTTCGAAAGCGCAGCCACCGCTTCCTGCGCCGTGATATCCGTTCCCGGGATCGGCTGCATCAAGCCCTGCATCACCATGCCCTCGCCCATTGGCCCCATCACTTGGGTGGCCAGAGCCTTCGCCGTATTGACCAGCTCGTTGAAATCGATCCGCCCGGACATCGCCGAAGTCGCATCCGCCGGAGCGACTTGAGCCGCCCGAAAAGGAATCGGTTCCAGCCCATACAGCTTGAACAAACCCGCCGGGTCGCCTTCGAGAAGCGTCACGGAGCGGTTGCGGAAGAGACGGTCCTCAATCTTGCTGGAACTCGCCGCCATGGAACGGATCGAACCAAAACCGAGCGTCTCGAAGACCGCAGGAAAATCGAGCGGGATCGGCGGCAAGTCAGGGATGACTTGGGCCAGGTCCTGGTAAACCACGTTGAGCTTCTCGCCAAGCGCCTGCCCGTCTCCGTCGAAGTCCATGAAGCCGACGAAATCGCCATCCAGGTCTAGGTGCTCGGAGGCTTCCTGAAAGGACCCGCCCGCGAAAGCGATTGAAGTAGATCCGACAAGCGCTGCCGCCGCGGATAGTTTTTTGAAGGTACTAGGATTCATTTGCTAGAGGTATTCACTGTTGAGTTGAACGGGTTACAAAAAAGACATAAGCCTGCAAACGTTCCAGCCAAACCACTTCCCAAAACCGAACCCTTCCCAATTTCATGCTCCGCTCCTGCATCATCGGTACCGGGCGTATCGCGTCCACCCTCGAAAAAGACCCGCTCCGCCCCGCCGGCTGCACCCACGCCGGAAGCTACGCCAAAGCCCCCGACGTGCAGCTGGTCGCTGGAGCCGACACCGATCCCGACGCCCTAAAAGCCTTCGGAGAGGACTGGGAGATACCTCCGGAACACCTCTACTCCAGCTACCAAGACCTGTTTTCCAAGGAGGCGATCGACATCGCCAGCATCTGCGCCTACGCCCCGCAACGCATGGAGATGGCCCTCGCCGCTCTCGAATCTGGCGCCAAGGGCCTCTGGCTCGAAAAAGCGCTCGGCTGCTCCATCGCGGAGGGCGAGGCGATCCAAGCCGCATGGAAAAAAAACAAGGCCGCAGCTGTAGTGGATTATCCAAGACGAGCCCGCGCTCCTTTCCGCAAGATCAAGGAGTTCATCGATACCGAAACCTACGGCCGGCTGCAATCCGTGA
>JBNKSG010000301.1:4241-4510 GCA_050297195.1 Opitutaceae bacterium | reverse complement strand
CAAGACTGCCTCCTAAAGCGCTCACCATTGCTTTGGCCTTCAACAACGTTTCTTCATACTCGCTAGCGGGATCGCTATCCCAAACGATCCCACCTCCAACTTGAAAAGACAATCGCCCGCCTGCAATCCGCAAAGTACGGATGGCAATATTTAGGTCCACCCTGCCCGATACGTCAAAATAGCCGATCGCGCCCGTATAGATTCCACGCTCACCGCGTTCCAGCTCGTCGATCACCTGCATCGCCCGAATCTTCGGAGCGCCCGTAATC
>JBNKSG010000301.1:0-4231 GCA_050297195.1 Opitutaceae bacterium | reverse complement strand
CGTTGGCGTCGGAGTTCTCCGTGTACACCCCCTCGAACAGGATCTTGAGCTCCGTGCTGCCCGGCCAAACCTTCACCTCCGGCGACACGTACGGGCCCATCTCCGGGGCGGTGCCGTTGCGGGACACGGCCACGCCCAGCACGCCGCTCACGTCCGCAGTCTGATGGATCACGGTCGCATAGCGCTCCAAGCGAAACAAGTCATCGACCCGCACGCTTCCCGGTTCGCAGACCCGGCCCAAATCGTTTCGCTCCAGATCCACAATCATCAGCAGCTCCGAGCGATCCTTCTCCGACACCCCGAGCTCTCGCTCGTTCGCCGCCGCCTCATCCTCGGAAGCGCCCGCCGGGCGGGTCCCCTTGATCGGCCGGGTAGTCGCCGTGCCGTTCGACAAATACAAAAAGCGCTCCGGCGAGGAGGAGACGATCTGCTCGTCACCAAAATTCAAGTACGCGGAATACGGAGCAGGACTCCGTTCGGCCAACTTCAGGAAAAGGTCGAACGCATCCCCCTGGCATTCCGCTTCATAGCGCTGAGACAGGTTCACTTGATAAACCTCACCTCGCCGAATCCGAGCCCGCACGGACTCCACCGCCTCCAAGTATTCAGACCGGCTGAAGTTCGACCGCAACGACGTCGTCGCAGAAAACGGTTCCAACGCCGGAAGCGCTTCGCCGAAGGCAACTACCGCCAGCTCCCGCAAACGTCCGCTCTCCTCCCCATCAATAGACGTCAGCCAGGTTTCCCCTTTCTCGTGGTCGAATACGATTGCCCCCGCATACCAACCGAAGCGGCAATCCGGCACTGTCCCAGACGATGGCTCGAGCTGCGAAACCTCTAAGGATCGTCCCGCGTCGTAGGATAAATATCCGATCGGCCCGCCGTAAAAAGGCAGTTCCCCCGCCGCAACCTCCTGCAAGCCGGACAACTCCTTTTCGATCGCTCCAAAGCCATGGGACGCGCTCACGCGAATCGGATTCGCGGCGAGAATCGAATAGCGACCCAAACCGTAGGCTCTCAAACCGCTGTAGAGAAAGGCGACCCCCGGGAGCCAGGCCGCTCTCGTAGCTGCCTCCAGTGGAGCAAACGGTACGTCCAGTTGGGTTGCCCTCATCGACTTGCCTCCAACGCGTTCTTGAGCAAAGCGAGTCCACCTTCAGTCAAATAGGCTTCCGGGTGGAACTGGACTCCAAAAATCGGATACACCTTATGCCGCAACCCCATAATTTCCTGAGTTTCGGATCGAGCGGTCACCTCGAGACAATCGGGCAAGGAACCCTCCTCGACGATCAGCGAATGGTAGCGCGTCACATTCAATGGATTCGCCAAGCCCGCAAACAGACCTTCCGCCTCGTGAGAAATTTCGCGAACCTTGCCATGCATCGGCTCCGCGGCCTGCACGATTTTTCCTCCGAAAAAGGAAGCGATAGCCTGCATCCCCAAGCAAATCCCCAGAAAGGGAATCTCCTGATGGAATGCATCCAAAGCTTCAATACAGACTCCCGTTTCAGCAGGTCCACCCGGACCCGGCGAGATTACGATCAGCCTCGGCTTCAACGAACGAATTTCGTCGACAGAAATCGCATCGTTGCGACGCACCAAGACCTCCTCGCCTAGCATTCTCAGGTACTGGGAAAGGTTGTAGGTAAAGGAATCGAAATTATCGATAAGCAAGATCATCGACTCAACCGATCCGGCTTTCTTCCACCAGTGGCGACCCCTCGCCATCGGACCGGATAAAGTGCAAACTCTCCGCATCCGCCAAAATTCGCTCGAACAGAATCTGCCGGTCCAAGCGCGGCATCTCAGCTTCTTCCAGCTCGGCACGGTCGAAGAAACGAAACTCCCCTTCCTCGATCTGCCCGGGCAAGCCACCCAAGGCGGCAGTCACTTGAAAAACGAACATCAACCAATGCCCCGTCCCCTCGTAGTCCTTCTCCGACAAGACGCAGCGCAAGGCCAGGTCGCCGCTTTCCAAACTCACTCCGACTTCCTCGGAGGCCTCACGGATCGCGCATTCGTAGGGCGACTCGCCCGTCGGCATCTCCAGCTTGCCTCCCACCGCGCACCAAAGGCCCTGATTGGGCGGACGCTTTCTCCGGATCAAAAGCAGCCGCCCGGCTTCGTCACGAAAATACAGCAAGGTCCCGATGCGAAACCTGCCGGCTTGGTCGTTTGAACTGGATTGAGCTGCTAACACCAGCGGCATCCTGCGAAAGGCCGCTGCGGCGCCAATGCAAAAAGGCGAGGCCACGCCACGAACCAGCCAGAGCGACCAGATCACGCATCGGTCGCCGGCCCCTGCCCCAAGTCAAAACCGAGGCGACTCAGCCTCGGAAGCGCCGATCACCGGCAAGCGCTCGAACCGCGACTCGATTTGCACCCGCTGTCCGCTGGCGGCCGATTCTTCGCAAGCGAGCATGAGATCAAAGACATGGAAGGCCATCTCGCCATTGGCGCGATGCGGACGGTCGCCGCGAATAGCGCTGGCCATGTCCGCCAGTCCGAGAGCTCGGGCTCCTTCGTAGTTATGCTGCAAGGACAAGGCCTCCCAAGTTCCACCCGCTCGGCAAACTCGCAGTTCGCCATCGAAGCAGTTCGGATCGGGCAAGGACAGATTTCCCTCCGTACCGTAAATCGTCAGCATCGGCAGGTCATGCTGCCCTTGCACGTCGAAGCTAAACATGGCGCTCACCGAGGCTCCATTTTCGAATTCGATGATGCTCAGGTTATGGGTCGGCGTTTCCACCGCGACCTTCGTACCTTCGAGCGGACCGCTTCCCACCGTTCGTTCCGCAAAGACCTGCTTGCCGGACGACACGACCGAAACCGCTGGCCCCAAAAGATTCGCCAATGCCGTGAAGTAGTACGGCGCCATGTCCAAGACCGGACCGCCACCGAGCTTGTAGTAGAATTCTGGATTCGGATGCCAGCGCTCGTGACCGGCGCAGGCGAACACTGCCGTAGCTCCGAACACGCTTCCTATAAATCCTTCGTCGACCAACGTGCGGGCCGTCTGCAACGGCGAACTCAAGAACGTGTCCGGCGCGCAGCCCACCCGCAGCCCCTTGGCCGCCGCAAGCTCGAGCACCTGCCGGCCTTCCTCCCGCTTGGTGGCGAAGGGCTTTTCGCAGTAGGCATGCTTGCCAGCTTCTAGTGCACGCAGGTTGATCGGGGCGTGAAACTTGGGCGTGGTCAGGTTGAGCACGATATCGATTTCCGAATCAGCCAAAAGCTCGTCCACCGACACGGCTTTGGCGACGCCAAATTCCTCGGCTCGCGCTTTCGCAAAGTCGAGGTTGATGTCTGAGCAGGCGACGATCTCAATCTCCCGATAAAGCTTAGCCCCTTTGAAATACTGCGGGCTGATGTTTCCACAACCAATGACTCCAATTTTGACGACATCGCTCATGGGAGCATTGTTTCAGGCCCTGGTGTCCCTAGCCAGCATAGTTACGCTGTCCGTATAGAGCGGTCCCGACGCGGACCATGGTGCTCCCTTCCGCGATCGCTTCTTTCATGTCGCCGCTCATCCCCATCGATAGTTCCGGCAGCTCGACGCCAAACCTCTCGCTCAATGCGTCCCGGCACTCCCGCAAGCTCGCAAAGGTCCTGCGGGCCACCGCAGGGTCATCCGAAAGCGGGGCGATCGTCATCAAGCCATCCACCCTCAGGTGCTGGCATTTTAAAACGGCCTCAAGCAGAGCCGGGGCATCCTCCAGCTCCGCGCCAGACTTCGCCGGGTCGCGGCCAGCGTTGACCTGCAACAGCACCGCCAAGCGTCGCCCCGCCTCGCCGGCGTAGCGATCGAGGGCATTCGCGATCTTCGACCGATCAACCGTTTGCACACGGTCGAAATGCTCGGCGACCTTCTTAGCCTTATTGCTCTGCAAGGGCCCGATCAGCTCCCAGCTCAGCGACGCATCCACGCCATCCATCTTGCCCAAAGCCTCCTGCACCCGATTTTCGCCCACGGAACGCAACCCCGCATCCCATGCGTAGCGCGCCACATCGACGGGATGGTTTTTCGTCACCGGCAAGAGCCTCACGGAACTCGGATCGCGGCCGGCAGCGCGGCAAGCCCGCACGATCTGCTCGTTCACAAAACGCAAATTAGCCTGGAAATCCTCGAAAGATATTAGCATTAAAATTCCTACTGTTTAGTATTGCTTTAATAAGCCTAGGTTATAAACCTAATAGAAAAAACCTCTTTTCGCATGCAAATAGACAA
>JBNKSG010000300.1:0-4512 GCA_050297195.1 Opitutaceae bacterium | reverse complement strand
GGTGCAGATTTCGACCTTGCGGTCCTCGGTATCCGCCTGCCCCTGTTCGTCGAAGGCCATCACGACTACGGCCGCGCCATAGGCCCGGCACAGCCGCGCCTGTTTCAGGAAGCTTTCCTCGCCTTCCTTCATCGAGATCGAGTTGACCACCGGCTTGCCCTGCACACACTGCAGGCCGGCCTCGATCACCTCCCACTTGGAGGAGTCGATCATGATCGGGACGCGCGAAATGTCGGGTTCGCTGGCGACGAGGTTGAGGAACTTCGTCATGCACGCTTCACCGTCGAGCATGCCCTCGTCGAAGTTGATATCGATGATGTTGGCCCCGTTTTCGACCTGCTGGCGAGCGACCGCGAGAGCGTCATCGAACTTCTCTTCCTTGATCAGCTTCTTGAAACGCGGCGAACCAGTGACATTCGTTCGCTCGCCCACCATTACGAACGGAGCCTTCTCGCCCTTGACCTCGAAGGGCTCGAGACCGGACAAGCGCAGCGCCTTTTCGATCTGCGGAATGGGGCGCGGCGGATAGCTGCGGGCCTTGTCGGCAATAGCTTTGATGTGCTGCGGCGTAGTGCCGCAACAACCGCCAACCAAGTTGACGAACTTGTTCTGGGCAAAGTCTTCCAGAAAACGAGCCGTGTCCGCTGGCAGCTCGTCGTATCCGGTTTCGCTGAGCGGGTTGGGCAAACCTGCGTTCGGATAGCAGGAGATGAAGCAGTCGGCGATATTGGACAAGGTCTCGATGTAGGGTCGCATGTCCTGAGCGCCCAGAGCGCAATTGATCCCTACGCTGAGGGGACGGGCGTGCGCCACGGAATTCCAAAACGCCTCGATGGTCTGCCCGGAGAGCGTGCGGCCGGAAGCATCCGTAATCGTGACGCTGAGCATGACCGGCATACGTTCGCCGCGCTCCTCGAAGTACTCCTCGAGGGCGAAGATACAGGCCTTCAAGTTGAGCGTGTCAAAAGTGGTTTCCGGCAGGAAGATGTCCGCCCCCGCAGCGCCGAGGGATCGAATCTGCTGGAGGTAGGCGATCCGTAGATCGTCAAAAGTCACGGCACGGTATTCGGGACGGTTCACGTCGGGCGACAAGGAGGCCGTGCGGTTGGTCGGCCCGATCGCGCCAGCCACGAAACACTCGCGCCCGGGATTTTCGGCCACGAACTCAGCGATCGCTTCCTTGGCGAGACGGACCGAGGCGGCGTTGAGCTCGTCGACCGCAGCTTGCAGACCGTAGTCAGCCTGCCCGATCACCGTCGCGGAAAAGGTATTGGTCTCGATGATATCCGAGCCCGCTTCGAGGAAAGCCTTGTGAATGCCCTTGATAACGTCGGGGCGAGTCAAAGTGAGCAGCTCGTTATTGCCCTTCAAATCGCTGGGATGGTCCTCGAAATGCCCATGGCGAAAGTCAGCCTCCTCGAGCTTGTGGCGCTGGATCATCGTACCCATCGCACCGTCCAAGAATAGAATGCGTTCTCCGAGGAGCGTACGCAGGCGTTTGTAGGTATCCGAAATAGGAAGAGACTCAGTGTTTAGCGCGGACATAAGATGGTTTCGGGTAGTTCGTCACAAAGGACTTCGCAAGCTTTGGCTGACCGATAACGGATTCTGAACCCAGCTAAGCTAGCCTTGTTGTTATATCAACATATCTGTATTTGTTGATATGTACTTAGATATCTGGGATTCAAGCAGATTTTCGGCGTTTTAGACGCTGGTGGAAACCGGCGCTGCACGCCTTTAGAATCAAGAAAGCGACGATTCGCAGGATATTACCGATTGTTTTAGGCGCTATGACTCAAGTTTCGCCCGAAATGAGCGATCTACACAGTAAGCGATAAGTACACCAACTCACCGTTCCTCATGAGTTTCAGACTCCCAACGCTAAGAAAACGTCAGCCAATCGAAAGCGCGGCAACACCAACCACAATTCAGAAAATCGAACTTGGAATGACCCCGAAGGGCAAAATCACCGATAAGGACTACACCTTCATTCGCGACCTCATTTACCGGGAGACCCGCATCAACCTAGGTGACAGCAAGCGCGAACTTGTCAGTGCCCGACTCGGCAAGCGCCTACGGGCCAACAACCTGGGAAGCTACACCGAGTACTGCCAAATGCTGCAGTCCCACTCCAACAGCGGCGAGCTCTACCACTTGATCGACGCCATCTCGACCAACCACACCTTCTTCTTCCGCGAGATCAACCACTTCAATTTCCTTAACAGCCACATCCTGCCGAGTTTCGTCAACGGCCAGCTCGGCGGCGGCAAGGAACTCAAGATCTGGAGCTGCGCCTGCTCGACTGGCGAAGAACCCTACTCCCTCGCCATCTCCCTCGAGGAATACCTCGGGCAGCAGAAAAGCTTCGACTGGTCCATCCAGTGCAGCGACATCTCCAACCGCGTCCTGGACTTCGCCTCCAAAGGGATCTACGACCAAGACCGCCTGAACGGCGTGAAGAAAGAATGGATGAAACGCTACTTCCAGAAAGGCGAAAAGCAGATGGAAGGCTACTATCGCGTCCGCCCGGAAATATCCCGGAAGCTCAAGTTCCAACGCCTCAACCTCTTCGCCGCGAACTATCCGTGGCACCAGAAGTTCCAAGTCATCTTCTGCCGCAACGTGATGATCTACTTCGATCGCGAAACGCAGCAGGAATTGGTCGGCCGCCTCGCCCAACACCTAATACCCGGCGGATACCTGCTCATCGGGCACGCGGAAAGCCTCGCCGGCATCCGCCACCCCTACCAATCCATCAAGCCCGCCATCTACCAGCTGCCAGCCTAAGCGAGCTAGCCCCCGCCCACCATCGGGCCGAAGCCGCACTTCCACTCCCTTCCCCCCGCCACCGCCAGCAAGTAAAAAAAACGCTAATTGACTCAGGTATCTCCAAAGCCGAGTTGCCAGTGAAGGACGAACCCCCAAGCGTCTCCCTACCGTTAGACCTTGAACCTTCAAACTATCAGCTCCCCCGTGTCCGCCAACGAACTCTACGCCGCGATCCGCGAAATCGCCGGCACTGCCTCCAGCGATTCGAACATCGCCTGCCTCGGCCCGGGCATCAACTACCTGCTGGAACTGCCCGATAGGGCGCCGCGCTACTTCAGCCAAACCGAGACCGCTTTCCCGCCCGCCTTCTACAAGCTGCTCGACGCCGTCACCAGCTGGGACGAACTCGTCGTCGAAGACCACCGCGACGCCTACCTGCAAGCCGTCGCCCTCAACCAGTTCGAAACGGAAGCCCGCTACCGCATCCAAATCAACCGGCGCGGCGAAACCCTTCCCGTCGTCGACTACCGCGCCCTCGTCCGCAACGAAAACGGACAAGCCGTCGCCATCGCCGGCCGCCTCGTGGACGACTCCTTCCGCACCGTCGCCTTCGACGCCCTCGCCCGCCGCTCCTGGAAGGAAATCGCAACCAGCATGACGCGCCGCTACCTGCACGACTTCAACAACACCATCGCCGGCATCTACTCCCTCTCCGAACTCTACGCCGAGCCCGGTTCCGATCCCAAAGCCACCGCGGAAGCCATGGGCCATATCCGCGATTGCTCCATCCGAGCCCAGGACCTGACCAAAAAGATCCGCCACCTCACCACGCTCGAAAACGGCAACTGCAACTACTTCGATCTCGGCTCCCTCGTCCAGGAACAGAAGGAGTACATGGAAGCCCTCCTCCCCAAAGGCGCCGCCATCGACATCCAAGTCGCCAGCGGCGAGCACCCCATCCGAATCGACGCAAACCTCTTCCGCCAAGTCATCCTCCACCTGACCAGCAATTCCGTCGACGCCTGCGGAGAAGACGCCGCCGTGCAGATCGCGGTCTCGCAGACCACCCTAGACGGCCGCGCCTGCGGAGTCATCGAATTTTCCGACAACGGGAGCGGCTTCAAAGCCGACGACCTCGAAAACGCGACCACCGCCTTCTATACAACAAAAGGCCGCGACAAGCACCCCGGCCTGGGCCTAAGCATCGTAAGCAAGTTCGCCACCGAGCTAGGTGGCTCCATCAAGCTCGGGAACAATCCCGAAAAAGGCGCCCAAGTACGCCTCGTCCTCCCCCTCCTAGAGCGAGAAACCAAGACCGAGGAACCACAGTCCGCCTCGGCAAGTAGCAAAACCGCGCCCGCTCCAAGTCCTGCGCCTACCGCCAAAGCCGCCCCCAGCCCCCGCTCCCATCCGCCCAAGGTCCTCATCTACAGCTGGGAAGACATCGCCCGGCACCCGCTGCTCATCGCCATGCAAAACGCCGGTTGGGACACCCGCGTCCACCTCGAGCCCAGCCATCTCCTGCTCGACCTCCTGCAAGACGGCGACCAGCTCGACGGAGTGCTCGTCTTCAAAAGCGCCCTCGACGAAAAGGCCGAACCCCTCATCTCCGAACTCGGCCACGCCCGCAACTGCAACAAGGTCGCCCTCGTCGCCCTCGGAGAGGGCGAAGACGCCCTCTCGCTTTCTGCAAAAAGAATTTGCGGAATGGTTGCCTCCGGCTCATCAAAACCTTCCGCCTTG
>JBNKSG010000299.1:0-4551 GCA_050297195.1 Opitutaceae bacterium | reverse complement strand
TTTGGATCGACTTCTTCAAACGCGTCGGAGAACTGGAGAATCAAAAACCGAAGACCTACTACGGACTTGCCAATACGCCCGAAGCCCTCGGGCTAACTCGAGAACATCCCGACGAGGGCATCTATCTCGCCGCAGCCCAAGTCGATCCAGCATTCGAGTGTCCAAACGGAATGAGCCGCTGGACTTCAACCGCAGGCCTCTACGCTAAATTCGAGCACATCGGCCCCGTAGACACCGTTGGCGAAACCATCGCCCACATCTACGGCAAGTGGTTTCCAGAAAGTGAATACACGGAACGAGGTGGTCCCGATATCAATAAGTACGACGAACGCTTCGATCCCGACAGTGCCCAAAGCGTGCTCGAAATCTTTGTACCGATCTCGAAGATCTAGGGAGTGTTAGTCGAAGAGATCCTTCGTTTGGTAGGCAGGCTGAGCGCCGCTCTTGGAAGCGACTAAACCGCTCAAACGCAAGGAGCGCTGCAGGATCACCTCGAGCCTACGCTTCTCAAGAACTCCCATACAAAGGGCAGCGGTAAAGGAGTCGCCGGCACCGATCGTGTCGACAACCGTGACCTCTTCAGCCGGCAGGGAGAGAAACTTGCCGTCGCGCCAAAGGACCGCACCTTTCTTTCCAAGTGTAACGCAGATGAAGCGTACTCCAGTCAGCTCGTGCAAAGCGCGAATCAGCGTCAGCAGTTCGCCCTCTTCGGAGCCCACGAGTACCTTCAGCTCATCATCGTTCACCTTAACCACGTCCGCCAGTTTCAGCAGCTCTAGAGCCCTTTCCTTGTCATCATAAGGCGCGCGCAGATTCACGTCGCAAACCTTCAAAGCCAAGGTTCGCTCAAGCAAGCCCTTCATCAGATCCCAATTCGAGGCGGAACGCGCAGCTAAACTGCCATAGACAAAGGCATCCGCCGAGGCCAGCACTTCGCTGTCCTTTTCACCAAGGGCAATCTCGTCCCAGGCGACCTTTTCAATGATCTCGTAAGTGGCATCCCCCGACTTGTCCAAACTCGCTACCGATGCACCTGTTGGAAAACTGGGATGCCTCTTAAGCAAGTCCGTTCGGACCCCAGCAGCCTCGATGCGGCGAAATGCCTCATCCCCAAGAAAGTCCTTGCCCACTGAACTCGCTACGTAGCATTTCGCCCCAAGGCGAGCGGCATGGTACGCCACGTTCAGCGGAGCTCCACCGAGAAAGAGGCCTCTTGGCAAACAGTCCCAGAGCACTTCACCAAAGGCGACTACTGTCTTCGTATTCGATTCAGTCATACAATTTTCAACTGTTGGCAAGCCCTGATGAATTCGGAACAAGACCATGCTTGGTACATCTTCCCCATCGGCCGTCCCGTTTCTCCATGGGCCCATTCATTGAATTCCCAGGAATCAGAAATCCCCGTTTCGTTCACCTTCGCAAGCTTCAGCAGCTCCGCCACCGCCAAGTCTCGAAATCCTAGCTTATGGATAAACTGTACCCACATTGCCCCTACAAACGGCCAAATACCACCGTTGTGGTAATGGTTGGGCAGGTTCAGCAGATTCACCGTATAGTAGGTCTTCCAATCGGGATCGCCCGCCTGTACCACTGGATACAGGTTGCGCACCGGATATGGATCGTTCACGCCTACTCCCCACATGAAGCGGAAAGCCTTCTGGGCATCGTCCGTTCCCAGCAAGTCGAAGAGAAACGCGAGCACATTGCCGTACACGTCACACCTCCAGTCGAAGGAAAACGGCGTAGTCTGAGCCAGGAGGTAGTGGGTATCGCCCATGGTCAGCTGCTGGTCCGCAAACGTGTATTCCCCCTCTTTGTTGCCATTGGTCGACGGCCAAAACTTCCGCAGGATCGTGCGCTTGATGTGGCTCGCCCAGCGGAGATAGTCTCCCGCCATCTCACACTTGCCTAGCATCTCCATGAGACGCCCGTAACAAATGTTGGCTCGGTACCAAAGCACCTCGTCATAGAGCGGGTTGTAGCTTCTACCAAAAAGGTCAGTCCAATCGCCCGCTTCCGGAACCTCAATCAAACCATCGTTGTTCGAATCCTGGGCACTCAGCCAATCCATGGCTCGCTGCAAGCTTTTGGCATGGTCCCTCAGGAAGCCAAGATCGCTGGTGGCACGCACGTATTCAAAAATAGCGATGATCAACCAGATACCGCTATCGATCGAACAGATACCGCCCACGCCCGAATAGTCGGGCTCCTTTGTATCGATAGAAACATTACTCGGAACCTGACCCGTCAGCGAGAGGTGGTCCAAAAGCGTGGTTAAAGTCGCTCGCTGACAATTGCGCATCTCCCCATCGTCCAGCTTCAAGGATCCGATCACAGTGATCGAGCCATCCCTGCCCCAAACACTTCGATAATTTTCATCGGTACCCTCCGTTACGTTGTCATTGAGAGAACAAGCGGAGAACCCCATGGGGGTGATATTACGGCGCAAGCCTTCGACTGCCTTCTTGTAGGCTAATCTTAGATACTCGCGATCCGCCTCGCTCATGTAGGCAATCTTTTCCTCGCTAATCAAGCGCAAGGTGTCGCGGTGCAATGAGGGATCGCGCGGAAGGTCGCAATGGTCTTGCACCGGCTCGCAAACCCTATCGATCGCTCCGTAGTGTATTAAACCTTCCAATACACCGTCCGCGCAAACACCATCCGCTCGGTAAACGTCGAGGCCGACCGTGCGTTCGTGAAGCTCCGGCTGGGCGTTGCCCACCACGATCCCGCGAATCTCCTTCTTTCGAAACATCGCGCTGTCGTTACCGGTGTCGCCGGCGACCAGGACCTCGCTGGGCGGAATCTGAAGCCACTTGATCAACCAAGTCAGGGCGTTCCCCTTGTTCGCGTACTTGGGGACGACGTCGAGATCGCGATTCGAGGAGTAGATGATGTTCACATCAAGTCCCGCCCGTTCAAGCGATTCCTCGATTTCATGCAGCTGCTCCGGGCTCGCGTCCCGCAGGAACCAGCTGCTCTTGTACGGACCTTGGAAATGCTTGGGCTGCACGCTGGCGTTCGGAAACGTGCCCACAGCTTCGGCTGCCTTGTCGCGACTCCAACCTTCCTCGAGAATTTCCGTGAAGTCCTTGACCTTCTCTCCCTTGCGGTAGTCGTAAATGAGCGTACCCACTCCGCTAATCAAGTAGTCCGGCGCCATGAGGTCGCCGTGCTTGATCAAGTCGAGCATGTCGTCGAGCAAACGGCCCGTGTTGTAACAAAGCAACGGCCTTCGTTCCTCGGGGCAAGCCATCCATGAAGCGTTAAATCGTTCCAAGGCGTCGGGCTTACCGATCAACGTACCGTCGATATCGGTCGAAAATAACTTTACCATGAGTTGCTGCTGAAAGGTCTTTACGCCACGGGTACTAGCTTATGCGGGCTAGCCGGATCTCCGTGGATCCCTTCCACGACCGCTAGCAATTGCTGGGCAATGCCCGACCAAGTGAAAAGGCTACGCGCCTTTTGCGACCCGTTTTCCGAGATGCGTTGGCTGATTTTCGGATGAGCCAAGACCTTACACATGGTAATGCCAAAATCTTCGGCGTCGAACGAGTCCGCGAACAAGGCGTCCTTACCGTATTCGAGAGTACGATACAGGCCACCATTGGTCGTGACAATCGTCGGAGCGCCACTTGCCATGGCCTCTACCGCGGTCATGCCGAAGGGCTCGTAGCGACTGGGCAAACAAAACAGGTCGCTGGCTCGATAGAAATCGGGCATTAGCTCGTCGTCCAAGGATTGCGTAATCGTCACCCTGTCTTCCAGCCCAAGCTCATGGATCTGCTTTACGATGTCGTTGAGCATCGGATCCTCAGCCTGCCCTTCGGCTTCAGAACCGAGCGGCATGAAAAGGCGAACGTCATCGAAGCGCTTTGCAACCACAGCAAACGCGGCCACCAGCAGGTCGAAGCCCTTGTTGCGACTCAATCGCCCAATGCTCGTAATAACGCGACCCTCGAAACCGAATTTCTCGCGCAGCGACTCGCGCGAAGCTTCGCTAACGGGATAAAAGCGGGTGTCGTCGTAACCAGGCGGGATCATGACGACCTTGTCCCGAGGGAGTCCGTAGTCACCGAAAAACATATCCATCTGTATTGGCGAAGTGGCGACAACCATCGAACAAGCGTCGTAGACCTTTTGCTCTTCGGCGATACGCGTGGTGAAATTGTAAACGGAATCGAAGTTCTCCGTATTTTCCGGGAAGTCGGTCTCCATCTTGCGACGCTTCCACGTTCCCACGGAGTGCGGCGTATGCACGTGCGGACAGCCCAAGCTGTTGGAAACGATTTCACCAGCAATCCCCGCATCCCAATAGTGCGAGTTCACAAATTCATAGTAAAGGCCTTCCGCGTTGATCTTGGCCAAAGCGTTGCGCGACCACTCGGGAATCCACTTATGCAGAAATTCCTTCGCTATGAATTCGTTTCCTCCGCACGGAACGCGAAGGATGCGAACCCCATCGTCCACCTTTTCCTCGGCAACTTGGCCTTCGAACTGGCGGGTCCAAATGTCGACCTGATAGCCCAACTGAGCGAGCTTGCGGGA
>JBNKSG010000298.1:0-4570 GCA_050297195.1 Opitutaceae bacterium | reverse complement strand
TTTCTCGCCGATAGCTTCGTTCCCTCGGCTTATTTGAAAAAAGAGGACAACGCTTAATCGCTGTCCTCTTCTCCTACGCGCAAGTTTTTATCAACGTTGATATTTTTTTGTGCAGCAGGGAGCGCTGCCGGTGGATTGCTGCCTGAGGCGTTCGCCCGGGAAGGTTTGGGCAAAATGGAGCTTAAATTGATGCTTTCCTTAAAGCCTTTACCTGCTAGGAGTTAGGGTATGGCTACGATTCTTGTTACGGGCGCCAGTCGCGGGATTGGCTTGGAGTTAGCATGCCAATACGCGGAAGCGGGAGACGCGGTCATCGCGACCTGTCGCGATCCGGATACAGCCAACGCGTTGAAGCACTTGAGCCAGAGTTTCGAGAACGTGGAGGTGCAAGCCCTCGATGTCGTCGATCCGCTCGCGGTCTTGTCCCTTGCCAGCATGCTCGCGAAGCGAGGCGACTCGGTAGACATTCTTTACAGCAACGCAGGTATGGCGGTCGCCGAAGGATTTGGCGAATGGACCGCCGATGCGTTTTCGGCCACCTTCGAAACGAACGTGGTGGGACCAGCGATGATCTTGCAGGCTTTCGCCAAGGCCATGTCGAAAGGCGGGAAAATCATCAACATATCCTCTAAGATGGGATCCTTCGACTTTATGAGCAACCTTGCTGGAGAGCTCACTAGCTACGCGGCCAGCAAGTCAGCGCTGAACATGCTGGTACGGCAAGTCGCTCCCTCGCTGAAATCTCGGGACGTGTTGACCGTGGCGCTCAGCCCGGGTTGGGTGAAGACCGATATGGGCGGTCAGGAAGCCGATTTGTCGGTTCAGGATTCGGTGGCAGCCATACGGGAAACGGTCAGCAAGCTGAGCCTTGAGGATGCGGGACGTTTCATCGACTACACGGGAGAGGAAATCGCTTGGTAGTAACGGTTCGATTGTAATGGCGGTACAACTACAGTCCCGAAGCCGAAGCAAAAAGGTTGCAGGCGTATCGATGGCTCCGATGATCGATATGGTCTTCCTGCTGCTGGTGTTTTTCATGACTGCCAGCGCCATGTCGCAAGCGGGCAGCAAGTTGGAGCTCGACTTGCCGGATTCCTCGGAAGCCAAGGTCGCCCAGGATTTTTCGGGTCGCTTGATCCTCAGCCTCGACTCCTCGGGCGAAATGTTTCTCGGAAATCGTCCGGTGGATGCCGCAGCCCTCGCGGAAGCGCTTGTCGCATTCCGGGAGGATTCTCCCACTGCCAAGTTGAATATCCGGGCGGCAAAGGATACGCCCTTTTCGGCGGTTAAGTCAGCGATGCGAATCGCGACCGCTGCGGGAATCGACGACTATCTCTATTCAGCCTATCAGGGCGGGGGCAACTGATTCGAGGCGATGGCAATTTGCGTTAAGCGGAATTCAGGGAGAGAGGAGGCGAGCGAACTGCCGATCGCTCCCATGATCGATGTCGTTTTTCTGTTGCTCGTGTATTTCATGGTCAGTTCCAGCATTCAGAAGCAGGAGGCGGATATCGGATTTTCCTTGCCGGCCATGGTCAAGACCAGCGATCCGGTTTCCTTTCCCGACGAGCAAATGATCGAAATTGACGCCTCCGGGAAGGCCTGGGTGAACGGGTACGCATATGACGATCCGACGGAGCCCCGCTACGAAAAGCTCTCGCAGATGCTGACTCGCTACCGGGAAGGGGCTGACGCCTCGCAAAGCCATGCCCGAGTGACTATTGCTCCCTCTGACGAAGCTCCGCATCAAATGGTGGTGCGGGTCTTGGACGCCTGCCAAGTCGCTGGACTCGAATCCGTGAGCTTCGCGGTGGAGTAGGCCGGGGCAGGGGCGACTCCGGCGAAAAGCGTCGAAATTTCCTATTGCTAAACGCGAGTCGATGCAAAGCCTACCCAGCATGGCGAAAAAAGCTCAAGCTACTTGGGGTGGACGTTTTTCAAAAGGGCCAGCGGAATTGATGCTGGCCTTCAGCGAATCCGTGTCTTTCGACAAACGACTTGCCCCTTACGATATCGAAGTAAACAAGGCCCACACCGCGATGCTCCAGCATATCGGATTGCTCACCAAGAAAGAGCTTCGCGAAATCCACAAGGGGCTCGAGGTGCTCAGCAAGCGCATCGCCAAGGGAGAGCTCGAGTGGAAGGCAGAGTTTGAGGATGTTCATATGAACATCGAGCAGGCCTTGACGAAAATCACGCCTGCTGCGGCCAAAATGCACACGGCCCGCAGCCGTAACGACCAGGTTGCCACCGATGTGCGTCTCTTCTTCAAGGACGCTTGCTCTCAAGTGATCGGGAAGCTGGAAACCCTGTTGCAGGAGATCATCGCTGTAGCGGACAAAAACCAAGGAGTATTTATTCCTGGATACACGCACCTACAGCGCGCTCAGCCGGTATCCATCGCCCACCACCTGCTTGCTTATGCCGAAATGTTCGGCCGCGACATCAAGCGTTTCCAGGAGGTCCTGGAGAACGCGAACTGGTGCCCGCTCGGCTCTGGGGCGATCGCTGGTACGACTTTGCCGATCGATCGCGAGTTCACCGCGAAAGCGCTCGGATTCGTGAATGCTCGCGGCAAGCCGCAAGTGACCCAGAATTCCATGGACTCGGTCGCCGATCGCGATCTCTTCCTTGATTTCGCCCACGCTTGCTCGGTGGCAGCGACCCATATCTCGCGTGTCGCGGAAGACGTCATTATCTGGAATTCATCGGAATTTGGATACGTCGAGTTGCCAGACGCGTTTTGCACCGGCTCGAGCTTGATGCCGCAGAAGAAGAATCCTGACTCCTTGGAGATTCTCCGTGGCAAGTCGGGTCGGATCATTGGTAACGAGCAGTCCCTCTTCGTCATGGTGAAGGGGCTTCCGCTCACCTACAATCGCGACCTGCAAGAGGACAAGCCTCAGGTTTTCGACAGTTTCGACCAGATCATGATCAGCCTCGACGTGCTTTCGGGAACGATTGCAGGCATGGAATTCCGCCGCAACAAGTGCGCGAGCGCCGTGGCTGACCCGGCTCTGCTCGCCACCGACTTGGCTGACTACTTGGTCGATCGTGGAGTCGCTTTTCGCGATGCTCACCACGTGGTTGGAGCGCTTGTCGCTCTGGCGGAAAAGCTCGAGTGTCCACTGCATGAAGTCCCGGACGAAAAGGCGAAAGCTTTGCATCCAAAGATTGGAGACGATTGGGTCGAGGTCTTTGACCTGCAACGTGCGATGAAGGCTCGTGAAGGAATCGGCATGCCCGGTCCTAAGCAAATTCGCAAGCAACTCGCTCGCTGGAAGAAGCAGCTCGGATAAATCGCCCCTCGAGAATAGATGGCAAAGGTTCGCCTACTAGAAGACCACGTCGCCAACCAGATTGCAGCTGGCGAGGTGATCGAACGGCCGGCTTCGGTCGTGAAGGAGCTGGTTGAAAACAGCATCGATGCGGGAGCGACTCGGATCGAAGTGGAGTTTCGCAATGGCGGAACGAGCCTTATGCGCATCGAGGACAATGGTGGTGGCATGAGCCACGACGACGCGTTGCTTTCGTTGGAACGTCACGCCACGAGCAAGATCCAGAAGGTGAAAGACCTCGACGGCCTTACGACCATGGGATTTCGCGGGGAGGCGCTACCGTCGATCGCGTCAGTATCCAGGTTTCAATTGCAGACCCGGGAAGAGGGGGCCGAAGGCGGAACGGAAATCTTGATAGACGGCGGGAAAATGTTGCACGTGCGAGATTGCGGAATGCCGCAGGGCACGCGCATGACGATCAGCAAGCTGTTCAATACGGTTCCTGCTCGGAGAAAGTTTCTTAAGAGCAAGACAACGGAGTCGGCGCATATCGTCCAGTGTGTCCGATTGTACGCGCTCGCGCATCCGGAAATTGGATTCAGCCTGCTCGACGATGGTCGTTCGCTGTTCCAATCTCCGGCGAACTCTTCGCTGAAAAGCCGAATTGCGGAAGTGTTTGGCAAGCAGATCGCCAACAACCTGATCGAGGTCGAGGCCGGCGAAGATGGGCTGCGCATGCATGGATTTATCGGCAAGCCGAACCTCTCGCGCTCTAGTCGACACGAGATGCTCTTTTTCGTGAACAACCGACCGGTGGAGAACAAGACGCTGAGCTATGCCTTGGTCGAGTCCTACTACGGGCATATTCCGAAAGGGCGCTATCCGGTGGCGTTTTTGTTCCTCGATATCGATCCGGAGCGAGTCGACGTGAACGTGCATCCGGCGAAGCGCGAAATCCGTTTTCGCGAGGAGGCGAAGACTCGCGGGTTCGCAGTGCGGACCTTGCTGGAGGTGCTGCGTTCTGAGTCGGAATCGTTCCAGTCCATCAAGCCTGTCGAGGTGCGTCTGCCAAAAGCGGAGCAGCCCTCGGAAGAGGTCACAGCGGCGGAGCGACCGAAAGCGAGGGGCGCGTCCAAGCCGTCTGCGGCGCCAAAACCGACGCGTCGCCTGGTCCAGGCGGATGAAACGGCCCAACCCGCTCGCGCAGCGGCACCGGTCGAATCGCTTCCCAAACGTAAGCCTGCTTCCATTGCTCCAGAGCCGGACCCGATCGAGCAAGCTCCAGCCGCTCC
>JBNKSG010000297.1:0-4633 GCA_050297195.1 Opitutaceae bacterium | reverse complement strand
GGCGTACCGAGGTGCGCAGCGACGACAGCGAAGCGAACAACACGCAGTTCCCCGAAAAATGGGGTTCGAGGAAGGCTTCGAACCAATTTGACTGAGCTCGTTTCGTAGCGGTCGAGAAGGGGGGCAGCGTGCCGACAACCCTTGGTTCTCTGGAAAATGTGCCCTGTTGCCCGAGATGGATCTCGGTGCCGAACGGGCTTGCCCTCCTTTTAGGGGAGCCTTATCGCTAGGCCCTTTTTTTCGCAAAACCGCTCAAAGCTCATGGCACAGGAAATTAATCAAGGCTACGATCCGAAGGAAGTTGAAGCCAAGTGGTACGCCGCTTGGGAGAAAAACGGCTGCTTCGAAGGGGAAGTGGAAGAGGGCAAGGACCCCTATTCCATCATGATCCCACCGCCAAACGTCACCGGAATCCTGCACATGGGCCACGTCCTCGATAACACTTTGCAGGACATCTTCATCCGTCGCGCTCGCCTGGAAGGCAAGAGCACGCTCTGGTTCCCTGGCACTGACCACGCGTCTATCGCCACCCAGACCAAGGTCGAGCAGGCCCTGCGCAACGAAGGCACCTCTCGCCGCGAGATCGGTCGCGAAAAGTTCCTCGAACGCGCTTGGCAGTGGAGCGACGACCACGGCGGCAAGATTCTCAACCAGCTCAAGAAGCTCGGCGCCTCTTGCGACTGGCGTCGCACTACTTTCACCATGGACGAGGAGTACGAGCGCTCGGTTCGGGCTGCTTTCGTAAAGCTTTACGAGCGCGGCTTCATCTACCGCGGCAAGCGCCTCGTCAACTGGTGTCCCAGCTCCCAGACGGCCCTCTCCAACGAGGAAGTCATCATGAAGCCCCAGAAGGGCAAGTTCTGGAAGATGCGCTACGAGATCGTCGAGGAACCGGGCCGTTTCATCGAGATTTCCACCACCCGCCCCGAGACCATCATGGGCGACACCGCGGTCGCCGTTCACCCGGACGACGAACGCTACACGGACCTCGTTGGCAAGCACGTCTGGCGTCCTTTCCCGCGCGAGGAAATCCCTATCGTAGCGGACCGTGCAGTGGAGAAGGACTTCGGTACTGGCGCCCTCAAGGTGACTCCGGCCCACGACCAGGTCGACTTCGAGATCGGCAAGCGTCACGACCTGCCCCTTATCGATATCATGAACCCCGATGGCACGCTTAGCGAAGCGGCCGGCCCGGAATTCGCAGGCATGGAACGCTTTGCGGCTCGCAAGGTTGCAGCCAAGAAGCTCGAGGAGCTCGGCCTCTTGGTCGATACCGAAGACTACGAGAACAACGTCGGTTTCTCCGAGCGAGCGGACGTGCCTATCGAGCCTCGCCTCTCCGAGCAGTGGTACCTCAAGTACCCGAAGGTTGAGGAAGCCAAGGCGGCTGTCGAAAAAGGCATCATCAAGTTTCACCCGAAGCGTTGGGAAAAGGTTTACCTGCATTGGCTCAACAACATCCAGGACTGGTGCATCAGCCGTCAGCTCTGGTGGGGACAGCGCATTCCCGTTTGGTACAAGAAGGGGGAGGATCGCCTCGATCCCAAGAACTGGCACGTTTCGGTCGATGGCCCTTCCGATCCCGAAAACTGGGAGCAGGACGAGGACGCGCTCGACACTTGGGCGTCTTCCTACATCTGGCCGTTCGCCTGTTTCGGTTGGCCGAACGAAGACGAGAAAACTCTCAAGGAGCTGGCTCACTTCTACCCGACCAGCACGCTTGTTACCGGATTCGACATCATCTTCTTCTGGGTGGCCCGAATGATAATGGCGGGACTCGAGCTCTACGGAGAGGACAAGAAGGAGCTGACGGACGACGAGATCGCGGCGCGTATCCCGTTCAAGGACATCTTTATCCATGGACTCATCCGCGATGCAAAGGGCCGCAAGATGTCCAAGACGCTGGGCAACTCCCCAGACCCGCTCGACCTCATCGAGAAGTTCGGGGCGGATGGTTTGCGCTTCGGTATCATCAATATCGCTCCTAGCGGTTCGGATATCCTTTTCTCCGAAGAGCGTATCGAGATTGGCCGCAATTTCAGCAACAAGCTCTGGAATGCCTGCCGCTTCCGTCAGATGAACGGCGCGGTCGATAGCAACACCTCGCTCGACGCGATCCTAGAGCGGCTGAAGACGTCGCCACTCGATGGATACAGTAATTGGATCCTCAACCGCATGCTCGAAACCATGCGCGAGATAGAGGGGCAGTTTGCCAAGTTCGAGATGCACCAGCTCACGCACTCGCTCTACAACTTCGTTTGGGGCGATTTCTGCGACTGGTACGTCGAGGCGGCCAAGGCCTTGCTGCAAAAGAAGGCCGATCCGCGTCACGACATGGCGCTCGCCACTTCAGACCTCGTTATCCGCCAAGCCCTGCAGCTCTTGCATCCGGTCATGCCGCACATCACCGAAGAGCTCTGGCATGCGATGGGCTACTGCGAGGACGGCGGTTTCATTCAGGATACGATGCTGCTCACTGCTGACGAATTGGCTGCCAAGCTCGTCGAAGCAGGTGTGACTGTTGACTCCGCTGCTGCCGGCGACATCGAGAACGTCAAGGAGCTCATTTCCAAGGCACGCGCGGTGAAGGCCGAGTACAATGTCGCCTCCAAGCGCGACGTGACTCTGTTTGTCAGCGCTACGGACGGTGTAAGCGCGAAGGTTGTATCCGAGAATTTGGATACGATCAAGAAGCTTGCTGGAGCGGAGACAATTGAGCTCAAGGAAACAGTGGATGGTTGCCCGGGATCGGTCGGCGCTCTTGGTACGGTTTACCTCGATCTCTCAAGCGCGATCGACGTGGAAGCCGAAAAGGAGCGTCTCGGCAAGGAGCTGGTGAAGCTCGACAAGGCGATCCAAGCCGGCAGCGGAAAGCTCAACAGCCCTGCATTTGTCGATAAGGCGCCTGCTCACGTCGTAGAAGGAGCTCGTAAGCAGTTAGCGGATACGAGAGCCAAGCGCGACGAGATTGCGCGTCTGCTCGAGAGCTTGTAGTTGAGATTCGCCCGCGAAGGGCACGAAGCAGATTTTGAGAGGGCGGGCCAGATAGGTCCGCCCTTTTTTTGTGGGAAGCGGCTTTGTGACGCGACTTGCAGGTTTTTGAATACAGATGGTTCGCTGTTCTACGAGCTCGCTCAATGCGTAGACGTCAATGAGCGAGCCGGCGCTGAACTCTGCGTATCGGGCTTGAGTAGTCGAGATGGTGCGGTGGATGCTTGATAGAGATGTTGCCTCCTGAGGTGGTGGTCATTCCGGATTGGTAACCCCGGGGCATTATACTGAGTAACTAGGATCGTGGGCGTAGGAAGTCGGAGTTTGTAGGGCACGAAGATTGGGAATATATTGGAATGAGGGATACTGTTTTCATGCGTTCTGCATGAAAGGGGGCAATGGATAGGTAGGGGAACTCAAGGGATTGTTCTGCAGCGGGTCGGGTTTTGGAGAGGGAAGGGCTGAGGGGATTTCGTAATTATGGGTATGCAGTGGTTTACGTATCGAGTTAGTGGCGTTTTCCGGTAAGGGTTACTATAGGATTAACCCTCAGAAGTTGCCAATATGTCAGTTCGCGAAGCTCTTAAAATCATCAACTTAGTTCTCTTCGCGGCGTTTGCCTTTTCAAACGTAGCCTCTGCTGCGAGCAGTGACTTGTCGAAGGGGCCTGACTCGATCGAAGTGTCTGGGCTGCCGAGTCAGGTTTTCGAAATCTCACGCAACAGGGATTTCAAGCGGGTGCAAAGGCTTCTCGATGAGCAGGGGCCAATTCCCCTCGTGGTCAAGATCGCCGCTGGCGAGTACAAGCTGAAACGTAGCCTGCATATCAATCGTTCAAATGTCACCATAGAAGGCGAGCCGGGGGTGGTGCTCAGGCTGGGAAAGAACGTTCAAGCTCCGGTGATCGCAGTTGGGTCGCAGGCGGCGCATCCTCTGGATTCGGAGCGTATCGAAAACATTGTCATCACGGATTTGACGATCGATGGGAATCGTGACGCTCAAGAAAGTGAATACGATCGAGACTTGCCGTGGATTCGGAACAACGGGATCGATGTACGGACGGTTACCGGTCTGAGGGTGGAGCGGGTCGTTTGCGGAAACAATCGCTCGGGGGGCTTAGTGATCAGCTGGCGGTGCGTAAACGTGGTGGCTAAAGACTGTGTATTTGAAAACAACTACTTCGATGGAGTGGCCTATTATGACAGCTCGCAGGTTTATACTGTGGACTGCATTTTGCGGAATAACCAAGGGGCGGGAGTGAGCATCGACAACGCGGTCTTCAATGCGCTTTTTGCAAGTTGTCGTATCGAAGGCAACCGGGACGTCGGCGTTTTTGCGCGTCACAGCAATGGTTTGATGTTCTATAAGACGGTGGTGAAGAACTCTGGAAACTGGGCCTTTTTCTTATCGCACGATGAAAAAGAAAACGGGGTTTCTAACGTGGAGATCGCCTCCTGCGAAATCGTAGGAAACAATGGTGGCGTGCGTATGGGATCGGTGAATGAAATTCAGTCCGCTGAGAATCGGGTAACGCTCTCCGAGTTTGCGATGAACGATCGGTACGGCCGCCCAGACTTGTCGACCGCAGGTTCGCCGGTCGATCGGTTGGAAGGCGGCTGGAATCCTGCAGATGAAAACGTGG
>JBNKSG010000296.1:0-4647 GCA_050297195.1 Opitutaceae bacterium | reverse complement strand
CTCCCTTCTTCTTACTCATTCAATGAAAGCCATATATTGCTTCATCCTCTCATTCGCGTGTGCGGCACTGTCCGCTTCGGAGCTTCGCTATGCCAAGAATTTTTCGATCGAAGTTCTGGATACGCACAAAGAGATCACGGTTCGAAACACTTGGGTAGGATCGGGGGATCACGAGCAAGTGTATGCTCTCGTGCCGCGAGAAGCGGAGCTCCCGGAGCTGTCTAAGGGAACGATCGTGGTGCGCACACCCGTCGAACGCCTTGCGATCATGGCGACTGTATTCCTTGGGCCAATACGCGACTTGGGACTCTACGATTCGCTGGTGGGCATTGCCTATCTCGATTATACGAATGACGAACGAGCCCATGAGCTCGTGGCGTCGGGTGCCGCGAGGGAGATCCAGTCGGGTACTGCCATGGACGTGGAATCTATGTTGATGCTGCAACCGGACCTCATTCTTACGAGCACCACGGGCAACCCAACATTTGACGTTCATCCGCAGATGCTGCGGGCGGGCTTGCCGGTGGTCGTGACCGCTGGGTACATGGAGGAACACCCATTGGCCCGTACGGAATGGATCAAGTTTGTCGCCGCGTTTTATAACAAGGACGCCGAGGCCGATCAGATATTCGACGAGATCGCGGATCGATACGAAGCGCTCTTGGCCCTGACCAAGAATGTAGGAGAGCGTCCAACGGTTTTCTCGAGCGCTCCGTATTCTGGGGTTTGGCATGTCCCGGGCGGGCGGAGCTACATGGCGACTGCGTTCGAACATGCAGGGGCGGATTACCTCTGGGCTGACAACGAATCCAAGGGTGGGGTGCCACTCGATGTTGAGGTGATCCTGCAACGGGCCGGAGCGGCCGACTTTTGGTTGAATCCGAGCCATTACGATTCGATCCGCTCCCTTTTAGCTGCAGACGAACGTTTTGCGGGATTTAAGGCGCTGCGGAAAGGGCATGTTTACAATAATACGCTGCGGGTAAACGAGCATGGCGGAAACGACATCTTCGAACGCGGGGTGTCACATCCGGAGGAGGTGTTAGCCGATCTGATCAAGGTATTTCATCCCGAGCTTTTACCGGAACATGAATTTGTATTTTACGAGAAGCTGAAGTGAGTCTTTGTATTCAAATTACAAATGACCGAGAATCCATCCAGTAGCGCGCGTACCGCCTCCCTTTTCCTACTATTGGGAGCGGGTGTTCTCGCGCTTCTAGTCGCGAACGTTTGCCTCGGATCCGCGCCCTTGTCGCTCGCAGAGGTCTGGTCGGCGCTGACGGGAGGGAGCGGCGCGGATTCTGTGGTGCGACAAATCGTGTTGGACTTTCGCATGCCTAGGGCCTTGACGGCTCTGCTTGCCGGAGCGGCTTTGGCGGTATCCGGATTGTTGATGCAGACGATCTTCCGGAATCCTTTGGCGGACCCGTTTGTGCTTGGGGTGAATTCCGGCGCGAGCCTCGGGGTAGCGATCGTGTTGCTCGTGCTTGCTCCAGCTGGCGTCTCCTTGACCCAAGGGCTGGAATTGAGCGGGCACCTATTGGTCGTGCTCGCGGCGACGGGTGGGGCAGCAGTGGTGCTCGGAATCGTTCTGTCGTTTGCCCAGCGGGTTGACGTGATGTCCTTGTTGATCCTGGGCCTGATGCTGAGCTATGCGGTGGGAGCGGTGGTAAGCGTGCTGATGTTCTACAGCATGGCGGAACGTTTGCAGTCGTTTTTCGCGTGGTCGTACGGGACTTTTGGCAATGTCGCTTGGAGCCACATGCGGGTCTTTGGAGTGTGTATCGCCTCCGGCGCGAGCGCGACGTTCTTCCTGTGCAAGCCGCTAGACGCGATGCTGATGGGGGAACGCTTTGCGGAGTCCTTGGGGACGAAGGTGAAGCGGGTTCGAATCGTTTCGCTCGGGCTTGCCTCCCTGATGGCGGGAACGGTGACCGGCTTTTGCGGGCCGATTGGCTTCCTCGGAATCGCGGCGCCTCACTTGTGTCGCTACCTTTTTAAAACGGCCCAGCACAAGGTTTTGATACCTGCCTCCTTGCTCGGCGGAGCGGGAATCGCCTTGGCCGCAGACTTGGTGGCAAAGGCTCCTGGATTCGATGGCGCTTTGCCGCTTAACGCGGTAACGGCTCTGGTGGGTGCCCCTGTTATCATCGTTGCTCTTATACGGCAGCGTAACCTGAGAAAGGCCTTCGGATGAGCATAGCGCTGGAAGCACGGGATCTCAGCGTTGGCTACGAGGTAAAGAGGCAGTCGGCTCGCTTGGTTGCGAGCGAGCTAAACGTGCAGCTGAAGAAGGGCGAATTCGTCTGCTTGCTCGGGCCCAATGGGGTCGGCAAGTCGACCTTGATCCGTAGTTTGTCGGGAATGCAAAAGCCGCTTGCAGGAAGTATATGGATTGCGGATACGGATATCGAAACGATGAGCCCCAAGCAAAAGGCAAGGTCGGTCAGTGTCGTGCTGACGGATAGTTTGCCGCAAGGGATGTTCGACGCGTATTCGGTGGTGGCTTTGGGCCGGCATCCGCATACCGGATGGACTGGCAGTCTCGGAGAGAAGGATCGAGCTCGCATCGCATGGGCCTTGGGCGCCGCTGGAGCGAGCTCGCTCGCTTATCGTCAGGTGTCCGAGTTGAGCGATGGAGAACGACAGAAGGTGATGATTGCCCGGGCTCTGGCCCAGGAGACGAATCTGATCCTGTTGGACGAACCGACTGCTTTTCTCGATTTGCCGCGTCGCGTCGAGTTGATGCGAACCTTGCGGGATCTGGCACGGGTCGAAGGTTTGAGCATTCTCTTGTCGACGCACGATTTGGACTTGGCGCTGCGGAGCGCGGACAAGCTTTGGCTGCTTGGTCACGATGGCGCGCTCACGACGGGGATGCCCGAAGAGCTTGCTCTGAGCGGCTGCATTGCGAGTACCTTTACTTCGAACGAGGTTGATTGGGATCACGAGCAAGGAGCGTTTCGGATGCACAATCGAAGCTGCGCGAAGGTTTACTTGGAGGGTGGAGGCGCGACTGCGGTTTGGACGAGGCGTGCCTTGGCGCGCATCGGATATGAAGTCGTTGAAAACGAATCCGCATCCAAATTGATGATACGCATTGTGGAGAGTGATGGAGCGATTGCTTGGGAGGTGCTATCGAACGGAGGGGCGCGCCAGGTTGCGTCGCTGCATTCTCTCGTCAACTGCTTGCTTGGGCAAGGGCACGCGGACACAGTTTAAAGATTATGAAAATTGGCGAGTATTACGAAGCGGTAGAACTTTTTCGGGAGGAAAAGATCGTTTTCGCGCATTTCCTGAAGCCGCACCGAGTCTTGTCGACCTGCCGTCTCAACGGAGGACTGCGGGAGGATTTGCAGTACCTCTACAACCATCAGTCCTGCGAGCCTCGCGCGCACACCGGACACGACCTTTGCCACGTAGCGGTACAAGAGCCGGAACGCTATCAGAGGCGCATCGCTGGCAAGGCAGGGATCGATTACGCAAAAAGCGCTTCACTCGGTACGGCTGCCAACGTCAACAATGCTTCCATAGCCGTTGAAAAGCACCAGGAACTAGAGGTCAGGGCGATTACGACAGCGGGCGTGGGCGGCAATGGAGGACGAGCCGGCGACCCAGCATCTTACTATGCTTCGGAAGAGGGTACGGTCATCATCGACCGCGCACCGCCAGCGGCAGGAACGATCAATACGATCTTGCTGGTCAACCAGGAATTGACTCCTGGCGCTATGGTCGCAGCGGCTACGGTGATGACCGAAGCGAAAGCCAGCGTGTTGCAGGAATTGATGGCTCCCTCGCGTTACTCGGAGGGAATCGCCACGGGCACAGGAACGGACCAGATCGGAATCGCGAGCTTGTTGGGCAGCCGTATCCAGCATACGGATGCGAACAAGCACTCCAAGTTAGGCGAGTTGATAGGCTTAACGGTGAGGCGTTCTCTTTTCGATGCCCTCAACCTTCAGTCTGGCCTTACTCCAGATTCGCGTCGCTCTAGCGTGGCTCAGCTGCTGCGATTTGGCGAGACTCAGGAATCGTTTATTCGGGCAGTTCGAAAGCACTTGGATGAGGAGGCGGGGCCGCTTTTCGAAGCGAATTTCTTGTCGGCGAATCACGATCCGGTGACGGTTGCAGCCGTGCAGGCCTTGGTTCATGTTCGCGATCAGTTCGTTTGGGGCGTTTCTCCGAGCAGTTGTATCCATGAAATCATGATAGGACACGCCGCTATGATTGCCTCCGCAGTTGGAGGTCGGGAGATCGGACGGGAGCAGATGCAGAAACGGCTCGGCGATTTCGTGGCGAGTGTCGAAGCCTCAACGCTCTTGGAGCTCGTCCATCGAAGTTTTGCTATCGGATACGCCTGCAAGTGGAGCGGCCGTTTCGATGATTGATTAGGGTCCGATAAATTTAGAAACTTTAGACAATGCCAAAAGGAAATATTTCAACACGCTCCGGCGACAAGGGAACTACGGGAGTGGGCGGCGGAGGCCGCGTCGACAAGGATGACGCTCGGATCGAAGCGCTCGGCGATCTCGACGAAACCAACAGCGTGATTGGCGTTTTGCGCAGCGTGCTTCCGCCCGAGCATGATTGGGAAGCAGGACTGCAGCGTATCCAAACGGAAATGATGAACTTGATGGGGCACGTGGC
>JBNKSG010000295.1:0-4663 GCA_050297195.1 Opitutaceae bacterium | reverse complement strand
ACTCCACCTTAGCCAACAGTCTCCCCTCTTCTCTCTTCCCCCTTCGCCCTTCGCCCTTCGCCCCTACCCCCTCCCATCAGCGATCGCGTCCACCAACAAGCGTCGCAGCTCCCGGCTGCTCGACTCCAAGTCCTCTCCGCTCCCCTTGCGGACCGCCTTCACGAAGCGGGTCGCCACCTTCAGCTCCTCCTGCCCCCAAGAGGAACTCAAGCCCGCCGGATCCTCGCCCTCGCCCAGATGCACCTCGGCCTCCTGCCGAGCATGGGCCCAGTTCGAGATGAAGGCGACATACAAGAAGTAGCGGTCGAGTTGAACGAAGGGGAACTGCTCCGAAACGTTTGGCCCCACCGTCACTTTCAGACCGCCAAGCGGCAATTGGCTAATCTTAGCCCGCGCCAAATCCTTCCCCTTCCAGAGAGCGGATCCGGCCCCAATCGCAGCCCCTAAGGTCGCGAAAACGCCAAACGTAATACCGCCCGCCGCCAGGTCCGCCCCCACGCCGATCCCCGCCCCCAGCAGCGCTCCGGCAAGCGCGAGCTGCTTCTGGGTCAACCCCAGAGCCTGCCAGGCTCGTTCCGAAAAAAGGTCCTCCGCCAAGATAGAGTGCTCCGGCAATTCGACCGCAACCTTACGCACCGCGTAGATATCGCGGACCTGCTCCCGGAAACGCTTTTCGATCTTCTCCAGCTTGCTGCGATACTTGCCTTCCAGTCGCCGCTTCTCCAGCTCCACTCCGCTCTCGTGTTCCAAAAAGGAACTACAGCTGCACCGGAGCGACTGCTCCAGATTTTCCACGATCGCCTCCGCCGCCCGCTCCGTCGAGCGCTGGCGATCCATCTTCACCAAGTCCACCGCTTGACTCAAGGCCGGCTCCCAATCCTGATCGATACTCTTCAGCGCCTCCAAAAGTTCGATACGGTCAAGATAACGCGCCGTTTGGGCATTAAAGGTACGCACCGAATTGAAATGCTGCCGAAAGGCCGTCTTCCAGGACTGCAGAAAGCGGTTCTCGTCCGACTTAGGGTTAATAATCGCCATGCGCGGCCGTGCCGTCAGACGCAAAATCTCCATCTCCGCCGTATCCACCGCAGTCATGGGACGCGAGGCATCGACCACGTACAAGATCCCAGCGCCCGCCAGAATGGGACGCAATAACTCGCAGTCATGATGAAAGTCAGGATCCCCCGCGTGGGCGTCTACGAAACGCTGCACCCGCTCGTCACCCAGCTCCTCGTTCTCGCGAAACCACTGCAAGGTCGCCTGTGGATTCTGGAAGCCCGGTGTATCCACAAACTCGATAATCGTCTCCCTGCCCGCCTTCAGCTCAAAACGCTGCTGCCGGATGGTCTCGCCAGGAGTAGGACTGATGGCCACCCCATCGTTCTGGGACAAAGTGGCCACGATCGAGGACTTGCCCTCGTTCGGATGGCCGATGATCGCAAAACGTGGCAAAGAGTTCATACCGCTGGATTGTCTAAGATTAAATAAGGATCGCCCATACGCTGGACAAAAGAGTGCCACGCCTCCGCGTACTGCTGCTCCGCTCGCAACGAAATGGCCTCGCCCGCGTTCGGGATCCCAAGCAAGACGATCTTAACCAAGCTACGCGCCTCGACCCCTTCGCGCAGCGCCTTGACCTGCCTCTCAGTTTCTCGGATCGGCGGCATCCAACTTTCAAATACAAGCACGATCTGCTCGCCTTCCTCCCGATCCGCAACCGCTGCGGCAATCCGCCCATCCTCGTACGTCTTCATGGCCACGGAACGCTCCGCCACCTTCCAGCGCTCCGCCAAACGCGCCCGCAAAGCCTCCAGGTCAAACGACTCTCCCAACTCCCTCGAGCAAAGGCAGCACAGCTTGCGAGCATGCAAAGCGCTTTCATCCACGCCGCGGACAACGCCCTCTGAGGGCTCCGCCCCCTGTTCCACGCGTTCCGCATCGAAGCGCGACTCCTCCGGCCGCAGCCGCTGCAGCAAACGCTCCGCCGAAGCGTTCATGAAATCGTAGCGGGCAAGGGCCGCTCGCGCTTGCCACTTCCCCAAAAGATAAAAAAGCAGACGCGGCAGCACCCCATAGCTCAAGACCCCTAGGGCCAAAAAGCGCCACCAAGCGGCTAGGTCCGTCGTCTCAAGCCCCCGTATCCCTTCCTTCAATACAATACGGCTCCCTTCGATTTGCTCGAGGCTCGGATAGCCATCGCCTTCTCCATACGCCCAAGACCACGGCAACGCCACGATTTCCACGAGCCGTCCCACCGACCCCGCATCCGCCTGCAAGGTCGTTTGCCAGCCGAAAGCCCGGTCCGAAAAAACCACCGATACCAACAACGCGATCAACACCCCGAAGTTAAAGAAAAGGGCCGCCGCCTGGATCTTCCCGAACGCCAGCCATTTCGCCAGACTCCCATGCAAGGCCAGCGAGCGACGAGCCGCCCCCGCCCACTCCGCCGCATCCTGCCGACGCTGGCCCGACAAGAAGCGGGCCGACAAGGCTTGCAGCTTCGAGAAAATCAACTCCAGGGCCCAGCGCGCCGCCCGAAACAAAGGACCAAACGCCAAGCGCTCCCGCCACGAAAGCGGCAACGCAAAAACCACGAAGAGCACCACCGCCAAAACCGCCTGCAACAAAACGAACAAGCTGAAGAAAGCGGATACGTTGATCGGCGCCTCGCCCGTGTAGGCCAAGGCCGCCGTCGCCGCAGCAAGCCCAAACAAAAGCCCGCCCGCTCCCAAGAGCTGCCCCGCCGCCTTCAAAGACTGCAGCACGCTGTCCGAAGCCAGCTTGATCTCAGGCGACTCAGAAAGGCGCCGCTTCGTCCAAGCCAAGGCAATCTCCCGGCGGTTCCCGCTCGCCAGCAAGTCTTCCGGCAACCGAGTCCCAGCATCCTGAGCCTTCAAGGCCTGCCAATCCTGCCCTTCGTCCCTCGCCACCGCGCACTCGAAGCCCACCAGCTCCTCAAGCCGCCACTTCGTAGATCCTCGTTTGCCTAGGTCCCTCATCTTTCCTTCCATTAGCCCAGATTCGCGTACGAAGGTAAAGACCGTTCCCCCAGCCAGCCATCCTAAAACTGCAAAGCCCAGAGACAGCTCCTGCTTGCGACTTGGACCGGCCCGTCACGCCAGCCGGCGACTCATCGGCAGCGTAAAGCTAAAGCAACTCCCAACACCGACTTCGCTCGCGACCGAAATCGAGCCGCCATGCCTCGCCACAAAATCCGAACAGATTCGCAAGCCGAGATTGGTCCCACGCTCCCCCGCAGTACCCAAAGAGCTTTCGCCTCGCGGCAAATTGAAAAGCCGCGACAAACGCCCTTCATCGATACCGACCCCAGTGTCCCTGACAGAGACCTCCACGAATCCATCCTCCCTCTCCTTGCTCGCAACGAAAACCGACCCGGAAACCGGCGTGAACTTGATCGCGTTCGAGACCAGGTTCCGCACGATTGTATCCAGCATCTTGGGATCCGCCGATACCACAACGTTATCCTCGATATCGCTGCGGAGCTCTATGTTTTTGTTGCGGGCGACGACCGCTAGGAATTCAAAGCTAGAGGACACCACCGTCGACAATTGCGTGTCCTTGGATTCTGTTTCAGCGTCTCCATTCTCAGTGAGCGCCCATTGCAGCAGGTCCTCCAACAAGTTGAAGCTGGACTTCGAACCATCGCACAACAAGTCGATCAAATCCTGCCGCTCCTCCTCGCTCTGCTCATCCTCGTCGGAAAGCAGCCTACCGATCGTCTCCAAGCCGCCGATCGCGCCCCGCAGGTCATGGGCGAGAATCCTAAAAATTTGGTTTCGGCTCCGCGCCGTCGATTCCAAGCGGGCAAGCGCAGATTCCAGATCCCGCTTCAAGCCCTTCTCCTTGGCCAACAACCCGAACTCCTCCCGAGCTGCTCGCTCCGCGTGGACCGAGCATACGAACCCAAAGATGTTAGCCGCCAAATACACGCTCACCACCCCAATGTACTCGACCTCCGTAATCGCATCGCCCCTCCGAAACGCCCAAATCGAAACGCTCGCCAAACTCAAAAGCAAAGCAAGCGCCCCCTGGAAACGCAGCGAGATAGGAACCGCCAAGTACAGAATGAAAATCACGAAAATGTCCCATGCGACCATCGCCTCCAAAGAGCCGATTGCCAGGTAGTGCCCTAACTGCACCTGGGAGACCACCCAGCCCAAACAGCCAATCGCTAGCCAGTCCAGCTGCCGCTTGCCCCCAACCCGGCCCAGCATGAACAAGCCAAAAACCAAAACCATAACCCCGCCCATGCGAGCGAGCATCATCAACGTCCGGCTATCCGACGGCGGCACCAGCATCAAACCCAGCGCGCCGAACGTAACGATGATCAGGAGAGCCAACCAGAATACCCGAGCAAGCTTGCGCTTGTCCGCGTTCAAGCGATTCGCGAGAAACTCCCGTTCATGGTCAGCAGGCTGTAGGGCGTATTGGAATGGATTCAACATAGTAGAACAACGACGTTTCCGGATATTTCCCAAACGGAAACTTCCCAGCAATCCGGAATACCTGCCACGAACGACGTAGCGCGGAGCTTTAGCCCGCGACCACATTGCAAGCTCTCTCCTACGCCACCGCCTTACACCTCACTCCCCCCCTTTCCAAACAACACAAGCTCCTCCCAAAGAAAAATCATCGCCGGCCA
>JBNKSG010000294.1:0-4694 GCA_050297195.1 Opitutaceae bacterium | reverse complement strand
GAAACATCGTCGATGCGGAAAACCTTTTGAAGTCTGCCTACAATTCGGACGTTCGTCCCTTGCTCGCCAAGTGGCGCGAAGAGAAGGGGTTGGACGCGGACCCGATGGAAGCGTATCGAAAGAGTGGTTACCTCGAGCAGATCGAGGCGGATCGCTCCCGTCGTCGCGCCGAGTTGGGAGTCTCCCAGGAGAGTTCGTACGCTTGATTACCTGATGCCTGTATTTCTATGATAGTTAGCGACCGAAAGGTATACATCGCCGTGGATCTCGGAGCGACAAGCGGCCGAGTGATTGCAGGTGTCTGGAGCGGCGGCGAGTTGGAGTTGGTGGAAAAGCACCGCTTCGAAACGCCGTCGGTTTTCGTGAGGGACCGCTGGTATTGGGATTTCTTGTCCCTGTATTCAGAGATCCTTTACGGAATCAAAACTGCGGTGGAATCCTACGGCGCCGCTGCGGTCTCGATCGGGGTGGACACGTGGGGGGTCGACTATGGTCTCCTCGATGAAAAGGGGGAGCTCTTGGCGAATCCTGTATGCTACCGCGACAAGCGGACGAGTCAGATCGTGGGCCAATTGAGCGAAAAGTTGGGCAAGGACTTGATCTACTCGGAGACGGGGATCCAGTTCATGTTCTTCAACACGCTCTTCCAGGTCGGCGCGGAAGTTTCGGAGGGGCGAACGGCCTTCAGGGAGGCCTCGCGGCTTTTGTTCTTGCCGGATTTGATCAACTTCTGGCTTAGCGGCGTGCAGGCGACTGAGCGCTCGATCGCGAGTACGACGCAGATGCTTAATCCGCATACAGGGACCTGGTCCGAACCGCTTCTTGACGCGCTGGGCGTGGATCCGGAAATCTTGGGTTCGATCGTGGAGCCCGGCACGCGGTTGGGGCCAGTGACGGATGAGGTCGCGGAAGCGATCGGGACCGGAGCTCTGGCGGTAACGACGGTTGCTGGGCATGACACGGGCAGCGCTTTTATGGCGTTGCCGGAAGTTCAGCCGAACTACGGTATCCTCAGTTCGGGTACCTGGTCGATTCTCGGCTTTGAGCTCGACGAGCCCAACACCAGTCGCGAGGCGGCCTTGGCCGGCTTTTCGAACGAAGTCGGCTACGGGGGCACGATTCGCTTTCTCAAGAACATCTGCGGCTTGTGGTTGCTCGAGGAGTGTCGCCGGACTTGGATCGCGAACGGCGACGAGGCTTCCTACGTGGCGATCGTCGAGGAGGCTGCGAAGTGCGAACCGATGGTTTCCTTGATCGATCCAGACTACGAGGCGTTCGCGAGCGCCGGAAACATGCCGGAGAAAATTCGCAGCTTTTGCCGCGCCCACGACGAGCCGGAACCGCAGACCAATGCCGAGATTGCCCGCTGTATCTTCGATAGCCTTGCCCTGAAGTACGACTACGTTTTCTCGATCCTCGAGAAGGTAACCGGAAAGACGCTGGAAGGGCTTTTCATCCTCGGTGGCGGAAGTCGCAATGATTTGCTCAACCAATTGGCGGCGGATGCTCTGGGCTTGCCGGTGGTTGTTGGCGCTTCGGAAGCCACGGCGGTGGGGAACGTGATGGCGCAGATGATCGCTGACGGCGTTGCCAAGGACTTGGCGGATGCCCGCAGGTTGGTCGCTCCCAGTTTCTCGCCGCGTCGTTTCGAGCCGCGCGAGGGTATCGTGGACGAGTCGATCAAGAGGCGTTTTGCTGCCTTGATGGCATAACTTTTATTCCTCTTTGCGGAGCCCATTCGCCAGCGCGAGCGGGCTCTTTTTGTTGGGGGCATGGGCGGACTGAAGCAAAGGCGTGCTGCGAGTTTAGGTGGTAGGTGGCAGGTGCTCCTTGCGGCTGATGTGTTGGGTGCGCATAAGTTGGATGCGGCGGTAGGTGGCAGGGCCGCGGGCGAAGCGTCCCTTGAAGGCTGAGGAGAAGTGGTAGCGGTTCTTGTAGCCGCATCGTTCCGCAACCTCGTCGATGGAGATTTCGTTCCGGTGGAGAAGCTCGCAGGCAAGGTCCATGCGAAGGCTTGTGTAGTGGGATTGCGGGGACGAGCCGACGCAATTTTTGAAGAGCCGTATGAAGGCGTTTGCGTTCATGCCTACCTCGGCTGCTAGGACCTTATTGGGAAGCGGGGAAGCGAGGCTCCGTTGCATGCTTGCGAGGGTAGCCTCTATTTTCGGGTTGTCGATGTGGCGGGCAAAAGAGCTGGAAGGCAGGGTCTTGAGGTGGGCGTAGACGAGGTGCAGGGCCTCGAGGGAGAGGGCGAGCCCGTCGAATTCGTCCTCGCGGGCGTGGGAGGTTTGGGCGATGCGTTGGAAGCTTTCTTGGACGGGGCGGGTTGCGGGGATTTGATAAATGCGCAGGTAGTCATCCAGGAGGCGAAGGCGGGTCGAGAAGTGGATATGGCAGTGGATGGTTGGGGAATCCATGCGGGCTTGGTAGTCGATCATCGGCGGGATTAGGAAGCAGCTATCGGGCGTGAGCTCCATTCGATTCCCCTTGTGGATGATGTAGGCTCCGGGACTTGTATTCCAATAAAGGCGCCAGTACGGGGCGATTAGCAGGTCGTAGGACCAGCTTTGTCGATCGTCGGCCCGGACGGTGAGGATCTGGATGGCGGGATCGACGAAGGCGGCGGTCTTGTTTGGCGTGTCCGGTGACTGCGGAAGCATGGGGGGGGGAGGTTGGGGGATGCGAGGAATTTATACAAATACGTTTCGATGAGACATTTCGTTTTTGCCTCAAATCGTCTACATTCGGCAACCCCTGAAAACTCCTTACCCAACTTGGATTCATGACCCCGCCTTCCGTTTTCTTCCCTCTTGCCGTATGCACACGGCGCTGGAGGCGAGGGCGTATCATATCCATCGATACGGGCTGCTCCTTGAGTGGAGCGAGGCGCGTGCGAGCGTGGGGATCTCCAGGGGACGAATCAGAGCGAGCGAATTCGCATTGAGCAAAACAGTGAAAACAGAAACGGTATGAAGATCTACATTGCAGCGAGCGGAGACCTGCGGCTTGCGGCTAACCAAACGTGTTGGCCAGCCCAGGAGTCGATGGAGTCGGAATTGCGCAAGGCCATTGAGGGCCTGGGGCACGAAGTGGAGCGCTTGCATCCCTACGACCCGGAGGCGAAACATGGATTTATCGCCTCGCAACGGCAGGGGTTGGAGATCTTTTCCCGCTTGCCCAAGGGCGCTCCGATTATCATCGCGGAGAGTGTTTGGCAGTACAGCCACCATGTGTATCCGGGATTGGTGGGGCACGATGGCCCGATTCTCACGGTTGCAAATTGGTCGGGCACCTGGCCGGGCTTGGTGGGGATGCTCAACCTGAATGGTTCGCTGACCAAGGCTGGCATCCCGTATTCGACCTTGTGGAGCGAGGACTTCTCGTCCGAAGCGTTCGTCAGCAAGCTAGGAACTTGGATTAGCGAAGGTTCTGTGGGGCACGAAATCGACCATGTTCGCCCTCTGGCTGAGGTGCCGGCTGCTATTGGGCAAACGGCCCGTGACCTCGCAGGCAGAATTCGCGAGCGACCGCTGATCATGGGCGTGTTCGACGAGGGCTGCATGGGGATGTACAACGCGATCATCCCTGACGAGCTGCTGTTCCCGCTCGGCGTTTTCAAGGAAAGGCTATCGCAGAGCGCCTTGCTTTTTGAGATGTCTTGCGTGACCGACGAAGAGGCAGAAGGCGTGTTTCAGTGGTTGGTAGATCGAGGGTTCACCTTTAATCTAGGGGAGGATGATGCCACGGAATTGACCAAGGAGCAGGTGTTGCAGCAGTGCCGCATGTATGTGGCCGCATGTCGCATCGGCGATGCGTACGGATGTGACGCCATCGGAATCCAGTACCAGCAAGGTTTGAAGGATATGTGTCCAGCGTCAGACTTGGCGGAGGGCTTGCTGAACAACGGCGAGCGACCTCCCGTCAAACGAGCGGATGGCTCTATTATTAAAGAAGGACAGCCATTCACGCACTTCAACGAAGTGGACGAGTGCGCCGGGCTTGATGGTATCCTGACTCAGCTGGTGCACGAGCGCTTGAAGCAGCCCGTCGAGAACACCCTGCACGATCTGCGCTGGGGCGATGTGGATCAAAGCGGAACGGTGGACGACTATGTTTGGGTCTTCCTGATCAGCGGAGCAGCTCCCGCGGCGCATCACGTAAACGGATACGCAGGCTCTTCGGGGGACCGCCAAGTGCCGATGTATTTTCCAAAGGGCGGTTCCACGCTCAAGGGAATCGCGAAGCCGGGGGATATTGTCTGGAGTCGTATTTACGTAACGCCTCAGGGGCTTAAGATGGACCTCGGAGTGGGGAAGGTTGTGAGCCTGCCGGAGGAGGAAACGCAACGACGTTGGGAGGAAACGACTACCCAATGGCCGATCATGCATGCGGTGCTGCCCGGCGTGACGCGTGACCAGATGATGGCCAAGCACCAGTCGAACCACATCCAGGTCGCTTACGCTGACTCTGCGGAGGCGGCCGTTGAATGCGCGCTGACCAAGGCGGCGCTCGCTCGGGAGCTTGGCGTCGAAGCAACGCTTTGTGGCACTTTGGCGGAAGGCTAGGGGCTTCAGGGCTGTTGGCGTTTCTTCGAAGCGATCTCCTTTCGCATTCTTTGGGCCGTCTCCGTTGTGGGGCGGCCATTTTTTGTGGTTCTTCGTCCTCTTGTGGGTGGATACGAAAAAGGCCGCTAG
>JBNKSG010000293.1:0-4710 GCA_050297195.1 Opitutaceae bacterium | reverse complement strand
CGAGGCCGTACGCAGCGGGAACAAGAGAGTGCTCGTGGTCGAAGACAATCAGCTCAATGCCGATATCTTGGGACACTTCTTGCAGGATTACGGTGTCGCTTTCGACCATGTAGACAACGGCCGCGCTGCGGTAGATGCGTATCAGGATGGTCGGTACGATCTGATTTTGATGGATGTCATGTTGCCCGAGATGAATGGATACGAGGCGACTGAGAAGATTTTGGCTCAGACGAGGTTGAAGCCGCCAGTCCCGATCGTGGGTGTGACCGCAAAGGTTTTCCGGCGGGATCAGCTGCGCTGCATCGAAGCTGGCATGGTAGAGGTCGTCCACAAGCCTGTCGACTTCAAGCAGCTTCGATGCGTTCTGGACCAGCGCCTCTATGGCGCGAGTGGCGAGCGAGTCATGGCTTCCGAGGCGGCTACGAATGTTGCGGAGGTCGAGCGGTTTTCCCCCGAGCCCGAGGAACGCGAAGTGGTTGTCGAGAAGCCCGCTTCCACTGTCGGACGTGACTGTATGGACGTTGGTACGCTTGAGGCGTATATCGATCGTATGAAAACTCCGGATACGAGCCGCTCGGAGATCGTAGCTACCGCGACTGCGATTGTAGATGCGGAGGTCGCGAGCTTGCTTGAGTCGATCGATAGAGGAGATCGCAAGGAGGTCGGGATGAGGGCTCACTCCTTGAAGGGCGCTCTGGCCTTGCTGGGCGCTCGAAACATCTTGGATCTTGCGAAAGGCCTGGAGCTCATCGCGAGCGATGGGCGTTCGCCCCTGAAAGCGGAGCATTGGAAGAGCATGGTTGAAGGTTCCTATGCCGAGTTTCGGTCCCAGCTGGAAGCCTACATGTCGACAACGGTTGTCGAATAGGAGCTACTAGCTGTGGGGCAGGCGTATGTGCGTATTGTGCTCCACGTAACGTGAGAGGGAGGCGAAGGCGTTTTGTTGGTCTTCTTTGCTGAGGGTGATCTCTTTTAGGGGAGTGTTCAGCAGGGCAGTGACGTTTTGGGAAAGGGCAGTTGGGAGTTTCGCTGCCCAATCCGCAAGGACTGGGTATCCTTCGTCACGGGCGTAGACGTAGAGGGTTTTGAGCAATACGGCTTGGGGTGGGGCTTGCTCGTTGAGGGCGTCGAGGGCACGCTCCGCTAGGCGGAAGGTTTCCTCGCCCAGTTCGTCGTCGTGGAGCGGGTTTGCGATGAGCAGGGCGGATAGCCAGGACGCGGCCTGCAGGGTGGCGTAGCTTTTGCCCAGTCCCGCCCGTTTTTTGGATACGGAAAACTCGGTGAGGAATCCGTTGTTGGTGTTTTCGCCGGAGCGGAAATCCAGATGGGCCTCGCCTTGGTCGAAGAGGTCGAGCGAGAAGCTGTTCGCCTTGCTGCGGTTTCGCCTGAGCACGCTAAGCAATCCGCGTTCGGCGGAGAGCAGCTTGACTTGGGTGAACTTCTCGCCGGTCGGTGTTAGCTTGAGCGCGATCGCGTCGGCGATGATGAGCTTCTCAGCCGGCATCCCTCGGCTTTTCCTTTTCTGCGACCTTGTTTTCCTTGAAGGTGAGGCTCGTTTCGACAGGAGGGTAGGGAGGGGCAACGGCCCCGCCTGAGATGATGAGCTTCATGCCTTGCCCGACGGTCATATCCAAAACTTGGATATCCTCCTTTTTCATCATGACGAGGAAGCCGCTCGTCGGGTTGGGGGTGGTGGGAATGAAGACGTTCTGCAGGAATTCGTCGGTCTTATGTTGGATTTCCCCCTTGCCGTCGCCGGTCAAGAACCCGAGCGCATGGCAACCTTCCCTGGGAAATTCGACGAGTACCACCTTTTGGAATACGGCCCGGTTTTGGGAGCTGAAGGTGTCGACGATCTGCTTTACCGAGGTGTAGACGGTATTGATGATCGGAACGTTGTTGAGGAACCGTTCTCCAATGCCGAAGAGGTATTTTGCGATGAAGTAGCGGGAGAAGAAACCGAGCAGAGTGATCGAGAGCAGTACGATAACGGTTGCGAGGGTATCCCAAACGATGCTCAGGCCTTCGTTCGAAACGAGGTTTTCCGGGATGAGGAGCAGCTTCAGGATCGGTTCCTTGACGTTGCCTCCGACCTTGATGACCAGCCAGTTGAACACGAAGAACGTGATGCCGATGGGGGCGAGCAGGATAAGTCCTGAGAAGAATGATTTGCGGAGTCGTGCGAGCATGGAGGCGTATTGAGCTACGATGGAGAGTGTTGATGAATTGCTCTCTCAGGTACACGTCAAAACGGAGAAGGTTTCGTAATTGGCGCTTTGCTCGAAAATCATTGAGTGGGCTAGCTGCATTTTTCAAGGTGATCGGTTTATGAATTGGAAAGGAGCCAATCGCCTCTATTCGCGGCAATCGTTGGAGCTTTGGAGTTTTCGCTTGGGCGAGGACTGGGAAGCTGCGTTTAGCGATGCCGAGTTGCGGCGTGGGCGCTCTATCTACAAGAGAGGAGAGATCCGGGAAATCTCGCTCAACGACACGGATGTGATCGTGAACTCGAAGATAGGGGTGGCGGAAAGCTATTCCGTGGTGGAGTGGAGCGGGGGCAAGATGGCTGTGCGTTCCTCGAGCTCGGACGGGGTCTTGGGCGGAGCGATCGCGGTTGCGGGTCTGCTCGAGATCGAGGAGTTGTTGGCTGACGAGGATCTCTCGATGATCGAGAGTGGGGGGATCGGCCCGAGCGAGGAGTCTGAGGAGGAGAGGGAAGAGGAGCCGCCGCTCGACCTTTCGAAGAATGCCATGAGCAATGAAGGGGAGGCGCGCGAGCTCCACCTCGTGCTCGACACCCATTTCAAGGGACTTATCTGCGAGGCGTATTGGTTGGGCGAGGACGGGTCTCGCGTTTCGGCCCTCAGCAAGGAAGACGGAGCGCCTCGGGCGAACAATTCCGATGAGCGCGGGCGTTTGATCATGCTGGCGGCTCGAGCCCGCAAATCGCACTTCGTCTACTCTCCTGAGTTTGGCGGCTACCTTTTGGAAAACCTGCGCGAGGTGGTGTATTTTATCCAGACGGTTTGGCCGGTCTGGAAGTCCCGCTTTTCCACGGAGGAACGGGAAAACGTGAAGCACATCCAGCAAGGGATCGTGGAAATCAAGCTCAAGCCGAAGGCCAGCCGGACTCGATCCGGCGGCTTGGACATCCAGTGGGTGTTCGATGCGGGAGCGAAGTTGCTCGATAGCGGCTTGGCGGACGAGTTGCTGGCGCGAAACGACGAGCCGATGCTGGTGCCCGAGCTGGGCGTGATCAAGCTGACCGAGGAGTCGCGTAATGCCTTGAGCGCTTGGAAGGAGGTCGAGCCGGAGGCGAGCGGTTCGGGCCAGCTTTACCAGCTGTTTTCGCTTTTTGGCGAAGGCGAGGAATCGGTGGAGCTCTCCGATGATTTGTCGCAATGGCGGCAGGGCTTGCTCAACCCGCAGCCTGACGAGGAGCTGGAGCTTCTCGATTGCTTGCGTCCCTACCAGCGTCAAGGAGTGGAGTGGATGTCGCGTTTGCTGCGGCACGATTGCCATTGCTTGCTGGCGGACGAGATGGGCCTCGGGAAGACGGTGCAAGTCATTGCCCTCTTGCTGGCCGAGCGGAAGGAAGGGGAGCGGGTGATCGTGGTTTGTCCGGCGAGCGTGGTTCCGGTTTGGATTTCGGAATTCGCGAAGTTCGCTCCCGGAGTTCGGATCGGCAAGTTCGGGGGGCGTACGGCGAAGGCTGCGGCTCGATTGGACGTGCTGGTGGTGAGCTTTGCCCTGTTGCGAAACCGCATCGAGCGTCTCGTCGCGGAGGAGTTCGACTACGCGGTGGTGGACGAAGCCCAGTTCATCAAGAATCCGGATTCCAAGGTGTCGCGCAGTTGCCGACGTCTGCGGGCCAAGCGGCGTATCGCCTTGACCGGTACGCCGATCGAGAACAAGCCGCTGGATATTTGGCCCGCCTTCCAGTTCCTGATGCCGGGCATGTTGGGATCGCGGGAGCAGTTCGACCGGCTTTACGCGGAGAATCCCGGCGCGTTCAAGGCGAGGTTGAGGGCCCAGATCAAGCCCTTCATGTTGCGCCGCACCAAGAGCGAGGTCGCGTTGGAGTTGCCCGAGAAGACGATCGTGGACCTCGAGTGTCCGGTGACGCCCGTGCAGGCTCGCGAGTACCAGAGGATATGCGAGGAGGGCTTGGCCCGTTTCGGCGACGACTTGGGCAGCGCGATGCGGACCAACCGTTTTGCGACGCTGAGTTTGCTCACTCGTTTGCGGCAAGTGAGCTGCGACCCTCAGTTGCTGCCGTGGATGGATGCGAACATCGAGGATAGTGGCAAGCTCATGGTCTTGCTTGAAAAACTGATCGAGATTCTAGGTACGGGGCATAAGGTTGTGATCTTCAGCCAGTTCGTGCGCTTCTTGGTCAGAGCTCGGGCCATGATCGAGCAGTCGTTTCCGGAGTTGCCGATTTTCGAGCTGACTGGGGCGACGGGGGATCGCGAAAAGCCAGTCCGCGAGTTTCAGGATACGGATCAAACGGCGGCGATGCTGGTAAGCTTGAAGGCGGCCAGCGTGGGGATCACGCTGCATGCGGCCGACTACGTTTTCCTGCTCGATCCGTGGTGGAATCCGGCGGTGGAGAGCCAGGCGATCGACCGCGTCCACCGGATCGGCCAGACCAAGAGCGTCTTTGTCTACCGTCTGTTTGCCCAGGGCACGATCGAGGAGAAGATCCAG
>JBNKSG010000292.1:0-4767 GCA_050297195.1 Opitutaceae bacterium | reverse complement strand
GAATCCGGAGTACTTTTCCTGGTCGACTCCGACCGAGTCCAAAACCGCAGGCTCGACCATGCCGCACCCCGCGATCTCCACCCAATCGCTGCCAAGCTTTGCAAGGTGGCTGGAGGAGAAGTCGACTTCGAAGCTGGGCTCCGTGTATGGGAAGAAATGGGGACGGAAACGCGTCTTAGTCCCTTTCCCGAGCAGCTGTTCGAAGAAGTAATCGAGAACCGCCTTAAGATCGCGAACTGTCACGTTCTTATCGATGTAGAGGCCTTCGATCTGATGGAAGTTGGCGCTGTGCGTAGCATCGACAGTGTCGCGACGGAAACAGCGGCCCGGAGAAATGATGCGCAACGGCGGCTTTTCCTTCAGCATAGTGCGAATCTGCACCGAGGACGTATGGGTGCGGAGCAAGTAACGCTCGTCCCCCTTTTTGGATACGTTGCCGAATTGGGAATCGTTGGGCAGGTAAAAGGTATCCTGCAAATCACGGGCTGGGTGATCGGCTGGCGTATTGAGGGCGTCGAAGCAGTAGTACTCGGTTTCCACTTCCGTGCCTTCCGTCACGGTGAAACCGATTTGCTTGAAGATGCTGCAAATCTCCTCGCGCACCTTGGTCAGCGGATGTTGGCTGCCGAGCGCATCGTTGGGAGACGGGAGCGACGGATCGATCGCGGGACCGATACGGGCCGCCAGTTCGGCTTGCTCGATCGCTCCGAGGGCGTCGTCGTAGAAGCCTTGGATCGTAGTCTTCGCTTGGTTGATCAGCTTGCCAAAGGTCGGCCGATCCTCCTTGGCGATGGAGCCCATGTTTTTCATCACCTTGGTGAGGGCTCCGTTCGGTCCGGAGATTTCCGCCTTGATGGTCTCGAAACCAGCGCGGCTCGTGACTGCGGCTACCTTTTGCTTGGCAGATTCTACGATATTCTTGAGTTCGTCTTCCATGAGAAGGGAGGTTTTCTAATGGTCATGCGGATCGAGCGCTGCGCTGCGAGAGCCGCGGGAAAATGGATATAAAAAAAGGAGCCCGAGCAGATACTCGAACTCCTTCTAGTGAAAGGAAAATTGTGATGTCCGAGCTCTTTTTGTGAGCTTCGGAAAAACGCTTTCGCTTCGGGCCTTACGCTGCAGCCTTCGCCTTCAGGGCTTCCTTGGCCTTTTCGACCAATCCCTTGAATGCGATAGGATCATTGACAGCGATGTCGGCGAGGATCTTGCGATCGAGAACGATTTCCGCAGCCTTGAGGCCTTCGGTAAATCGGCTGTAGCTCATATCTTCGGCGCGGCAAGCGGCGTTGATACGAACGATCCAAAGTGCGCGCCAGGTGCGCTTCTTGGCGCGGCGGTCACGGTATGCGTAGGAAAGCGCGTGTGAGACGGCTTCCTTGGCGTACTTGTAGAGACGCGACTTGTTGCCGAAGTAGCCTCTGGCTTCCTTCAGCATCTTTTTGCGACGCCTTGTGTATGCGGGTGCGTTTGTTGCTCTAGGCATGTTTTATAACTTTCTAGTATTGGATTTCGTTAGGTCGCCTTGATTAGAATTTACCTAGCCGAAATAATTTTCGTCGAAACAGGGACTTAGAGGCCGTGGGGCAAACCGCGCATTAGGTCGGCTTGGCGTCCATCGGAAACAGACTTGTCCTTGTTGAGGTTGCGCTTCTGCTTCGTGGACTTCTGGTGCAAATGGTGACGTTGCCCAGGAGAACGACGACGGAGCTTACCGTTGCCAGTAAGCTTGAAGCGTTTTGCGATAGATTTCTTGGTCTTTTGCATGACTTTGAAGGAATCGATGACAAAGATACAAAACCTCCCCCGTGTAAAGGGGAAATAAAGCTATTTTCGCGCGAGCGGACCCCATCGCCAAGTCGCGACCAAGCGACTTTCTCCGAACGCAAAAAAACCGCCGATCCTGAGATTGGCGGTTATATTTAAAGTGGAGCCGGTGATGGGACTCGAACCCGCAACCTACTGATTACAAATCAGTTGCTCTACCAATTGAGCTACACCGGCAACTAAACTGTTAAACGGACTAGTACCGCTGAACTTAGAGAAAAGTGGTACCCCCCCGGGGACTCGAACCCCGAACCAATTGATTAAGAGTCAACTGCTCTACCGATTGAGCTAGAGAGGCGTCATTTGGAAGGCCCCGAAAAAGCGATTTAAGAACCCATCTGTCAACCCCGTTTTGAGATTTTTTCGTTTTCCCCTCTGGAGAAAATTCAAAAGTCCTGCAAAGCCCCCTGCCCCAGCGGGCTTTCTTCATAAAAACGATCCCAAATCTCCCCGATCAGATAGATGGATCCGCTTATTACCAGCGGCCTTCCGACATCCAAATCGAGCAAACATTCACCCTTCCTCGGAAAGATCTCTTTCAAGGACGCTTCACGCACTTCGCCTTCAAAGCCGTCGGGAACGCAGGCTTCCAACTCCTCGAAACTGCAGGCGCGGTCCTGCTCCGGCCTTACGAAGCATAAACTCTGCGCCCACTTGGCTGCGACCGGCACCAGGGATGCCGCTCGATACGCCCCCATCACGCCCATCACCACATCGGGGCGAGCGCCGCCGCTCCTCTGCACAAGATCCGCGAGGCTCTCGTCCAGCCATCGCGCTCCCTCGGAATTATGGGAAACGTCGAAAACGATCTTGCGGTGCCTGAGCTGACGTTCCTCCCATCTCCCCGGCCAGGCGACATCTCGCAAACTCTCCCTCGCCTTCTCGAGGTCGAGACCGAACCGCTGCTGCACCACCTCCGCTACGGTCATGGCAATCGCCGCATTAATCCTCTGATAGCTGCCGTGCAGGTTCGTCGCCGGATAACTCGAGATCTCGCTGCCAAAGCGATCTTCGACGCAAAACAGCTCGCAGCCGCGCTCCTCGCACAGCCTGCGGATCGCATTCATAGCCTCCGGCTCGAGCAAGCCCGCCACGACCGGAACCCCTGGCTTGATGATGCCACCTTTTTCGCCGGCAATGGCTGCTAACGAATCCCCAAGGATTTCACAGTGGTCCAAGGCAATCGAAGTGATCACGCTCACCTCAGGAACCAGCACATTGGTAGCGTCCAAACGTCCCCCGAGCCCCACTTCCACCACTGCCACATCCACTGCCTCGCGAGCAAAGTGCAAGAAAGCCATCGCGGTCATGAACTCGAAGAAGCTGGGATGCAGCTCGGGATCCTCTCGGGCGACTTGCTCGGCGAACGGCAACAGCTCCCGCACGTATTCGAGGATCTGCGACTCTTCGAGAATCCTGCGGTTGACCTGGATACGCTCCCCTTGCCTCACCAAATGCGGAGAGGTCGAGAGCCCCGCCCGAAATCCTTGGTCGCGAAAAATCCGCTCCAGCATGGCGCAGGTCGACCCCTTGCCATTGGTCCCAGCCACGTGAATGCAGGGGTAGTTTCGCTGCGGATGGCCGAGCACCTCCGCAAAGCGCTCCATCCGATCGATACCATACTTCGAACCACGGTTCTTGAGCGAATACAGCCAGTCGCGGGCAGCCTCGTAAGAGTTAAGCTCAGGCATCGGAAAAAGGCAGGAGCGACCTTGGCCGCGAAATCTCCACTAAAAGGCGATCCGCGAGCACGCTCGTTCCTACAAATAAAATAGCTCCTTACGCCTCGACAGGCTCTTTTTTCGTGTAGAGAGCCGAGAGGATGTCGCGCAGACGATCGCGCATTTCAGTGCGGGGAACGATCTGGTCGATCAAGCCGCGCTGGAAAAGGAACTCTGCCGACTGGAAACCTTCGGGCAACTCCTCGTTGGTGGTTTCCTTGATCACACGAGCGCCCGCAAAGCAGATACGAGCGCCGGGCTCCGCAATGATCACGTCGCCCAAGGTCGCGAAACTCGCGGTCACGCCGCCCGCAGTCGGGTCTGTCAAAACGGAAATAAATGGCAGCTTCGCTTGGGACAGCTTCCCGAGGGCCGCGCTGGTCTTCGCCATCTGCATCAGGCTCAAGATCCCCTCCTGCATGCGAGCGCCGCCGGAAGCGGAAATCACGATACAGGGAATCTTCTCCTCGATCGCCAACTCGATCGCCCGAGTGATCTTCTCACCCGCTACCGATCCGAGCGAACCTCCTGCAAACTGGAAATCGAAAACCGCCAAGGAAACGCGGATTCCATGGATCTTGCCCACTCCGCTGACGATGGAATCCGTCTCACCCGTCTTCTTCTGGTACGCGGCGAGGCGCACCGGATACGGCTTCGAATCCACGAATTCCAGCGGGTCGCCCGCCGAAAGCCCTCTATCCAACTCCTTGAAGCTGCCCTCGTCCAACAGGTGGGAAATCCGCTTCCTAGCCGTGATCGGGAAGTGGTAACCGCTTTTGGCAACCACGTTCTGGTTCTGCTCCAGCTCCTTGTTGTAAATGATCTCGCCGGACACGGGACACTTTTTCCACATGCCTTGTGGAATGTCCTTCTTCTTGACGATAACGGTCGAGTACTTCGGTTTTTGGAAAAGCGCCATGGTGATTGAGCAATGTTTTAAAATGAGGCGGGATCGCCTAAACGGGCTATCCGTGCCCTATGGTCAGAACGTCTATCGCCCGAGCTCCGGCGCGTCGCAGAGCTGCGGCGCATGCATTGACAGTGGAGCCTGTGGTGAAGACGTCATCTACAATAATATAGCGTTGGGCCGGGTCTATGGCACGGTTTTGGCGCAAAGAAAAGGCATTTTTGAGGTTCCGGATCCGCTGCTTCCGATCGAACTGGGTCTGGGAAACGGTGTCGACATGGCGGCTCAATAGCGCCTCCGCGCGGCAACCCGGCA
>JBNKSG010000291.1:0-4785 GCA_050297195.1 Opitutaceae bacterium | reverse complement strand
CGTTGTCCGAGTTGTCGCTCCAAGAAAGAACGACGTCCTCCGCGTTGACGGCGGCTGTGAAACCCAAAACCGCAAAGGCTGCGATGAGTCGGGCCAGCTTTGCGGTCGTGAAAATGATTTGAGTGCTCCTGCGTTGCATGCCCGGTCCTACGGGTCCGGGGCATGTGTTTGAACGATTCGGCTGAAACTTGATGGATAGTCCTGCTTGGAGACAGGAAACTTCCCGATACGGCCTAGGCGAGTTCCCACCGCTCACCCCTTGGTGAACACCCACCAATGGGTATGCGTCCCCTACCTAACGGGTATTTGCCAGTCGATGGACTAGGTATTCAGTATCCTTCCAACCAATACAAGAATCCGTAATGGACTGGCCGAAATGACGAGAACTTCCTCTACTAGCATCCTGTCTCCCCTCTAATAGGTAGCTCTCTAGCATAACCCCGGCAATCCCCTTTTGGCCGTCTCCAATTTGGCGGAGAACGTCTTCAACTACGACTGACTGCTTGCGGTGATCCTTCTGCGAGTTCCCATGCGAACAGTCGACGACAACAGGGCGTTCGAGACCTCGTAGCCTACCCGCGTCGATCCCAGCCGCTACGCTTTCTGCATCGAAATTTGGCCCCGTGGAACCGCCTCTCAGAATGAGGTGAGCATCGCGGTTCCCGCGAGTTTCAACCAAGCAGCCGCTTCCCTCAAGGTTTTGCCCGAAGAACGAGTGGGCTGCTTGGGCCGATTCGACTGCGTTTGCCGCTGACGCAAGCGAACCATCCATCCCATTTTTCATACCCATCGGCAGCTCCAAACGGCTCGCCAACTCCCGATGGATCTGGCTCTCCACCGTGCGCGATCCAATCGATCCATAGGCGATGCAATCCTCGAGGTACAGGGCAAGCAAAGGATTTAGGAATTCAGTCGCGCAAGGCAGTCCCGACTCGTTCACTCGAGCCGCGAAGCGACGGGCAAGCATGATCCCGGCCGTCGGGCTGCATTCTCCGCCAGTTAGCGGATCGTACAGCAAGCCTTTCCATCCCACTACGCTACGGGGCTTTTCGAAGTAGGTTCGCATCACCACGAGAACCCTATCTTCCACACTCTCGGCAAGCCGCCGCAAGCGCTCGGCGTAGACATGGGCAGCATTCACGTCGTCGATCGAGCACGGTCCGCAAATCACCAGCACGCGATTTGGATCCCTCCCGCTTAGGATGTCGGAAATCTCCCGCCGCGCCTTCAAGACCGTGTCCACTGCCTTCTGGCTAAGCGGGATGTCTCGTCTTATCTTGCAAGGAGCTGGAATCGGAGTCGTTGCGCTTTTCGCGGACGCGCCCGGTTCGCCAAGCGGCTGGATTTCTGGAAGAAGTGTCGTGTTCATTTTTGTCTCGGAGGTTCAAGTTCGTTTGAGAAAGGTTCGGGATCTAGGCATGCAAAAAGCCCTGGAATTCACAGGGAATACCAGGGCTTTTCGCGAATTTGTTCGGTTCTATTAAGATACGTCAATCACGCCCCTGGAAATTCCAGAAGTAATAAAACCAAAATGAATAATTGGCTGCGATTGACATACGCAAAAGAAGCTAGGGATCGCTCAATCTAGGTCAAGCATCAAGGCGCAAAAGCGTCCCGGAGCCTCAAGCATATCGAGCGAGCATTCTCTTGAACCTTTCAATACTGATGGGCTTGACGAGGCAATCGGAGCACCCCGCATCTATCGCCTTGTCCAAGTCTTTCTTCATGGCATGGGCCGTGTGGGCGATGACGGTCAATTCCGGCCTGATCAGCTTGATTCTTTTGGTCGCTTCCAAGCCGTTGAGTACCGGCATGCCGAGGTCCATCACCACGAGCTTGATGTCCTGATCTTGCTCGACCAGGGAAACCGCCTCTTCGCCATTGTGAGCTCGCATGGCAACCAGCTTTTCCTTGCGCAGAAACTCGTCGATCACGTGGAAATTCATGTCGTCATCCTCAGCGACAAGTATCTTGCTTCCCTTTCTTATTTCGACGTCTGCTAGATTCCTGTCGATTGGCTTCGATTCAATTCGAGCCGCGATTTGACGAGGGCGGATACGATCCCTTTGGTCTCGCACGGAGAAGCGGAACACCGATCCGTTCGGCAGGTTTTGCTCGAGCCAAATCTTGCCGCCCAGGAGGGTTACCAGTCCCTCGCATATCGAAAGCCCAAGCCCCACTCCATCGTTGCGTCGTCCGCTGCTGGGAACGCCTTGTCGGAAGCGCTTGAAGATGCGTTCCCGCATATCGTCGGGAACCCCCGGTCCTGTATCCGCCACGTAGAATTCCACCATACCGCCCTTCTTCCGCTCGTACCCGAGGTGAATGCTCCCGCGCTCCGTAAATTTGACGGAGTTCGAAACCAAATTATAAACAACCTGCTTCAAACGTGTCTCGTCGCACATGATGCAGTCCGGGACCTCCATCGAATTATCGACGATCAGTTCAAGCTGTTCGTTTGCATCGATCCGAATTCGGTCATGGAAAGCGGAATAGATTTCGGACAGCAACATGCTGAGATCGACGACCACCGGTTCCATACGCAACTGGTTCGATTCGATCTTCGCGAGCTCGATGATATCGCCAAGAATCTTCAACAAGTGATTTCCGTTGGAAAGAATGATATCCAAAAACTTTTCACGTTCCTCATCTGATCCGCCTCCTGTTTTGAGCAATTGAGCAAATCCCATCACCGCATTAAGCGGGGTACGAATTTCATGGGACATGTTTGCCAGAAACGCGGACTTTAAACGGTCGCTCTCCTCTGCTCTCTCCTTGGCTTCCACCCACTCTCGTTCGCGAATCTTTTGCTGCGTGATGTTTCGGCCATAGACAGTCACGCCAGTCACTCTCCCACCTTCTCGTATCGGCTTTAAGGATACGTCGAAATAATACGTTTTCCCCTTAACGCTAAACACCTCTTCGACATGGCGCGACTCGCCTTCCAATACCTGCAGAAAAAGCGGTTTCCATTTGTCAGCGATCTCGGGAGAAGAAATTTCGAAGATATCATCGCCCACGTGGACGCTTTTCCCGATCAAGGCTCGGAAGTTGGCCTTGAACCGGGAGTTCAATACGGTCAGGCGAAAATCGGAATCGATGGAGAATACCAAGTTCTTTGTGTTTTCCAAAATCGCCTCCAAGTAGGCCACGCCTCGATCCAACTGCGCCTCGACGCGCTTTCGCTCCGTCACATCGGTCATGGCTCCCGCAATCCTCGCGGCGCTCGAGCCTTCGTCGACCAAGCACATCGTAAATTCCACCCACACGACTCCGCCACTGGATTTCACGAAACGGCAATCAAACGGACTCCTCCGCTTCCCGCTCTTGACCCACTCGACCGCCATCCTAAACGCATCCCGATCCTCCGGATGAATGGCCTTCTCGAACTCCTCCGCGGAAAGGCTCGACGGCATGCCGGATCGTCCTATTATATTGAATACATCATCCGTACATCGGATTTCATCCCTAGCGAGGTCCCACAATAAGGAACCGACCCCAGCTGCCGATAGAGCGCGTTGATACTGGCTAGGAACGAGCTGCGAGCTCGATAGCGCAGCGCCTCGGCTGACATTCCCGAGCTTGGATTCACCCAGCAGGAGCCGCACCGCTAAAGCCACCAGCATCGGCACCAGGCCAATGTATAAACTAGAATCCGGCCACAGGCCCCAGATCACGATCGCCGCGACAAGACCAAGTGCCGCGGATATCAAGAAACGAAATCCCTCTCGCCTAAGAAGCTCCATGAGAAATCAAAGCGTTCACGCTTCCAGCGAATTTTTCGCACCCGCATCCCTCTCGAATTCTAACTTCGCTTCGAGAAACTTCGGGACAAGAAATAACAAGAGGGCTCACGCGACGAGGAGGTTTTGACCAAAGGGTAATCTACAAAAGTTTGCGGCAGTGCCAAACGGGTGAAAGTAAATACTTACCCCTAGAGATTTGCAATAAAGCAAAGCTTTTAATTTCAAGAATTCTACTCATTTTGATTGAAAGCGAAGCTTTTTCGAGTTTTCGTGACGCCTAATACCTCGCAACTATTTAACCTTCAACAGGTTAAGAAACAATATAACTCAAAAGCCATGAGCGAAAACTCAAATGCCTCGACCATAATTGGCCCCGCCCTTCCCAACCTGCCTTGGGAAGACAAGCCGGAGGGCTGCATCGATCCCATGTGGCGCTATAGCCGCAATCCGATCATCGGCTGGAATCCTATCCCTAGTGGAGCCCGCGCCTACAACAGCGCTGTCGTACCCTACGGAGATGCCTTCGTCGGAGTATTCCGCATCGACGACAAGAGCGGACGCGCCGGCCTGCACTTCGGAACGAGCCCTGATGCCATCAACTGGGAACTCGAGGACAAGCTCATCGACTGGGTCGACGAAGACGGCAAGCCGAACCCCAATTCCTACGCCTACGACCCCCGCGTCGTCAAAATCGACGACACTTACTACATTACTTGGTGCGACGACATGAAAGGCGCTTCGATCGGCATGGGTTACACCAAGGACTTCAAAACCTTCGTCAAGACAGAGAATCCGCTCATGCCCTTCAACCGCAATGGCGTCCTCTTCCCGCGAAAGATCGGCGGAGAATACGTCTTGCTCAGCCGCCCTTCAGATAGCGCCCATACGCCATTTGGCGACATCTTCCTCAGCCATTCGCCCGACATGACTTACTGGGGCAAGCATCGCCACGTCATGAGCTCCGGCGGATCCGGCTGGTGGCAAGGCGTCAAGATCGGAGCCGGGCCCATTCCGATCGAAACGACGGAAGGCTGGCTCC
>JBNKSG010000290.1:0-4823 GCA_050297195.1 Opitutaceae bacterium | reverse complement strand
GACTGTTGCCAGTGTAAACGTGATCAATCACGCCGTAGTCGAGGGCTTCCTGCGAAGTCATCCAGTAATCCCGGTCAGAGTCCTTCTGGATGCGCTCAACGGTTTGACCGGTTTTTTCGGCCAACACGAGATTCAACGTTTCGCGCCAGCGGATGATTTCCTTTGCTTGGATGGAGATGTCAGAAGCTTGGCCTCCCGCCCCGCCCGAAGGCTGGTGAATCATCACGCGGCTGTTTGGCAACGCGTAGCGCTTACCCTTGGTGCCTCCAGCGAGCAGGATCGTTCCCATGCTCGCTGCCATTCCGATACACCACGTCGAGATCTCACAGGACAAGAAGTTCATCGTGTCGTAGATCGCCATGCCCGCAGTGACGCTGCCACCGGGGGAGTTGATGTATACGTTGATGTCCTTCTTGGGATCCTCCATCTGGAGGAAAAGCAGCTGAGCGATGATGGCGTTGGCTATCTCGTCGTTGATGGGCGTACCGATAAAAACGATACGGTCCTTCAAGAGACGGGAGTAGATATCCATGCTACGCTCGCCGCGTCCGGTGTTCTCAATAACGTTGGGTAAGTAGTATGACACGTTGGGTAATGTAATTTTATGCGGATTGCCGCCTAACTATCTAGGCGTCGGCTAGTCATTAAGCCTCGGAAACCTTAGCCTGATCAACCAAGAATTCAAGAGTCTTATCGTATAAGAGCGACGACTGAATGCGACGAACTTGCTCTTGGTCCTTGCGCAGGTCCTTTACGATGGCGTCGGGCTTTTGACCGGACTGGTAAGCGCGCTGCATGATGAAGCGGCTCATGTCTTCGTCAGTAAGCGTGATTTCTTCCTTGGTCGCGATCTGAGTGAGGATGAGCTGCAACTTCACGGCCTCAGTGGCGGCGGCGCGAGACTCCGCGTGGATCTGCTCCTTGTTTTCCTCGAGCTTCTCCTGGGAAACACCTTGGCGAACGTTGTTCTGAACAACCTGACGCATCGCCATTTCAGTTTCGAAGTCGACCAAGCTTTCAGGCAATGGGATATCAACCTTAGCAGAGATCGCCTCGGTCACCTGGCGGCGAATGTCAGCGCGACGCTCCTGTGATTTCCTCCCTTTCACCATTTCGGCGACGCGCGTCTTGAACTCTTCGACGCTCTCAACTCCCTGCGCCTTGCAAAACTCTTCATCGAGGGCTGGTAGCTTACGCTCGCGTACTTCCTGAACCTCTACGGCGTAAACCGCCTTCTTGCCTTGGAGGGGCGCTACGTTGAAGTCAGCTGGGAACTCGACTTCGATTTCCTTCTTGTCGCCTGTCTTCAGGCCTTCCAGCCCGTCGCCAAGACCTGGGATCAATCCGTGCTCGGAACCAATTTCTTCCCAAGTCTGCGGCATCTTTGCGTACACCGGCTTCTCTGGGGCAATTTCGCTGATGGGCTGGCCGTCGATGGTGCCTTCGTGAGAGAACTTGACGTAGTCGCCCTTGCCCGCTTCGCGCTCGACAGGAACAAACTCAGCCCGCTCGGAGCGGATACGGTCGATCGCTTCGTCCACATCTGCGTCAGAAACCTCTTCGGAAAGTCCGGTTACAGGCAGTTCCTTGTAGTCGGCGATATCGAAGTCCGGACGAACGTCTACCGTGAACTTGAGCTCCGCGTCTTGATCGGCGGCAACTTCGACGTCCTCTAGGTCCACGACATTGATGAGATTGAGAGCCGCTTCCTTGGTACCGTCCTGGTAAGCCTTGGAAACGACGCGCTGGCGTAGCTCTTCCTTGATTTGCTTGCCGAAGCGCTGGCGGATCATGTTGACCGGAGCCTTGCCTGGACGGAAGCCAGGGATTTTGGCCTGCTTGGAGAACTGCTTGAGCAGCTCAGCCTCTTCGGCGGCGATTTCGCTCGCTTCGAAGGAAACGGCGAGGGTTTTACGGGTTTCGTTGACGTCTTGTATGTCGATTTTCACAGCGTATTGCGGGTGTCCAGGTTTCAGTTAGCCGGAGAAAATCGCGCAAACTAGAAGACATTTTTCCAGTCGGTCAATGGAATTAGGCAAGACCGCGAGCAAAAGCCTTCGCCGGAGGAATCACGGAAGCGTCGGTGAGCGGAATGCTTTAGCCACTTCGCGCTTGTGCGGCGCCCGATTCGCTGCTGACTGTCATTGCTCAAGAATGTCACAACAAGCGCCGCACTATCCACTCCTCATACTCGATACTTCGTCTCGCAAGACCTGGGTCGGACTCAAGCTAAGCGCCGACCACCTGATCTCAAAATCCGAGGAACAAGACCCAAGCAAGACCCTTTTCAAACTCGTCGACGCGGTGCTCGAGCAAGCCGATGAGAAGCTCGACCAACTCTCCGCGATCGCCTTCTGCGCCGGACCGGGCTCCATGCTGGGAGCTCGCACCGCGTCCATGGCAATCCGCGCCTGGAAAGGGATAGGCATCCCTGCCGCCCGAAACGTCTACTGTTACAACAGCCTGCAAATCGGTTCGCTCATCGCGACCCGCGCACTCGAAGGAAGCGGAATGGTGCTGACCGACGCCAGACGTTCCTCATGGAATGCCCTCGCCTTTCCCTTCTCGCCGGATGCAGCGCTCAGGCTCATGGCTAACCAAGACCTAGATTCCGCCGAAGGGCAGCTCGTTACTTTTAATGAATTTCCGAGCTGGACCCAAACCAACGCCACGTTGACCCAGCTCAACTACGATCCCACGCCTGTTTTCGAGACGGAACAGTTTCTTTCGCTGCTCGCGCCGACCGATCAGGCCAGCCCTTTGACCATCCGCTCGAACGAATACAAAAAATGGGAGGCCAAGATCCATTCGGCGCCGCAAGCATGAACGGAATCGACCAATTTCCGCGCCGCTGCTGGGCCGAGATCGACCTCGCTGCGCTCGAGCGCAACCTCATCGCCATCAAAGCAGCCCTCCCCTCCCACGTCCGCTACATAGCCGTAGTCAAGGCTGACGCCTACGGACACGGCATGCACCAAACCGTCGCCCGACTCATGCAGGCCGGGATCGACATGTACGGCGTCGCCAATGTCGCCGAAGCCGCCACCATCCGAGAGATTGGCGGCTCAGGCTGGTCCATCCTGGTGCTGGGAGCCACGCTGAAGGAGGAGGCTCAATTCCTCTTCGAATACGACCTCATTCCCACCCTCTCCAGCGTCGAAGAGGTCGAGTTTCTCGACTCCATGGCCGCCGAACGCGGAGCAATCCTCAAAGTGCACCTGAAAATCGACACCGGAATGGGACGCCTCGGCATCTGGCACGAAAACGCTTCAACCCTTTTCGATGCCCTCAAAGGAGCCCCAAACCTCCAGCTCGACGGAATCTACACCCACTTCGCCCACGCAGAAACCGACGTCGAATTTACCGAACGGCAACGCCGGCGCTTCATGACCGCGATCGCTGCAGTGGATTGGATCCAACCGGAAAACTTGCTCATCCACGCCGACAACAGCGCGGGGCTAACCAGTTTCTCGCGCGAGAGCGCCTACAACGCCGTACGCATCGGCTTGCTGCAATTCGGAATAACGCCCTACGCCCAATCCCTTTTCGCCAAGGTCCCCACCACCCCGATCTTCAGTTTCAAGACGCGCATCTCGATCGTTAAGGACCTGCCGGCCGGCACCGAGATCAGCTACGGCAGAACCTGTCGCCTCAAACGCCCTAGCAAAATCGCCATTCTCTGCGCCGGCTACGGCGACGGTATTCCACGCACCTTGAGCAACAAAGGCTTCGCCCTCATCCAAGGCCAGCGCTGCCCCTATCTCGGACGCGTCACTATGGATCAGACCATTATCGACGTCACCGACTTGGACCCTACGCCCAAAGGAGGCGACGAAGTGTGCTTGATCGGCACCCAGGGAGAGGGAGAAATCAAGGTCGAGCAATTCGCGCGCTGGGCCGGCACTATCTCATGGGAAATCCTTTGTTCGATCACCAAGAGAGTTCCGCGGATCTATAAAACCTCGATCGCAACTGGCTAGCGGTTCGAACAAAAGCATTTTCCCCTGCAATTAGTACCTAGGGCCAGTTGCCTGAATTTTTTGATCAAAAAGTTCAGTTTTGCAAACGACTGCCTAGCAAAGGGTTGAAGCAACGTAAAAAAAGAAGCGGAACTTATTAGGCAGTTCCTGAACCCACGAAGCCTGCTTCTCCGTATATCGAAACCGACTACTATCGTAAGAAAGTAGTTGAACTTTATAGTTTTTACGTATTTCTACCAAAAAAACTTTTTCAGTACCAAACACAACAACCTACGAATATGTTACGCTCTTCGCTTCTGAAGATAACCTTGATAACTTTGTTAGCGACGGCTGCTCTAACGACAGAGGCCGCTCCCACGACACAAGCAGAAGGCAATTCGCTGGTGCTCATGAGTTCCAGCAAACAGCTCAATCAGGCGATCCAACAAATCGTTGCAACCCGCCCGCCTGTGGACGACTTCGGCGTCGTGCTCGCGAACATCCACGACTTCCCCAAGGAGCTCGCCCGCATTGCCAAAAGCGAACTCGCCTTCTCCGACCGCTTGCAAATCGTTAGCATCGAAAAAGGGTCGCTGGCAGAGCAATTGGGCTTGGAACCGGGCGACCAGCTGCTGCAGATCAACAGCTTCTACGTCTCACGCGGACAAACCGCCCTCAAACAGTTCGACGAGCGCGTAGCGCCGGAAGTCGAGTGGGATGGCGAGATCACCACCACCATCATCAGTTTAAACGCCGTCTGCTACAACTCTGCGCTCTACATATCACCATTCGTTGTTGCTACAGTCATGTATGCAAGAGAGTACAAGTTTTGTCTGTATTTATTCATTATTATTCGTATCGCGT
>JBNKSG010000289.1:0-4828 GCA_050297195.1 Opitutaceae bacterium | reverse complement strand
TGGTATCCCACGCCTTGGGATCATCCGCGCGAAGCCGACAGAGTAGATTATAGTGATAAATAAGCAACTGGAGATGCTTGGCCTTGAACTCGTTGAAGTTGGCATCGATCGAAAACCCCTCAGCCATCATGCCCTCATCACTCAAATTCCTGACGCGATCAATCTCCAGTTCCAAATCACTCCGATTCATCCGAAGAAACCCCGGAGTTGTCAGCAACAGCACCGGTTCATAATTCATCCCTTCCAGTGTCGCCGCCGTCTCCTCGACCTTCTCTACCGGCACATCGTCCGGAAACTCCTTCAACACCTTGTGCCACATTCGCTCTGCTCTCATGTTTGTCTCCTTTCGACATGGAGAATACTGCTAAATGCCGGTTTCAGCAACCCTGCAACAGGAACAAACCGGACAACACTCACCCGAAGGGAACGAAGTGAGGCCGGCGCGAAACGACGGCAGCAAGGAAAAAGCATACTAGCCCAGAACTCCTCCGCGACCGCTGTGCTCTCCAGCGCTGAGCGGAGCGAGATAATTTACGTAGTAAAATAGTGACTGAAAGGAACGGTTCACCGGGTGGTAAAACAGCGCCGGAGTCAGGCTATTTCTTCTGCGCTTCGTAGTCGTCCAGCGTACCGGGATAATCGGTGATGCCGTGGTCCGTTACCTCGAAGATCCGCGTGGCCAGCGTACTGATGAAGCGGTGGTCGTGCGAAACGAAGATGAGGGTGTTGGGGAACAGCGAAAGCGCATAGTTGAGCGCCTCGATCGATTCCAGATCGAGATGGTTCGTGGGTTCGTCGAGGGCCAACACGTTGCCCCCTTCCATCGTCATCTTCGAAATGATCAGGCGCGCTTTCTCGCCCCCGCTAAGAACGCCGACTTGCTTCAGGGAATCCTCGCCACGAAAAAGCATCCGTCCCATGAAAGAGCGCAATTCGGTTTCGTCGGCGGAATTTTCGGAAAAACGGCCGAGCCAATCGATCGCCCGCGCCTTGGGATCCAGAATGCCGGAGGCATCCTGCGGAAACTCACTGATCTGCACCGTCTCGCCAAACCGGACCTCCCCCGTATCGCTCTGCAATTGGCCGCACAGGATTTTCAGCAACGTGGTTTTTCCGATCCCGTTCTTGCCGATGATCGCCACGCGCTCTTCCGGTCCGATCGTGCAGGAAAAATCACGAAACAGCGTTTCGTCATACGACTTGGAGATCGATTCGACCTCGATCACCTTGTCGCCCAGACGGGTCTTCGGATTAAAGCGGATGAACGGCGAAACGCGGCTGCTGGGCTTGAGCTTCACAACCTCGAGCTTTTCGAGGGTTTTCTTTCGCGAGGTCGCCTGCTTGGATTTCGAGGCGTTGGCGCTGAAGCGCGAAATGAACGCCTTCAGTTCGCTCGCCTCCTTTTCAATCTTCTTGTTCGCCTTTTCCTGCAACTCGCGGGCTTCGAGGCTGGCGATGGTGAAGTCGTCGTAGTTTCCGGTAAACATGCGGATTTCGTGGTAATCCAAATCAGCGATGTGCGAGCACACCTGGTTCAGGAAATAGCGGTCGTGCGAAATCGTGATGACCGTTCCGGTGTAGCGCTTCAGTAGCTCGACCAACCACTCGATGGATTCCATGTCCAGATGGTTGGTCGGCTCGTCGAGCAACAGGATGTCGGGCTTGCCAAACAGCACCTGCGCCAGCAGGACGCGCAACTTGAACCCGCCCTGGAGCACCGTCATGTTTTGCTCGAACAGATCCTCGCTGAAACCCAGCCCAACCAGAAGCATCGCCGCTTCGGCTTCCATGGTATAGCCTCCGGCGTCGCCAAACTCCGCCTCGATATGGCCGCAACGATCACTCTCCTCGTCGGTCAGTTCTTCCTTTGAATAGAGATATTCGCGTTCACAATGGATCTTCCAAAGTTCGGGGTTTCCCATGTAGACGGTATCGATAATGGTATGTTCGTCGAACGCCGAGTGGTCCTGGCGGAGATAACCCAGCGAGCAGTCGTTGCCAACCGCCACCTCGCCCTCGCTCGGAGCAAGCTGCCCGGTCAGAATCTTCATGAACGTCGACTTACCGGAGCCGTTGGCCCCGATCAGCCCGTAGCGGTTGCCCGGAACAAACTTGACCGAAACGTCCTCGAAAAGGGCCGTCTTGCCAAAGCGCATCGTGATTTTAGATGTGGAAATCATAGGGAAAACCTGGGTTGAATCTGGAATTTTGCAAAGGAGCAGGGTTGTATAGCAGGATCTGGAAAGAGAACCCACCTCTAAGTGCAACAACCTCGAAATGGACAGGATGTTCTCGACAAGGCGGTCCAGAGGAATAGTTTAGTCTGCTTTCCAACCCCCACCATCATGAACGACGACCTGAAAAACTATATTGAACAGTATGCCAAGCTCGAAGCCGGCATGCAGGAGCTGATTGCCCGGAAAGGGAACTCGCTGTGCGAACAATGCACCCGTTGCTGCTGCGATGCCATCCACTGCAAAGAAGCGATGACGAGCCCCTTCCTGAAGCGGGTCCACCAACAGGAAGAGCAGTTCTGCGAAAAGGCCGGGTTTCTCTCCCCGACCGGTTGCAAGTTGGACAAAGGCCGCCCGTCGGTGTGCTACGAATATTTCTGCGACGACCATTTCTACCATCAACCCGACGATCTTCACGCCGAAATCCTCAAGATTCTCGGTGCCTTGCTGAACCACGCAACGCGAAACGCCCTAGGCAACACCCCGCTCGAAGAGATCATGCAGGAAGCGGATCTCGCCCAACTAGACTTCCAGCAACTGGCAGAACAGATGGACGAAAGCTTGCTGGCACTCGAAATCATCCGCACCTTCTACCGCGACGGCTCCCTCCCCGAAGCCTCCCTCAAGACACTCCGGAAAATCCGCATTGAAGAATAGTAACGCTGGAGGGCACGGCTCTGTACCCTCCGGACACCACGTCCTTCCGGTTCGCCCCGTCTTTACACCCGTCGCTACCGCGCCAGCGTCACGCGCTTGTGTTGCCGCAGGTCGCGACTTGAGGCGCCGATGATCAGCTCGAATTCGCCCGGTTCCACCACCCAGGCGCGCGCGTCCGGAGACCAGAAGCTGAAGGCGCTGCGATCCAGCGCGAAACAAATGATTTTCGACGCACCGGCCTCCAGTTCCACCCGCCGAAAGCCCTTCAGCTCCAGCGGCGGACGCGGCTGCGACGCCTCCGCATCGGTGACATAGAGTTGCACGATTTCTACTCCAGCGCGGCTACCGGTGTTCGTGATCGTGACGAAGGCCTCAACCGTTTCGTCCGCGGAAAAGCGTTCCTTTGAAACCTCGATATCGGAATACTCGAACTTCGTATACGACAGGCCATGCCCAAACGGGAACAGCGGCTCAATCCCTTTGGCATCGTACCAGCGGTAGCCCACGAAGACGCCTTCGTCGTAGCGCACATCGAACACCGCCCGCACCTCTTCCTGCTCGTCGTTCCATCCACTGTATAGTTGCTCGCCCTCAGGCACGTAGTCGGGATCGACGCTGTCGGCGAAATCACGTTCGATCGTAATCGGTAGCTTGCCGGATGGATTGACCTTGCCGGAAAGGATCTCCGCGACCGCCTCGTGGCCGTTCTGTCCGTTATACCAGCAATAAACGATCGCCGCCGCCTTGTCGCTCCAGTCCGTCATGCGAATTCCGCTACCGCTCTGGACCAGCACGATGACGTTGGGATTCAGGTTCACCAACTTGCGGACAAAGGATTCGTCCTGCTCCTTCAAGGCGAACGGACGATCCCAGCCTTCACTGTCCAACGTCCCGATGCTCAGGATCACCGTGTCCGCCTTCCGGATACGCTCCCAGTCCGGCGCCTTGTCGTACGCGATCCGCTCGCCAAACTCCGCCTTGAGCGCGTCGATGAGCTGTACGTTGTCGTAACCGACAACCGTCGCGGAGCCTCCGCCAACCGCCTTGTTCTCAAGAAAGTCGCCGATCACCAGAATCTCCCCCGAACCCTCGAGCGGCAGGATGCCGTTGTTGCGCAACAGCACCGTTCCCTCCCGGGCCGTTTGCAACGCGATCTGCTTACGGGCCTCCCACTTTTCCGCAGTTGCGAGCTCGGTTTGCGGCTCGACGTCGAACAGATCCATCGCCTTCAACGTCGTTAGGATGCTCTTCACCATCCGGTCGACGTCCGCCTCCGCTACTTCGCCCGCGCGGACATTGTCCGCCAAGCTCATCGTAGCAAGACAAGCCGGCATCTCGAGATCCTGTCCCGACTCGACGACCTTGACGCCATCGAAGACCGACCACCAATCCGTCATCACCAACCACTTGAATCCAAGGTGGTCGCGCAGCAGGTCCTTGATGACATCCGCGCTCTGCCCTGCCCATTTGCCGTTGACGAGATTGTAGGACGTCATCACCGCCATAACGCCCGCCTCGATCCCCGCCTTGAATGCCGGCAGATAGATCTCGTTTAGCGTCCGCTCATCGACGACCGAATTGCTCTTGCGCCGAAAATAGTCGGTGTTGTTTGCAACGAAATGCTTCAGGGTCGCCACCACGCCCGTATCCTGCGCGCCCTTGACGTAGCGTTCGATCATGCGCGACGTCAAAAACGGATCCTCGCCAAAATACTCGAAGTTCCGGCCGCACTGGGAATGACGATAGATATTGAATCCGGGTCCCAGCAAAATGCCGATCCCGTTCGCCAGACACTCCTCCGCCACGCACGCCGCGAATCGCTCCGCCAGTTCCGGATCCCACGTCGCCGACAGCTGCAACGGACAAGGGAACGACGTCGACCGGTCGGTCGCGTTCTGGTACGTAAATTCGTCAAACCGATCCCTCAGATGCACGCC
>JBNKSG010000288.1:0-4838 GCA_050297195.1 Opitutaceae bacterium | reverse complement strand
AACGCATCATCCCCGAAGCGGTCGAGGAAACGCGGAAACAGCAACGCGGCGAAGAGTTCGATTCATCGAAGCTCAGCCCCATGCTCAGCTTCATGCAGGCCTATCGCACCTTCGAATCCGAAGCCTTGTTCTTCACCCACCCCATGCCCCCCATCAAAGGAAAGCAAACGTGGCAGAAGATGAGCGTTGCCCTCGACGAGATCACGCGAGACGGGAAACCCAGCGACATCACCCAATACTACGCCACCCTGGTCGATTCCTACCGCCAAGGCGATGCCGCCACCTTCAACGAAACGCTGCCTAAGCTACAATCCGCCATAGCGGACATCGACTCCGAAGCGGCCAACAAGGCCAAAGCCGAGCGGCTCTTCAATTACCTCAGCCCCTTTTACGTATCCATCATCGGATACGTCATGGTCCTGCTCCTGGCGGTTTTCTCCTGGCCCTTCGCTTCTAAAGGACTCAATCGAGCGGCCTTTTGGACCACTGTCGCCGTCTTTGCCTTCCACACGCTCGGCATGGCATTCCGCGTCTACATCATCGACTACGCCCCGGTTATCAACCTTTACTCCTCCGCCATCTACGTGGGCTGGGGCGCCACCCTGCTGGCCCTCATCATCGAGAAGATCTTCAAGAACGGAATCGGCACCTTCGTCGCTTCGGTCATCGGCATCGCGAGCCTCATCGTCGCCCACCACCTGATCGACGGCAAGGACACGCTCGAGCAAATGAAGGCCGTCCTTGACTCCAACTTCTGGCTCACCGTTCACGTGCTCACCGTCACCTTCGGCTACGCTTCCACCTTCTTCGCCGGCTTCGTCGCGATCTTCTATGTGGTTGCCGGCACCTTGACCAAGCTCATCGACAAGAATATCGGCAAGATGCTCGCATCGGTGGTCTTCGGCATCGTCTGCTTCTCCACCCTTTTCAGCTTCTTCGGCACCGTCTCCGGCGGGATTTGGGCAGACCAATCCTGGGGCCGCTTCTGGGGCTGGGACCCCAAGGAGAACGGAGCCATCCTCCTGGTATTGTGGAACGTGATCATCCTTCACGCTCGCTGGGGAGGCTTCGCCAAGACCCGCGGCATCATGGCAATGGCCATCTTTGGAAACATCGTTACCAGCTGGTCCTGGATGGGAACCAACATGCTCGGCATCGGTTTGCATTCCTACGGCTTCATGAATTCCGCATTCCAGTACCTCGCAGGATTCTGGGTGCTGCAGCTCCTGCTGATCCTCCTCGTCTACCTCCCGAAAAGCTACTGGAAAAGCCCGGTGAACGGGTGAGGAGATTTGCCAAAAAGACGCTTCCGCATATAAGCTAAGTTTCGTAGAAACAACGCTTTCGCATGCCTAACTGCTCCCCACACGAAGTCCAAGCGGGCTCCATCCTCGAAGACGACGTCTACAACCTAGACGCTCGTCTGCTCTACCCAGCCGGCACCAAGCTCACCGACAAGCAGATTGAAATACTCATGATGTGGGGCGTGGAAAGCGTCACCATCCGGGGTGATCAGGATTCCCAAGAAGCCGTTTCCATCAACAGCTTTTCTAACTCCGCGAAACACAACGCAGAGCTCGAAATACAAAAACGCTTTAAGCTCGTAAAGTCCACCCACCCGGTCGTCGTCACCATCCGAGAAATCGCCGTTCTCGAAGCCGCCAGATCCTCAGACAATCCCCGCAATCAACCGTGAACTCACTCCTAAATCCCGTTCTCGAGGATTCAGACAAATTCCCGCCACTGCCGCCTATCGCAATCGACATCGAAGACGCGGTTGACAGCCCCGAATCCTCATTCGAGGACATCGCGCGAATCGTCGAGTCGGACCGCGAACTCGCGAACCGCTTCCTCGCCCTCGCAAATTCCTGCTTCTACAATTACCCCATCGCCATCAACTCCATCCCAGACGCCCTCAGCGTCATCGGCTTGCGAAATACACGCAACATCTGCATCGCCCTGTCCCTGCCCAAACGACTGGGCAGCACCCCGCAATTCCCCGTTCCCACCGACCAATTCTGGCGCCATGCGATCGCGACCGGGCTTTGTGCCCGCCTCATAGCCCTTGAAAGCCGAGACGCCAACACCGAGCGCCACTTCCTCGCCGGCTACCTGCACAAAATCAGCCGCCCCCTGATCGCCCGCATCTTCCCCGAGGAAGCCCAAGCCATTTACAAGCGTACCCGCAAACGGGATACGCATTACCAAAAAGCCGCCCAGACGATCCTCGGCTTCGACGAATCGGAAGTGGGCGCCGCCGCCCTGCAACATTGGCGCTTTCCCGAAAACATCTGCACGCTGGTTCGCCACCACAGCAAACCCGTCCTCGCACGTACCCACCTGCGAGGAGTAAGCTTCCTCCATCTCGCCAACTTTATCGTATCCGCCCTCAACCTCGGAGACTCCGGTGATCGCTTCGTCCCGGACTTCTCCGAAGCAGCATGGGGCTACTCCAACTTCGACGAATCCAAACTCTCCACCATCGTCGAAGAACTCCTCCGGCAACTCGACAGCGTTTGCCACGCATTCCTCTCCCCTAACCTCGTTTCAAGCTAGCGATGGATCCCCGCCCGACAGACAAGCACGAGCATATCCAAAGCCGCTTCGAAACGCTGGACTTCTTCCAACGCAAGCTGCGAGAAGCCACCAACGTTCACGAGGTTATCCAAATAACGGAGAACGAACTCGACAGTATCCAGGATTTCGCGACAATTGGATTCTACCTGGTCGACGAAAAGAGCGGCGGATTCGAGCTCCACAAGACGCGCCCAACCACGGAGTACGCATCCTTTCAATCCGTCGTTCGCAGCTCCATACGCCAAAGCGCTTTCGCCTGGGCCCTCAGGCAACAAAAGCCCCTCTTTTGGGCGGACGACAAATCGGGGAAGAAGCTGGTGCTGCACGCGCTATCCACGAGAGAGCATACGCTCGGGATGTTTATCGGCCTCTTCGAAGACGTCGACCCCAGCGAGCAACACAACATCGTCCTCAACCAAATCTCGCTCACCCTCACCCTCACAGCCACCACCCTCGACTCCCTCATCCTGAGAAGCGAGCTCCAGGCCCAAAACCGAAGCCTGGAAGAGACCGTCGCCAAACGCACGGCCGCGTTCCTAAAAGCGAAAGAAGAGGCGGAAAAAGCGAATTTGGCAAAGAGCGAATTCCTCGCCATGATGAGCCACGAGCTCCGTACCCCCATGAACGGAGTGATCGGGTTCGCATCCCTTTTGCTCGAGACCAATATCGACGAAGAGCAGCGTGACTTCGTGGAAACCATCCGAACCTCCGGAGACTCCCTGCTCACCATTATCAACGACATCCTCGACTTCTCGAAAATCGAAGCCGGACGCGAAGAGCTCGAACTCGTCAGCTTCAGCCTCAAGCAACTCCTGCAAGAAGTCCTCAACATCACCTCGCCCATCGCCTCCGGCAAAGGCCTAGCCCTGAAGCTCGACTACTCGGAGCAGCTCCCGGAATTCGTAATCGGGGATCCAGGAAAAGTCAGGCAGGTGATTCTCAATCTCGTCAGCAACGCCATCAAGTTCACGAACCAAGGAGAAGTCCGCATCCGCGCCCGCTCGGACGAAAATACCGGAAGCCACTCCATCGTACGTATCAGCGTTATAGATACAGGAATAGGGATCCCCGAAGAAGTTCAGCGCCGCCTCTTCCAGCCTTTTACCCAAGCGGACTCCTCCACTCGCAGAAAGCACGGCGGCACCGGACTCGGTCTGGTCATCTCCAAACGCCTGGCCGAGATGATGAGTGGCGACATCACCATCCGCAGCGAACAGGGTACAGGCTCTACCTTTACCTTTACCGCCTACCTAGAACCGAGCGTCCAGCAAGAGGAGCAATACTTCGACCACATGCTCAATGCCGAGCCAAGCAAGGGGATTTCCAACCAGAAGGTTCTGATCGCCGAGGACAACGTGGGCAACCAGAAGCTGATTCTCGGAATGCTCAAAAAGATCGGCCTCTCCGCAGATACCGCCTCCAACGGGCTGGAAGCCCTAGACCTCTTTTCAAAAACCCGCTACGACCTTATTCTCATGGACTGCCAGATGCCCGAAATGGATGGCTTCGAAACCACCCGCAGCATCCGAGAACACGAAAAGGCCAAAGGCACGCCCCGCACTCCCATCATCGCCCTCACGGCCCTAACCCTGAACGGCGCGCGCGAGCGGTGCATCGAGGCAGGCATGGACGATTACTTGTCCAAGCCTCTCGAAATCAAACCGCTCGCTACGACTCTCAATAAATGGACGAAGCCCCAAGGCGGCTCCGCCCAATAATCGCCCCAACTAGGTCCGCAAAACCAGCGCGTCGTCCGATACGGCGAACTTCGCGATGTCACCATCGCTGATATCTCCACTAATGATAGCCTTCGCCAAATCAGTCTGAATGGAGCGCTGGATAAAGCGGCGCAATGGACGCGCTCCATAGACCGGATCAAAACCTTTCAACGCCACCCACTTTAAGGCTTCTTCGTCCAATTCGACGGTGATCCGCCTCTCCTCCAAGGTCTTGTTCAAGTCAGCAAGCAGGAGCACCACGATCTTTTCAATATCGTCCAGGTCGAGCGGCCGGAAGATTACCGTTTCGTCGATTCGGTTCAGGAACTCCGGACGGAAGTTGCGACGCAATTCGGTCATCACCGACTCTTTCGTCGTGTCCGAAATATCGCCGCCAGCGCGCTCCAGCAAAAATTGGCTACCGAGATTCGAAGTCATGATCACGATCGTATTCTTGAAGTCCACCACGCGCCCTTGCGAATCCGTAACCCGACCATCGTCGAGAATCTGTAGCATAATGTTGAATACATCCGGATGAGCCTT
>JBNKSG010000287.1:0-4843 GCA_050297195.1 Opitutaceae bacterium | reverse complement strand
ATGCAGGATCACCTTCGTGACGCTTCGCGGGAGTAAAACCACAACCAAATCAAATCCTTGCCCAAAGTCTCGCAAAGTACGCCCATCACCTTGCTGGTACGCTTGTCGCGATAGCAAACCGGATTGGCCAGCAGCTCGCCCTTTTCGTCGAGCAAACCGTAGTCGACTCCCCAAGTATCCACTCCGATCGAGACGGCAGCGGATCCGTACGAATCCACCGTCGCCTTGATTCCGTAGAGAATCTCTGAATACAGGGATAGAAAGTCCCAGTACCAGCGACCTCTGAGCTGGACCGATGGCGTCTCGAAGCGGTGCTTTTCCACCAACTCCAAAACTCCGTCCTCCCAGACACCAGCGATCACGCGTCCACTCGTGGCACCGAGGTCCACCGCAATATACACCTTTCGGTCATTGACCGTCATAACCATACGAGCCTCAGGCAATTAGGCGTACGAACTGTCTTGGGAAATCCCCAACTCTTCGCGGCGACGGGAACGGTCTGCTTCGATCTTCTCGAGGTAACCGCTCTTCCGATACGCTTCCATTGGATTCGCATCGAGCCCCTTCTCTTCGCGCCACGTCGCAAGCAAGAAGCTCACATCCGTATTGTACGCCACCTTCAACAGGCTCTCCGCATCGACGATGTTGCCTTCGCGCTGCGCAACCGCCAGGGCTTCGCGGTCAACGAGAGCGGCCTTCGCCCAAAGCTCTTGAGCGGTGGTCACGGTTTGGATCATCGCCTCGATCTTTGGCTTCAAGTTATGGGACTGGTCGATCATGTATGCGATATCGGGATACGTACCTGTTTCCGCTGCGTATCCATGGATTTCGTTGAAAATACGGAAGATCTGGTAGGGATCGATCGAGCCGAGCGTCAAATCGTCATCCGCGTAACGTCGGTCGTTGAAATGGAAACCGCCAAGCATCTCCTCGTCCAACAACCAAGCCACGATCTGCTCGATGTTTTGCGACGTGTAGTGATGCCCCGTATCGACCAGTACCTTAGCTTGCTCGCCGAGCTTTTTGCAAAGCGCATAGGACATGCCCCAGTCCGCAATATCGGTTTGGTAGAAGGCGGGCTCGAAAGGCTTGTACTCGATCAACATGACCTGATCCTTGCCCAATTCCTCGTAGCAAGACTTCAAGCAGCTCTCGAAGCGACGCTTGCGAGCGCGAATGCTGTCCTGCCCCGGATAGTTGGTACCGTCCGCAAACCAGTAGCTGATCAGATTGCTTCCAACCGCTTCGCCGATCCTCGCGCAGTCGATACCGTGGCGGACCGCTTGGGAGCGAACTTCCGCGTCCGGATTCCCAAAGCTTCCGAGCTTGTAGGCCTGGTCCTGAAAAAGGTTCGGGTTGATCGAACCGACCTTCACGCCGTTCTGCGCAGCGATTTCCGCAGTGCCCTTCGGATCTTCGCCTTCCACGAAATCCCACAGGACGTGGACCGCGACCGTGGGACAGCAGCCGGTTACCTTATTCACCATACCGGCATCCGCGAACTTGTCCGCCGTATTAATAGCAGACCCTTTTTGGAAAAACTTCCCAAAACGGGTTCCGGTATCCGCGAACCCCCAGGAGGGGAGTTCGATCTTCAGCTGGTCGAGAGATCTAAGCGCTTTTTCAGGGGTCATAAATAAACAGGGTTAGAGCTAGTGAAAGCGCATAAGCCTAGCAGGTCCACACTTCCTTTTCCATAGACAGGCTGATTCTTTGCATACACATTATGACACTCATGCAAACCGACTTCGCCATCTACCTGCCACAACCAGAGGGGCCCAACGCCTGGGGTATGGAAATATCCGGAGCAGGTGCCGCCATGATCGCCCCAGGGATGGCCTACCCCCCGGAACACCACCCGAGCGACCACTATTTCGATTGGAACCAAGGCCGAATCCTCGAGACCTACCAGATCATCTTGATCTCCAACGGAGCCGGAACCATCGAGAGCGAGCACCTGCCTCCTACAAACCTCTCCGCCCCCTTCCTGTTCGTGGTCTTCCCGGGAGTCTGGCACCGCTATCGCCCCGATCCCGAGACCGGCTGGCAGGAGAGCTGGGTTGGCTTCCACGGCGACTTTCCCACCCAACTGCGAAAGTCCGGAATCCTGACTCCCGAAAGCCCAGTCTACAAAATCGGCAACAGCGAAATGCTGCTCGCCCAGTTCCAATTGATTCAAGACGAGGTAAAATCGGAGGCGTACGGATTTCGCTCCATCTCAGCGAGCGCCATCATGCAAATACTGGCACTCGCTACCCACCTCCCTGGACGAAGAGAAGAAGAGAACCATCCCATGAGAAAAACAATCAGACGGGCCTGCTTTCTCATGCGGCAACGCTCCGGAGGCCCGCTTTGCCCCGAGGAACTCGCCGCCGAACTGAACACTGGCTACACCTATTTCCGCCGCATGTTTCGCAAGTACACCGGCATCAGCCCCAAGCGCTACCACAGCCAGCTGCGGCTCCAGCGCGTCAAGCGCCTGCTTCGCGACAGCTCGAGCAGCGTATCCGAAATCGCTGACAAATTTGGGTTCGCATCCCCCTTCCACCTTTCGAACTGGTTCAAGAAAGAAACGGGCCTTTCGCCGCGGGATTGGCGACAAAGCGCTTGATTCGCCTCCTAGGGCTCCCTCTCCTTGCGAACCAAACGATCAAACATCACGCAAATGCCATCCCTAAGACGACTCCCCGCGCTATCCGCCCTTTCCCTATTCACGCTCCTGCTCTCCCACTCCTTCAGTCAAGCAAGCGACACATACACCGAAGAGGAGCTTGCCTCCATCGAGAGGGGAGCTCCGCTCTATATCGGCACCTGCGCCTCCTGCCACAACGAAAACGGCCGCGGCAGCCCCTCGCTTGCCCCAGCCCTCGCCAGCTCGGAGTGGGTCAAAGGATCCAAGGAGCGTCTCGCCCTCGTAGTCGCGCAAGGCCTATCCGGCCCGATCGAGGTAAACGGCGAACTCTGGAACCAAGCCATGCCCGGCTATGGCCAACATCCCGACCTTGCAGGCGAACGCCTCAATGACCTACTGAACTACCTTCGGGCATCGTGGGGCAACAATGCCTCACCGTTCAATACAGGCGAAACCCGCTCCTACCTCGAAAAACACTCCGGTCGAAACGAGCCCTGGATCACCGAAGAATTCGAAGACCTCGGACTCGATTGAAACGACAAACGCAGCAGCCCAAGGTCGCCATCGATCAACGCGCGGAATGTCCGCCCCCCCTCCTCCTTGATACTTGCAGGCCCCAAGCTCGTGTAGTCACGCGATGAAGACTGAGAGCTTTTCGAAGCTCATGCCCCCCCCTGGCCATAGCAAATAGCCTCCACCTCGAAGGTGCCCGACTTCTCGCGAACCGAGCTTCTTCGCTGGCCTTCTTGTTGGAAGTCGCGACTCCGCCAACGGTAGCAGGTCCGTAGCCCGTATTCCAAAAACCTTGCCGATGCGATGTAAGGTGCCGACCTCCGCCTGCCTCTCAAAGATGCTGTCAGAGGCGAGCGGTCCACTTCGAAACGCGCCCCTCCAGCACCTCGAGCTTGGTGCTCTGCCGAGCGCGGCCGTTGATGTAGACAGTCACATCGTAACCCCCGACGATCAGTTTCGGCACCGATACGTAGACGCCCGCAAAGGTCTTCACGTAGTCGAAAGATTCCCCATCTTCCTGCACGCAAATCAGTTCCACCTCGACGAGGGCGCTGGTAGGCACGCCCATCACCGAAATCTCGATCCCGCCTTGCCGCGGTTTCATCTGCAGGTCGTTCAGGCTCAAAACCCCGTACTCCTTGATTTCAACCGGATAGTTGAAATCGTAGTACTTCGGATGCTTCAGGCTCAGCTTCAGCGGCCCCGCCTTGATGCCGCTAGCCTGCAAGGGCGTCACCCCTACCTCCCGGTCGTTCAAGTAAAGCGTCGCTCCAGACGGCACGGAACGCACTTCGATCGCCCCCGTACCTGCCGATCCATGCAACCCGAGGCGATCCGCGACCTCCTTTCGCTTCGGCTCCCACGCTTCCTTGAGCTGCGTCATCAACGGTTTTTCAAATTGGCCGGACGCGAGCCTCATCCGTTCCTGCATGGCGAGCAAACGATCCTTGCCCGAGTCCAGCGGAAACGCCTCCAGCTCCCGCATCAGAGCTTCGAACTCCCGCATCCGCTCCGCCCGCGGCTCGTAGGCCCTGCCGAACTGGTCCCACAACTGCCTCCGTATCGCCAGATCCGCATCCTCCCGCTTGTCGAACTTGACCAGCTCCGCCCGCACCGAGTCGAAGCTCCGCTGGGCAGACCACTCGTCCAAGGCCGCGATCGCCCCGCGAAGCTCGCGAGCGTAGGCCTGCGTCTGGGCTAGGTGCAGCTTCTCCTTTTCACCGGGCACGTAGACCTGCGTGTAGAACCAGTAGCAAAACCCCAGGCCTCCGAGGCCGATGGCCCAAAAGAGGACAGTGAACCAACGGCCCGATTTCTCGGAATTGCGTATACGAGCCCGAGCGTCGATCGGCTTGGACTCCTTTTCGGGGCGGGATTCAGCGGGCATTTTCCGAAAACAGACACCGAAGCGGCCACCCTCACAAGCGAATTTGACCGAGACCTAATCCAAGGCCTCCCGCGTAAAACCCAGCCCATCGCCTGAAGACAGCGCCTAATGCATTACATTATTAAAGGGCCCCAATGCGTATCCAGCCTTGCCAAAGGGCATTTCCCTCTTCACAAGTCCCCCCTTTTTGCACCTAGGAGCACCATGAAACGCAACGACGACATTCGCAATATCGCCATCATCGCCCACGTTGACCACGGGAAAACCACCCTCGTCGACCGGCTCATGCAGGAGGGCGGCGTCTACCGCGA
>JBNKSG010000286.1:0-4853 GCA_050297195.1 Opitutaceae bacterium | reverse complement strand
CCGCGTAGCGGATCTAGCGGCTTTGCCGCGATGTTGGATGGGTTGCAGTGGAGGAGTTGTTTTTAACAATGCTCGTGCCTCGCTTGATCCCTGCTGCGCAGGGGGATGATCCGTCCTTCGGCCGGCGAGGGTCTTTGGGGGAACTAAGTTTAGTTCTGGCTTATTCGATTCGTATCCTCGCCGACGTAGTCGGATCTTTGCCGCGTAGCGGATCCAGCGGCTTTGCCGCGATGTTGAATGGGTTGCAGTGGAGGAGTTGTTTTTAACAACGCTAGTGCCTCGCTTGATCCCTGCTGCGCAGGGGGATGATCCGTCCTTCGGCCGGCGAGGATTTTGCTGGGTTAAAACGAATAGGGAATGTTGGAGTCAGGGGATACTCGTAGCTCGAATTTTTCGGCTAGGATCTGATGTAGCTGTGCTTGGGTTTTTATCTCGGTGCGTTTGACGTGGCCGTGCCAATCTCGTTCGATGAGCTCTGTATCGGCGATGATGATACGTCCGTCCCGGTGGAGTTTAGCGACGAGGAGTGAGTTGCGGAATCGGGCTTGGGGGTGGGTGAAGGAATACCAGTTTCCGATTTCGAGGTCGATGGGCGCTACGGACGTGGGGATGAATTGGTAGATGTCTTTCCACTCTTCGCCGAGTTGGATCTGGTGGACGAGGTGTTCCTCACGCTCGACGATGCGGCGCGGTTCGAAGTCGAGGTGTTGCGGATTGCTGGATTCGAGGGCGATCGGTTCGACGAGTCCGACGCCGCCGAATCCCACATCTGCGAGGTGAGGTCCGAACTCGGTTTCCACGCGAAGGACCATATGGCTGAGTGGGGTGACTATGTGGTCCGGAGCCATCCAGCGGACGCGGGCGAGGTAGGGCGATACGGTGAATCCGATTTCGTGTAGCACTGCAGCGAAAAGGGTGTTTTGCTCGAAGCAGTAGCCGCCTCGTTTTTGCTGCACGAGTTTTTCGAAGATGGCGTCGAGCTCGGTTGAGATGCTGCGGTCGAGAAGGACGTCTAGGTTCTCGAAGGGGATGGTTTCCTCGTGGAGGCGGTGCAGGCGTTTGAGGCAGTCGTGGGTGGGGCGGGGTTCGTCTGGGAAGCCGATTCGTTTTAAGTAGGCGGTGAGATCTAGGGTCTTGGGAGCGAGAGTTGTGTTCATCGATTTATGCGGTGGGTTGGTTGTAGAGACTGGCTCCTGCTAGCACGAGAAAAAGTGAGAGGATGCGGATGGGAGTGAGTGGATTGGCGGGCATGCCGAACCAGGCGAAGTGGCTCACGATGGCCCCGATGACGAGTTGGCCGCAGATCACGAAGAGCAGGGTCGACGCGACTCCGAAGTTTGGCATGACCCAGTAGATGCTGGACAGGGCGAAGGCGCTGATGAGGCCACCGGCGATCCAGAGATAGGCGGGGACTTGGGAAAGGATTTCGCGAGCGGGAATGTGGCCGCGGTGGGTGGCGAGGTAGGCGACGAGGCAAATGAAACCGATCAAGTAAACGGATGCGCTGGCTAGGATCGGGCTGTTCAGGCGTTGGCTGAGCTGCCCGCTCAAGGCGCTTTGGATGGAAATGGCCATGCCGGCGGCGAGACTGACGAGGGCGAGTTGCGTTGTTTGCATGGGGCGATATTAGCAGCCGCTCGGGACGGGAGCATCAACCTGTGTTGAGAAGTGCGGATTTTAAGTAGCGCGGTGCTTTCCATGTCCGCCATAGCCTTGGCGAAGGAGGAAGCCCGCGTTTTTAGTGGTTTTGATCCTGCAGCGCGGTCGCGGGCTTCCGTCTTCGCTTTCTGCTACGCCGAGACGGGGAAAGCTCCGCGCTACGTAATCGCTTTTCGGATACGGCTGAGTTGGGTCGGGGTAACGCCGATGGCAGAGGCGATGTGGTGGAGGGGGAGGCGTTGCAGGATGGCGGCGTGCTTTGCGATGAAGGACTGGTACCGCGCTTGGGAGTTGGCGAGGGCGAGGCCGACTTCGATGGGTTCTTTTTCCAGGACCCAGTTTTTCTCAAGATACTGGATGTGGTACCACTTCAGGTCTTCCGTGTCTCGCAAGATGCGACGGTAGGCGTGGTGGTCGATGGCGAGCACGGTCGTGGGCTCGAGGGCTTGCAGGGCGAAGTCTGAGGGTTCGCCGCGGAGGAGGGCCCGGATGGATCCGGGAAAGGTGTTTTCGGGGAAGAACTTCTTGTTATATTCTTTTCCGTCGGCGGATACGGTGTAGGAGCGGAGCAGTCCTTGGCAGACGAAATAGAGGTGCTGGCTGGGAGCCCCGATTTGTACGAGGTTTTCACCCTTGCCAACCTTTCGTTCGCTGCAGGCTTGGCAGATGCGGGACCAGGTGGCGTCGCTCAGCGGAGCGTATTGTGCCATCGCTTGGCGAAGGAGTTGGAGTTTTGCGGCGCTCATTTGGGCGGGAGTTTTTGGATGGCGAATTCTAGGAGCTGAAGGACGAGGGGCAGCCATTGGTCTTGGTAGGCCTGGTTCGGGGTGAGGTTCTGAGGCGGGAGGTGGATGAAGCCGGCGAAGGGGCAGGGGCTTTGAGCGTAGCGATAGAGGGCGTTGTTGCAGAGGTAGCGGCCCGCATCGTCGCTGATCGCGATCGAATCGTCGGGAGTTGTCGGAAGAGGTTGCGGCAAGGGCCAACGGCAGGGGTAGCTGTCAGGTCCTTGGGAGTCGATGGTTTCGCTAGCGGGAGCTTGCTGGGCTTCGTCGAGTCCGGAGCGCTGGTTGCGAGCGAGGGTTTCGATTTTCAGGAAGCGTGGGGTTCCCTCGCCGAGGCCGAGGACGATGTGGGGCTGGAAGGAATCGATTTGTGGCAGGGCGATCTCCTCGATGCTTCCCCAAGTGACGGGGAGGTTCAGGTGCTGAAGTTCGTGCCATGGGAGGGCAGCGGCGAGGGTGGATCCGAGGGTTTGGGAGCCGTTGCGCTGACGTTCGCGGAAGGGCTGGAAGCTCGTGATGAGGATTCTCGCGGGAGCGGGCATGTTGCTTTTTTAGCCGAGACTGATGGAAGGGATCAATCGCATGTTTCTGGTAGCCGACGACTTGCGGTGGGATTGGGTGCTGGTGGATTTGAGTTAGTTCACGATTAGGCGCTCTAAGGCGTTGCCATGTCTTCGGCTTTGGTTCTCATGTGCGCTCCCGTTTTTGGAAATTGAACACTTCCACTCTTTCGAGGGCGAAACGGGGCACCAAGAAACACATCGAATGTAATCGGGTTCGCGGCATTTGCCGTGCTGTGGCCCAGCTACGCTATGAAACAACGCACCGTACGACCGTCGACCGGTCCTATTCTCGAAAATCCTGACGTCGTCCTGATTGGCGGCGGCATCATGAGCGCGACTTTGGGGATCATGCTGAAGCGGCTGAACCCGGAGCTGACGATCCAGATCGTGGAATCGCTTCCGCGGGTGGCGCTGGAGAGCTCCCACGCTTGGAACAACGCGGGGACGGGGCATGCGGCGCTTTGCGAGCTCAACTACACGCCGCAAAAGGCGGATGGATCGGTGGACGTCTCCAAGGCGATCAAGATCAACGAGCAGTTCGAGAACTCGAAGCACTTCTGGGCGCACCTGGTGGAGGAAGGCGTGATTGCGGATCCAAGCGTATTCATCAAACGGGTATCGCACATGAGCTTCGTGCGTGGCGAGTCGGATCGCGACTACCTGAAGGCACGCTACCAAGCGCTCAAGGAGCAGCACCTTTTCGAGCAAATGGAGTACTCGGAAGATCCCGAGGTTGTGAAGGAGTGGGCTCCGCTCCTCGGTCAAGGACGCGAGGAAAGCGATGTCGTGGCAGCGACTCGGGTGGAGCATGGAACCGATATCAATTTCGGGGCCCTGACCCAGCAATTGATTGACCACCTGATTTCCCTCGATGGCGTCGAACTCGCCATGCAGGCGCGGGTGACGGATATTTCCCAGGCAGCTGACGGGCAGTGGAAGCTCAAAATCGACAGCGAGGAATACGGGAAGCAAAAGCTGTCCGCTAATTTCGCTTTTATCGGAGCAGGTGGCGGTTCCTTGCATCTATTGCAGAAGTCAGGCATTCCGGAAGGCAAGGGCTTTGGCGGATTTCCGGTGAGCGGGCAGTTTCTGGTGTGTACGGATCGCGACATCATCGACCGGCACGCGGCCAAGGTTTACGGCAAGGCGGCGGTGGGCGCTCCACCGATGTCGGTGCCTCACCTCGACACGCGCGTGATCGATGGGCGCAAGGCGCTGCTTTTTGGCCCGTACGCAGGTTTCTCGCCAAAGTTTTTGAAGGAAGGGTCCAACCTCGATCTCATCAAGTCCGTGAAGCTCGACAACATCTTGCCGCTCTTGTCGGTGGGCAAGGACAACATGGACCTGACGCAGTATTTGATCAACGAGGTGCGCAAGTCGCACAGCGACCGTGTGGAAGGGTTGCGCGAGTTTTTCCCTGATGCGAAGGATGAGGACTGGAAGTTGGTGACAGCTGGCCAGCGCGTGCAGATTATCAAGAAGAATGCTGGCGGCCGCGGCGGGAAGCTGGAGTTCGGTACTGAAGTGGTAGCGGCTCAGGACGGATCGATCGCTGCCTTGCTGGGCGCGTCTCCGGGGGCCTCGACCTCTGTATCCATTATCGTAGAGGTGTTGGAGAAATGCTTCTCGGAAGAAGTGAAGACGGAAGCGTGGCAAACGCGACTTCGCGAAATGTTGCCTGCCTACGGGAAGCACCTTGCTGGAGACGAGGCCTTGTATCGAGATCTTCGTGACAAGTCGGATCGACTGTTGAAGGTCGACTGATAGCGTAGACTTTTTTGCCCACGAAGGTGCACCAGGGTGCACGAAGTTTTTTTGAGGGCGGGCTTTTAGGAGTCCGCCTTTTTTT
>JBNKSG010000285.1:0-4865 GCA_050297195.1 Opitutaceae bacterium | reverse complement strand
CGAAATCTCCTTCACCGCCAATCCAAGCGTGCGAGCAGCCCAGTCCGAGCTCCAAGCCACCTACTCGCGCCGCAAGGTCGCCGAGAGCGCCTTTCGCCCCAAGCTCAACTTCGTGGTCGAGGGCGACGCCGCCGAGTCCGACCGATACGACAAGATGCAGGAAGACGCCATGGCCCTCGTCACCTTGTCCTACAACATCTTCGACGGAGGCCGACGCCGCGCCGAAATCAAGCGGGCCAACTACCAAGTCAACGAAGCTGACTTCAAGCTCCAGGACACCCTCATCGAAACGGAGACCGCGTTCGCCAACGCTTGGAACGAGCTCACCTCCACCAACGAACGCATTTACCTTTTGCAGACGCACCGCGACGCCATGGAAGCGGTTGCTTCCGCATACCACGAGCAGTTCGAGCTCGGGAAGCGTCCACTCATCAATCTACTCGACGTCGAAAACGAACTCTCCTCCGCGCGAGCCTCCGTAGAGGAAGAGCGCCTAAACCGCCTGCAAGCCGCCTATCGCCTCCTCGCCGCAATGGGTGAGCTGACCAACTCTATCCGATAACCCCAGCCTTTTAATCATTACACCACCTAGCCAGTCAACATGAGCGCCAATCAAGAAAACAAAGTATCCAAAGGTAAACTACGCGTACTCATCGTAGAAGACTCCAAGATCGAGGCCAAGTTCACCGCAAACCTCCTCAAGAAAAACGGATACGAAGTTACGAGCGAGCGAGTCGAGACTCGCGATGACATGAAGCGCCAGCTCGACGAGCATGAGTGGGATATCGTAATTTCCGACTACCAGATGCCAGAGTTCGACGGGATGCAGGCGCTGCAGCTCTTCCAAGCTTACGATCTCGATATTCCTTTCATCCTCGTATCCGGAAAGATCGGAGAAGAGAGCGCCGTGGATCTCATGAAGATGGGCGCCCAGGACTACATTATGAAGGGCAACACGGCTCGTCTGTTGCCCGCAATAGAATCTCATCTAAAAGACGCCGCCAATCGCCGCGAAAAGACCCAACTCGAAAGCAAGCTGCGCGAAAGCGAGGCCCAATACCGCGGCTTCTTCGAAAATGCAGCGATCGGAATCTTCAGGTGCGACGCCAACAGCAACCTGCTCGACGTCAACAGCTTCCTCTCGCACGCTCTCGGTTTCGAGACGAGAGAGGATTGTATCCAAGTATTCCAGACACTGGTACCCGAAGTCTACGACCACCAGAACCACCAAGCCGCAACAGTCGATCTAGCCGACCAAGCAAGACAAGGCGGCCGCTTCGAAGCGATCTTCCACAAACAAGACGGCTCCATCATGGAAGCCATAATCAACGTCTGGGCAATCGAAGACGAAAATACGGGAAGCGTATTCCTAGAAGGTACGATCGAAGACGTTACCGAGCAAAGAGAGATGGAACGCAAACTCCACGAGATGGAACAACTACATGAATCCTTAATCGACCTGACCAGTAACCTCTAATGATCTCCGACAAAAAGAATGCCAGGCTCGCGCCTTCGATTCGCAAGGCGCCCCCCCGCCCTAGAATCGACACCGCGAAGTCCGAGTCGAAATCGCCTCCACCGAGTGTTGAGCCACGCGTATTCGATGACTCACTACTGGACTGCCTTATCATCATTGGCAAGATGCACGACCGCCAACTCTCTGGCGACGTGCTCACAGCAGGCCTCCCCCTCGTAGACAATCGACTCACTCCACGACTATTTCTCCGAGCCGCCGAAAGCGCTAACTTCTCCGCACGTATCGTAAAGCGTAAGCTAGAGACGATCCCTCAACTCGTTTTTCCCTGTGTCCTGCTCCTAAGCGACAATCGAAGCGCCGTACTCGTCGGCCGCAAGGGAGATCAATTTTCAGTTATCCTACCCGAGACCGGATCCGGAGAGGTGGTTCTGGACAAATCGAAGTTGGAATCCGAATACATCGGAACTTCAATTTTCGTAAAACCCGAGTTCGCGTTCGACGCCCGAGCCGACAAGTCGGAGTCCACCATCAAGTCGAAAAACTGGTTCTGGGGAACGCTCTGGAAATATCGCCGCGTCTACCAAAGCGTTTTGCTCGCGGCAGTGTTCATCAACCTATTCGCCGTGGCCGGCTCCATGTTCGTCATGAACGTGTACGACCGCGTCATCCCTAACAACGCCATCGACACGCTTTGGGTCCTCGCCAGCGGCGTAACCCTCGTCTACGGATTCGATTTCCTCCTCAAGACCTTGCGCAGCGCCCTAATCGACAAGGCCGGAAAAAACGCCGACGTCTTGCTCTCGAGCTTCATTTTCCAGCGCGTCCTCGGCATCAAGATGGAGCATAAGCCCGCATCCGCCGGCAGCTTCGCCAATCAAGTGAAAGGCTACGAAAGCCTGCGCGAGTTCTTTACCTCCGCGACGATGGCGACTCTCATCGACCTTCCCTTTGTCGTCCTCTTCATCGGGTTCATGTTTTTCATGGCGGGCTGGGTCGCCTTTATCCCAGCAACCGGCATCCTACTTATTTTGGCAATCGGGGCGATCCTGCACATACCGCTCAAACGAGCTGCCGAAGTAGCCCAAGGATCCTCGGCGCAGAAGCATGCTCTGCTAGTGGAGGCAATCGGTGGCTTCGAGGCTATCCGAGGGCTCTCCGCTGCAGGCATCTTCCAGCGCCGTATGGAAAACTTCCTCGGAAGCTCCGCCAAGAGCGAAGTCGCCTCTCGGCGTATTTCCGCTGCGGCGACCAACTTCACGGTATTCGTGACCCAGATGGTATCGGTCGTCATCGTTGTCGCATCCGTTTACCGGATACGTGAAGGCGAAATGAGCATGGGAGCATTGATCGGCTGCACGATTCTGAGCGGTCGCGCCATGGGCCCGATCGGTCAAGTCGCCGCCCTGCTCTCCCGCATGCAATCCTCTCTCGTTTCCCTAAAAGGACTCAACGAAATCGTCGAGCTACCCCAGGAGCGAGAAGCAGGCCGCAACTACGTTCGCAAAAACGAGTTCCGTCCCAGCATCGAATTCAAAGAAGTCAGCTTCTCCTATTCCCAAGACACCGAACCGGCCGTGCGCAACGCGAGCTTCGTGATCGAGCCGGGCGAGAAGGTAGCGATCCTCGGACGCGTCGGCTCAGGCAAAAGCACCTTGCTGCGCTTGATCCTCGGATTCTACCAGCCGACTTCCGGAATGATTCTCGTCAACGGCACCGACATACGCCAGCTCGACCCTGCCGAGCTTCGCCGCCGTCTCGGGTACATTGCCCAGGACAATAATCTCTTCTATGGCTCCCTTAAGGAAAACATCCTGATGGGCGCCCCATGGGCGGACGAGGAAGACCTCCTCACAGCCTCGAAACTATCCGGCGTCGAACGCTACGCCTCCCGTCACCCGATGGGCTACGACATGCAGATCGGCGAGCGTGGGGAACGCCTCTCCGGCGGCCAGCGCCAGGCGATCAACATTGCCCGTGCCATCATCGCGAAACCGCCCGTCCTCGTCATGGACGAACCTACAAGCTCCATGGACGCCAATGCAGAACGCGAGTTCATCTCAGCGATGGATTCCTATGGCAACGAAGGCGGACGCACGCTCGTTCTTTCCACCCACAAGCCCTCGATGCTTAAACTCGCAGACCGTATCATCGTAATGGACCAAGGCCGCGTCGCCGCCAACGGTCCAAAGGCGGAAGTCATGCGCCAACTCTCAGGAGGAGCCGGCAGAAACTAATGAGCGATCCCATGAACACGCCAGAATCACCCAAGCCCAACGCCGCTAGACAGCCCGACCCTGCTCAGGCTGATACGAGCGAGGCAAAGCCGGAAACGCCAGCGCCCGAAGCGGAAGCCCAAACGCAGAAAGCGGAAGAGCCAACGCCTCCTAAAGTCCAGGACGCCCCAGCTGTGAAGCCTCAAAAAAGCGACCTCGATTTCGTCTCCGACACCAAGGCTGCCTTCCTCGAAAATCGCAGCCCCCTGGCCAGCCTTCTGCTTTTCGCAATCGTCGGTATCGTCAGCGCCTTCGTCTTCTGGGCCAGCACTTCCGAGGTCAACGAGATCACCCGTGGACAAGGGAAAGTGGTGCCTACCGACTTCCTACAAGTCGTGCAAAGCCTCGAAGGCGGAATCCTTTCCGAACTCAAGGTAACTGCTGGCGACATAGTCGAAAAAGGCGAAAGCCTGCTTCGCATCGACAGCACTGCCTTCTCTGCAGCTCGTAGCGAGAGTGCGGCCCAGCACGACAACCTGCTGGCGAGCATCGCAAGGCTCGAGGCGGAATCCAACGGCAGCGACACGATCCAATTTCCCCAATACATTCTCGAAAAGCGCCCTGACCTCGCCGACAGCGAAAACGCCCTTTTCGAGAGTCGACGGTCGAACTTGGCCGGCGCCGTAGAACACTTGAGCAAGAGCCTGGAGCTAAAACGCCGCGAGCTCGACATTACGATTCCCCTCGCCGAAAAAGGCATCGTCTCCCAGGTGGAGTTGCTGCGACTCCAGTCCGCCGTTAACGACACCGAAAGCGAACTGCGCCGTATCCAGTCTGACTATACGAAGGAAGTTCTCCGCCAACGAAACGAAGCCCGCGCCAAGCTCGAACAGGTACAGCAAAGCCTCTTCGCCTACGAAGACAAGATTCGCCGCACCGACGTGACATCTCCGGTCAACGGCACCATCAACAAAGTGAACTTCAACACCATCGGCGGCGTCATTCGGCCCGGCGAACCCATCGTCGAAATCGTTCCGCACGAGAGCGACCTGATCGTAGAAGCTAATATCTCGCCCAAGGACATCGGGTTTATCCATCCCGGCCAAGAGGCTACCGTGAAGCTGACCGCCTACGATTTCTCAATCTACGGAGGGCTGAAGGGAACGGTCGAGCAC
>JBNKSG010000284.1:0-4893 GCA_050297195.1 Opitutaceae bacterium | reverse complement strand
ACCATCCTCCCTGGCTACGCTCTACAGCTCACCCTCGCTCCCAACCCCGACCAAAAACTGCTCAATACCCTCAGCTACACCGTCGTCACCCTAACCCTCGCCATCGGAGTGCTCTGCGGATTCCTAATCGCCCGCCAGACCGCCAAAGAACGAAATGATGCCCTGCGCAAGACCAACTTTGTCTCCCAAATCAGCCATGAATTCAAGACGCCGCTCACCAACATCTCCCTCTACTCGGACCTACTCACCAACGAAGGCCTAACAAAAGAAAAACGTAACAAATATCTCGATACCGTCAGTAGAGAAAGCCTACGGCTCAGCGAGCTGGTCGACAACATCCTCGCTCTCAACTCAATCGAATCCGGTAAGAAAAAGTACAACCTCCAAAAACTCGCCATCGACGATATCATCGAATCCACCCTCGCCGACTATTCGCCAACTCTTACCGCTGCAAACATGCAAGTAGACTGGGGCCGCCCCCATTCCTCCACCTTCGCTCGTTTCGATCCGGCAGCCCTTCGCCAGATCATACTCAATCTGCTAGACAACGCCCGCAAATACGCCGCCTCGGGGAAAACCATCAAAATCCGTTTAACCAAAACCGAAAGCTGCCAGCTTACCATCGAGGACCAAGGCCCCGGCGTCCCCGCGCACCTTCGCCAAAAGATATTCGAACCCTTCTACCAAAAACAAAGCACCCTCACCGCCAAGAGTCCAGGAGCCGGCATCGGCCTTAGCCTATCTCGCCGCCTCGCTCTAGACTGCCATGGCGATCTGTCATTAGATCACACCTACACCTCCGGAGCCCGCTTCCTACTCGAAATCCCCCTCTCTTAGCCCCTGATGAAAAAGATCCTCATAGCCGAAGACGATTCAAGTATCCGCGAAGGACTCGCCGACGCCATCACGGCCGACGGACATACCGTCATCGCCGCCGCCAACGGCGAAGAAGCAGTAGCGCTTTTTCTCGAACACGCTCCCGACCTCCTTCTTCTCGACATCATGATGCCTCTCAAAAACGGCTACGATGTCTGCCGCATCATTCGCGAAAAAAACAAACAAGTCCCTATCCTCATGCTCACCGCCAAAACCGAGGAAATAGACCAAGTTCTCGGCCTCGAGCTCGGTGCCGACGACTACATAAAAAAGCCCTTCCGCGTTCGCGAGCTTCTCGCCCGTATCCACGCCGCCCTACGCCGCGTCGATGCCTTCGCCACCTCAGAGCCTCAAGCCCCCAAGAAGACTCACACCTTCGCCTTCGGCCCCGTCACCATCGACCCACGACGACTCGTTGCCATCGTCGACGAAAGCGAACACCCACTCACCGAGCGCGAGCTCACCTTACTGCAACTATTCCACGCCCACCCGCACGAAGCCCTCAGCCGCGACTTCCTCTTAAACGAAGCCTGGGGCATCGACTACCACGGCACCACGCGCACCCTCGATCAACACATCGCAAAGCTGCGGGCCAAGGTAGAAAGCAAATCCAGCCCCAGCCTCATCAAAACCGTCCACGGCGTTGGGTACAAATTCTCGGCTTAACAACCCCCACCGAAGGGAGCCACATCGCGTGGCAATTCACCCTCATGACAAACCCATACAATTCGCCACAGCCTTTTACCTCCCAATGACGACTTTCACACACCCTTTTTGTATCATGAATGCAGATACTCAAAAACGAACCTCAACATTCGATCTGCATAATGAAAACAAATACATCTCGAGCAATCAGCTCGCTTCTCGCCACAAGCCTCTATCTCTCAACCTTCCTTCACGGCCAAGTCGCCCGTGACGACGAAGAGGAGGTTTTCGAACTCAGCCCATTCGAAGTCTCCGCCGGCTACGGGGTCACCGCCGGCGGCGCTCAAGACATCAGCTACACGCGCTCCCAGATCGCGATGGGCAAAATCCCTCAGCCCTCCAGCTTCACCGCAGAAGGGCTGCTCTCCGAGTACGACCTACCGCTAGAAAGCAACGGGAGCTGTGACAATCTCATCTGCGTCTATGGTGAAGCCATGCCCGTCAACTTACCCAATCTCCCCGAAGCCACTCACCTCGCCCAAATCGGATTCGCCTCCGGTCTCGACGCCAGCAAATGGGAACGAGAGCCGATCAACCTCATCGCCGTCGTCGACAAGTCCGGCTCCATGAGCGGACAACCTCTCTCCCTAGTCCGCAAATCGCTACTCTCCGTACTCGACCAACTCGACTCCCGCGACCAGCTATCCATCGTGCTCTACGGAGATCGCAGTCACGTCTATATGGAACCCATCTCCGCGTCGCCTCGAAACAAAAACAGTATTCGAAAGACCATACAAAACATCCAGTCAGCGGGTTCAACCAACCTAGAGAGTGGCCTTCGTGTCGGCTACGACCTAGCTGACGAATCCGCTCCCGACTTCCAAGGAAACACCCGACTGTTGCTCTTCACCGACGAGCGCCCGAATACAGGAAACACCAGCGAATACGGTTTCATGCGGCAAATGAGAAACGGTTCACAAAAAGGGTACGGACTCACCACCATCGGGGTCGGACGACACTTCGGAGCCGAGCTGGCAAACACGATCAGCTCCGTACGCGGCGGAAACCTTTTCTTCTTTCCTGACTCCAACTCCATGGAGGAGAAATTCGCCAACGAATTCCAAACCATGGTCACCGAACTCGCCTACGACATGAAGCTCACCCTTTCGCCAGCTCACGGATTCAAGATCGTTGGCGTGTATGGAATCCCTGGAGACATGGTCAAATGGACCGAAGACGGACGCTCTCTCTACATGGAGGTGGAAACTCTGTTCCTCAGTCTCCGCAAAGGAGCCATCTACTTCGCCCTCGCTCCTGAGTCACCTACTCCCTTCCACAAAGCACAAGCCCGCAATTCCAACAACATCGCTCAAGCGAAACTCTCCTACGAGATGAGCAGCCAAAAGTTCCCGATCTCTCAAAGCGTAGACTTAAGCCTAAAAACCAAAAGCAACGCCAGCCTAGGACTCGTTCGCGGCGAAGCTCTCATCGACCAATACACCTCCCTCAAAAAGGCAACAACCCTGTATTATGAAGATGGAGACAGCGAGCAAGCCTACGAAGTCGTCCGAAACCTCTCAGAACGTTTCCGCGATCTCCGCGATAGCGAAATCAAACCTGAGTGGAAGCTGATCAAAGAGATCGAGCAGAACCTAGCCATCGTTGCCGAAGACGAATCAGATCGATTCAGCGATTCCAGCGACTCCCTGCTATCCGGCACTTGGATCGCCTACGCCAAAGACAACCCCGAGATGGGCGAGACCACACTCATCAACTTCCATTCCAACCGGATCGTGGAAGTCACCTCTTTGAACGAGTACGATCAACCTTACTACAAGAGCTTTGCCATCACAGCTAAAAGCTTCAGCAAACGCCGCCATGACGAACTCACGATCCTCGACGAGGATCAAGCCGAGCGACTCGCCCATTCAAATCGTATGATAGATGAACTCATCGAAACACACGACTACGCCACCGATCTGTCACGCATCGTCTACAAAGTCAGAGCTAACAATCTTACTATGTCGGTATATGACGGATACAACCGACTAGAAAACCACATCGTTTTTCAACGCTACACTCCAGAAGCTCAAGCGAATATCCAAAACCAGAAAATAGAACGAGACCCAACCAACGGCCTACCCAGCCGTAGATAAAGGCCAATTTCAAGGCAGGGTCCGCTTTCCCAACGGCCCACAAAGCCTCCACAAAAGAATGGCGGACTCCTAAAAGTCCGCCCTCAAAAAACTTCGTCCAGCTTTGTGCCTTTCGTGGGCGAAACCCTTCAGCCAATCAATCGACCTTCAACAGTAGATCCCCGCCTCCACGCCGTCTTCCTCCAAACGCGTTGAAAACAGAAACCAGTCAAAGTGCTTTTCCAAGGCCAGCCTGGAAACCTGATTACCAACCACGCCCCACTCAGGCTTCTCCGAATCCAGACGCAACTGCTCAAAATCGCCCCACACAGACGACCCGCAACAGCGAAACGTAGAAATTTTGCGCCAAGCAGGCTTTACCAATGCAAACAAAGCCCTAACCTCGCCACCTTATGTTTGAAAGCCTGACCGACAAGCTCACCAACGCCATGCGCCACCTGCGTGGCACAGCCAAGCTTTCCGAGGAAAACATGGCCGAAGCGCTCAAGGAAGTGCGCGCCGCCCTGCTTTCCGCCGACGTGCACTTCAAAGTCGCACGCGCCTTCATCGAACGCGTCAAGGAGAAGTGCGTAGGCCAAGACGTGCTCAAGACCGTCACCCCCGGCCAGCAGATCATCAAGATCATCAACGACGAGCTCACCGCCCTGCTCGGCGAAGGCTCCACCGAACTTTCCAAGAAAAAGCCGCTCAAGATCATGATGGTCGGCCTGCAAGGCGGCGGTAAGACCACCACCTCCGCCAAGCTCGCCAAGGCTCTCAAAAAGGACGGCTACAAGCCGCACCTCGTCGCCTGTGACGTCTACCGCCCGGCCGCCATCGACCAGCTCGAGACCGTGGCCCGCCAAATCGACGTCCCCTGCTTCGCCAAGCGAGGCACTCCCGACGTCCCCGCCATCGGCGAGGCAGGCCTCTCCGTCGCCAAGGCCTCCGGCGACGACCTCATCATTTTCGACACCGCCGGCCGCCTGCAGATCGACGACCAGCTCATCGAGGAAATCAAGGAGCTCAAGCGCCGCGTCAATCCGGACGAGGTCCTGCTCGTAGTCGACGGCGCCATCGGCCAGGAGGCCGTCAACGTAGCCAAGACCTTCAACGAAGCCGTGCAGCTGACCGGTATCGTGATGACCAAGCTCGACGGCGACGCCCGCGGTGGTGCGGCCCTGTCGATCAAGGCCGTCACGGGCAAGCCGATCAAGTTCCTCGGCATGGGCGAGAG
>JBNKSG010000283.1:0-4958 GCA_050297195.1 Opitutaceae bacterium | reverse complement strand
CTGCGTTCAAACGGAGCCTTCTTCGCCACCCTCGACCACCGAAGCGGAGCCCTCATCGCCAAGCTTCCTGCCGACCGCGTACAAGCTCTCATCAACGAGAGGGTCGGCGAACCCTTCGTACCAGCCGGCCGCGTATTCAAAGAATGGGTATCCATCCCTACCATCAACCGTCCGCTCTGGACCAAACTGCTCGGCGAAGCCAAAACCTTCACGTCAAAGGCTTAAGAGCAACCGATGGAGGAAAGAAGGAAGAACAATGGACACGCAACCAGCGTTCTCTTTCTCCTACTCACGATCATAAGCGGTTTCGCCTCATGTAGCCGCCCGCCGATTCCCGCCTCTCTCGAAACTGTCGCGGAAGACGGCATCTACGTTTGGAATCGAGTGCACAACGATTCCGTTCGTTCAGCCATAGCGAATGCTCAAGCCCAGTTTAGCCAAATCGTCGTGCTCGCAGGCGAAGTCTATGCCAACGCTAGCAATGTCTCAACGACAGCCACCTCCGTCGACTTCTCTTCCTTTGCGAATTACAACGGTACACTTATCCTCTGCTATAGAATTGAGTCATGGGCAGCGGGGGCTGCCTCCATCAAACCGCTTTTAAACAAAATAACCACAAGCATCACCAGCCACGTTGCCACAGCTAAGGATAACAACGTAACCATTTCAGGGATACAGATCGACTACGATTGCCCGACATCGAAACTTCCCCACTACACCGCATTCCTAAACGAACTCGTTCGTTCGAACCCATCCCTGCCAGTCAGCATTACAACTCTTCCAACGTGGCTCTCTTCAAAAGCGTTCCCAGATCTCCTAGCGCCCTGCGAACACTTTGTTCTCCAAGTTCACTCGCTCGACCCGAAGACCAGACCACAAGATTCGCCCAAACTGGTGAACCTCGACCAAACGCTTCGATGGGCAACGAAGGCAAGTCACCTCAACAAAGCATTTCAAATTGCGCTTCCCACTTATAGCTACCGTTTACACTACGACTCGACAGGACGCTTTGCGGGTGTCACTTCCGAAACGAATTCACCCCCCGCGGAGGAACTCACCTGGAAAGCGCTGCACGCCTCCCCTCGAGAAATAGCGGACATAGCCCATCGTCTTCGAACAACACCGATTCCGAACTTGCAGCGACTCATTTGGTTTCGCATGCCCTCGCAAAGCGATTCCATGAACTGGAACTGGACGACCCTTGAGGCCGTACGCCACAACACTCTAGATACAAAACCAATAAACTTAATAGCGCTCGAAGAATCCCCAAACCTCGTAACGCTCTATCTTGAGAACAATAGCAACCTCCCAGCCCCCTTCCCATCGGGATTTACTGTTACGATTCCCCCTAGCCAGCGCCTCGCATGGGACATCTTGGGCTACTACGCCAGCAGCAAGCCAGACGCAGAGCAAATAGAGTTCACGTTGCTCCACCCCGATCGAAACGCCCTAATCCAACCAAATGAGCAGATCGGTATCGCCTGGTTCCGACTCACGAATTCACCCAGCCAAAGCACGATCCAACTTTCGCCATGAGATCCCAGTCCTTCTATCTAAGTCTTATCGTCCTTTTTCTAGGAGCAAAGGCACAGGCCTGTGGACCCTATTTTCCGATACAAACCCTCATTCAAAATGACGCATATTTCCTGCGTCTATCGAAAATCCCTCGCCTGACTCTAGCCGAGTTGGTCCCGTCTCCTGACCACAAACGCTTCGAAGCCGTCCTAGCTCCCGAGTCGCCAGGCGCGAATCAAGCACTCACTTTTCAAACGCGCAAACAAACCCAATCCATCGCCTACCGCGATCTCGAGGCCGCCCTCGCTTCCGACACCAGATTGGACGACACTCAAAAGTCAGCACTCCTAAACGCCTTCGCAAAGCTGCGAACGAAATTTGCGGAAATCGAGACGCGTCCGATTTCGGCCCAATACGCTGAAGAGCTTTTCAAACAGATTGACGCTATCAGCTCTACTCTTCCAACCGAATTCAACCTCTACCTCCAAGGGGCAATTTCCTACTACAGCGGCGATTTCCCGAAAGCCATTCAACGCTGGAAAACGGTGCTCGAACTTCCCGACGCCGAACGTCATTTCCGCTCCGTATGGTCCGCCTACATGCTCGGTCTAGCGGAGCCGAAACAAGCTCACTACTGGTTTCCCCTCGTTCGCGAATTAGCAGCCGATGGGTTCTCAGACAATACCGGACTCGCGGCCGCCAGTTACGGCTGGGAAGCAAATGCAGCCATGGATCAAGGTAATTTCCAAAGAGCCAAAGACCTTTATCTGATGCAGGCAAATTCCGGATACAAAAACGCTGAACAATCCCTCTCCATCCTCTGCCAACGAGTTCTCCAATCCTCACCCGAGGTCATCGCCGAAGCAGCAAGCGATCCAATCCTACGCATCCTCATTTCCCAAAAACTCGCCTGTGACTCGCCTTCCAGCAACACAGAACCCCTTGCCCAGAAGTGGCTAAGCGCCATCGAGGCTCACCCCGATATAAAACTGCAAGAAGCTGGAAGCCTTTCGGTAATCGCATACCGAAACGGCGACGACGATTCCGCAAAGCGTTGGCTATCGCTTAGCCCAGAAGAAGACGTCCTAGCGATTTGGATACAATCCAAACTCGCTCTAAAAAACGGAAATTTGGAGAAAGCCAAACAATTGCTCCAAACCGCAAAGACACTGCTAGAAACTCAGGCCAAGGCGAGCCTCTACCGTCCTCTATCGAATGATATTTCAAAGTCATTGGGAGTTCTTCATCTGACGAGTGAAGAAAAAGAAAAGGCCCTCTCCAGCTTTATCGAAGGAGACTCCTGGCTGGACGCCGCATACGTCGCGGAAACCGCAATGACGATCGAAGAACTGATAGCCTATCTTGATTCAGTTCCACAGCGATCTAGCACATTCTGGAATAATGCCCCTCTTTCAGACCGGCTGACTAACCTTTGCGCTCGACGTCTTATGAGAGCCCATCGCTACACCGACGCAGAAGACAGATTTCCCGAGCAACAGAGCAAAAAAGCCGCCCAATATCGACAAGCCCTAGAAAAATCGGAAACACCAAACCTCGACAAAGAACAAAGAGCGAAAGCCCTCTTCGAAGCCGCAGTCATCGCCAGAAACAATGGAATAGAACTATTCGCGACAGAGCTTGCTCCAGATTTCGCCAGCACCCTCGGGAACTACCAAATAGTCGACATGCGCCTACGCCGGCAGGAACCGACCTCCAACTCATTCAACAAAGCATCCGCTGAAGAACAAAAGCGAATAGCGGAGGCGATGAAGTATCCACTCGACCGTTACCACTATCGATTCATAGCCGCTCAGCATATTTGGCAGGTAGCTAAACTCTTGCCTGACGAAGATCCCCGCACCGCTCAACTTCTCGCCATCGGCGGCAATTGGATAAGAAACATCGATCCCCAAGCAGCCGACCCCTTCTATAAAGCCCTCGTTATCCGCTGCGGACGTACTCGGCTTGGACAACTCGCCATCGAGCAAAAATGGCTCCCCGACTGCGAGGAAACCATAGAATGGTAAATCCTCTTCCCCATCGCCCCTTTGGGCAAAGCTCCTTCACAGTCATCAGACTGCCCTCCACAAAAAGCTCATCAGAGCTTCCCTAGACTCCTCTCCCAATATCTGCGTACATCTGCGGTAAAAATCGCCCCACTCTCAATCAAGCCCCCAGGTTCATCCCAAAGATCATAACTCAATTACCCACCTTCGTGCAAATTCGTGGGCAACATCCCCCTCTTCGAAAACACACTTCGTAAACCAAACCTTCGTTTCGACTTCCAAGAGCGACAACGACCTCAGTGTTTCAAGTCAATCAGGGAGGCCTCTACTGCCTCAATCAGCGAGTCCACAAATTGACGCATTTCATAGGCCTCTCGGAGGGTCTCCCATTCCTTCGCCACATTCACATTCCCCAAACGAAGTATCCCTCCGGCATCCGCCCCAGAATGACCCGGTCTATAAACGATCTGTCCCGGCGTACTATCCTCCAAGATCTCGAACCCGCCATCCTCACGCAACTCCGCATACTTGCTTTGAAAAACATACACCTCGTCTTCCTGGCTCTTTCTGGTTGGAGGATTTTCCAGGTTTTCCAAAGCTAAAGAGTAGGTCTTTTCATAATACCGAAGGAGACTCGTCAAGGGTTCCAACATCGCCTCATCAGGCGGGATGCCAAGGACCCCATTTGATTCTAAAATCTCAAAACCATTCTTTCTCAAAAAATCCAAAACCTCTTGAGTTCCATCACTGAAAGCACTCAGACCAGCACCCCCGCACGCGTCGTCATAATAACCTTCCTCCAGTTCGTCCTGTGCTTCAAAGAATCTGTAAGCCGGCACGATTAATTTGACCGGATCATTCTTTGCATTCGCAACAGCCCCCAAAGAAATGACAAACCACAAGAAAAAAGTGCTCACATACATCTTCATATGCCCTGCAAAGCACCCCTCATGCCCTATCAAAAAACGTCTCTCTACCCTTTCTCTCGATAACTCAAAAGGAGCTCATTTCTTTTGTTCACAACAGCAGAAATGGTTCAACAAAGTATAAAACTAGGAGTCAAAGCCCCGAATGAAGGTCTCACATACGTTCCTCAAAAAAAACAAAGCACAACGCAAGTCGACGATTTTTTCGTTGAGCTAGGGAAGGAGCCCGACACACGTAGTTGCGAATCAACGACACTCCAACTCTACCTTCTCGATCTTGAGCCCCCCCGATGAGCAACCGATCTTCTTGTACCCATGTAAGCAGAGCACAGTCGCGTCGACTACGGCTAAGTGGCCCCTATAGCAACGTCTATAGTCCTAGTTGCGACATGATAAAAGCTTCGGTTTCGTTGAGATAGTGGTTCCAGCCGAAGTCGTCGTGGCCATGTCCGTCTTTCGGATATAGAACGAGAGCATACTCCTTACCTTTTTTGCGGAGAGCATCCGCCAT
>JBNKSG010000282.1:0-4961 GCA_050297195.1 Opitutaceae bacterium | reverse complement strand
AGAAGCTGTTCAGCGTGACCTTCGAGGAGCGCGATCAGATCCTGCGGCCCCTGGGCGAGAAGGGCAACGAGGCGGTGGGCTCCATGGGTGATGACACCCCGCAGGCGGTGCTCTCCACCCGTGAGCGGTCGGTCTACGACTACTTCCGCCAGCTAACCGAGTACGAACCCGCCCGAGCCGCCAAGTTTCACCTCCCCCACTATTCCTGGCTCTGCATCAACCCCAAGGAGTCAGAAGACCTCGCCCTCGCCAACGAGGTGCTCGACCTCATCCCCGAGTTTCTCGACAAGCCCAACGTGCTCGGCATCGGCGAAATCGGCCTCAACAAAAACAGCCGCAACGAGATGACCATCCTCGAGCGCCACGTGGATCTCGCGGCCACTCACAACCAGCTCATCCTAGTCCATACCCCTCACCTCGAGGACAAGCTCAAAGGCACACAGCTCATCGTCGACCTCATCAAGTCCGACTCCCGCATCGACCCTTCCCGCGTTCTCATCGACCACGTCGAGGAACACACCGTCAAGTACGTCATGGACGCAGGCATGTGGGGCGGCATCACCCTCTATCCGGAATCCAAGGCGACCTCTCCCCGGGCCATCGACATGATCGAGACCTACGGAGCCGACCGCCTATGGATGAATTCTGCATGCGATTGGGGTGTTTCCGTACCCCTCGCCGTTCCCTACGCCGCCATGGAAATGAGACGCCGCGGCTACGACGACGAAACCATCGACCAAGTCTTTTTCCAGACGCCCAAGTCCTTCCTCAGCCAATGCCCCAAATTTAGGCTCACACAATAGCTCAGTATGGGTTGCCTTTATCGAGTTAAGGCTCAAAAATACGTAAATATACTCGACTAGATGATAATGCCTTCACCCCCTCCGCCAGGCAACCACCCCAAATCTCCCGATTTCCTCAAGGACGCATCCGCACAAGCCCCAATTCTGGGCGAACTTTGGCAGGGTTCGCCTATGGGGATCCTCCTCATAGTGCCGGGAACCGACGTCAAGCACCCCATCCTTATCGGGGACTGCAATCCCGTCGTCTGCCAGACCCATGGATACACCCGAGACGAGCTCGTAGGACAATCCTTGGATCTGCTCCACGCCGTGCCCTGGACCCCCACCGTAGACAGCGACTGGTTCTCAGCGCCCAAAAACGGCGACACCATCCGAGGCACAGCCCTGCACCGCCGCAAGGACGACTCCCACGTGATGGTCGAATACACCCTCTTCTTCACCGAGATAAACGGGGTTCGCTGCGCCATCGGCTTCGACAAGGTCGCTGAAAAGCGAAGCGAGGAGCAAGACTGGCTCCACGAAGTCACCAACCGATGGATCAACGCCATGGAATCGAGCGAAGAAGGCATTTGGGAAATCGAAAAAGGCCAAATCTGGACCTCCCCGCGTTGGCAAAGGATCCTCGGCCGCCCGCAAAGAGAAGAAATCCAATCGCTCAGCAACCTCTACCGGGACATCCACCCTGACGACCGGAAGCGACTCGCGCGTTCCATCGATTCCATTTTCGCCGACAAAAACAACGCCCTCACCTTCGAAGGGCGTATCCGCAATATCAAAGGCAAATGGATCTGGATCGCGCTGCGGGGAAAAGTCTCCTATGCCGCCGATGGCTCGCCCCACAAAGCGCTCGGCAGCATGACCAACATTTCCGAGCGAAAACGCGTCGAGGAAGAGCTCCAACGCTCCCGCGAAAAGGCCGAGGAAGCCAGCAGGTCCAAAAGCCAATTCCTCGCAGCCATGAGCCACGAGATCCGCACCCCCATGAACGGAGTGCTCGGCATGGCCTCCCTCCTCTCGGATACCAACTTGGACGAGGACCAAAAAAGCTTCCTCGAAACCATAAAAAACAGCGGCGACTCCCTGCTCAGCATCATCGACGAAATCCTCAGCTTCTCCAAGCTGGAGGCCGGCGGGGTCGAGCTCGAACGCCACCCCTTCGATATCGAAGTTTGCCTCTATCAAGCATTCGAAGTGATCCGCCCCCTCGCCGCCCCCCAGCACCTTGACCTCCACTACTCGGTCCAGCCCGACATCCCCCGCGAAGTCCTGGGAGACAGCGCCAAGATCCGACAAATCGCCGTCAACATCCTCGGCAACGCCGTCAAGTTCACCCAAAAGGGAGCCATCGAGCTGTCGCTCAGCGCAACGCCTGCCAAAGCAAGCGACACCGGCACGCCTCGCTTCCAATTCAAATTCGCAGTCAAAGACAGCGGAATCGGCATCAAACCCGAAAACGTGGACAAGCTCTTCGAACCCTTCTGCCAGGCGGACGCCTCCACCACTCGAGAATTCGGGGGCACCGGACTGGGACTCGCCATCTCACGACGCCTCGCCTCCCTCATGGACGGCTCGATCGAGGTGGAAAGCGAATACGGACGCGGCAGCACCTTCACTTGTGACGTCCTCCTCGAAACCCCACTCAAGCCCACTGCCCCGGAAGCCCCAACCTTATCCAAGAAACGGACCCTCCTCATCGGTCCCGCGAACCGAACCAAAGAAATACTAAGCGACTTCCTCAAATCCCACGGCTTCCAGGTATTCCCCGTCGAAGACCCCGAACAATCCCTCGCAGCCCTCCAGAGTCAGCCTCGCTTCGACTGCGCCTTCATCGATTTCGAATCGGACTTCGACAAAGCCAACACCCTCGCAACCCGCATCAACGCAGCCCTTTCACGGAGCAAGCTCCCCCTCATCCGCCTCGATTCCTTCGAAAGCTACCAAAGCTACGACTTCGCCAAACACGGATTCAAAGCCCAGCTGGTCAAGCCCTTCGCCCCTTTCCAACTCAGGAGAATCCTCGCCGAAACACTAAACCCTGCCAAAAAACAGAAGGACGAATCCCCGAAAGAAGCTGCCCCGAGAAGGACCCCATCCTACCCCGAAAATGTCCTCATTGTGGAAGACAATCCCGTCAACCAGCTCGTCGCCGCCCGACTCATAAGTAAATTTGGATACGACTCGGACATCGCCGAAGACGGTTACGCCGCCCTCGAACTCTGCGCTCGCAATCACTACGACATCATTTTCATGGATATTCAGATGCCCGGCATTAACGGGCTCGAAACGCATGAAAAGCTGCAAGGCCGGCTCGCCCCTTCCACCCGCAAACCATGGGTCATCGCCCTCACCGCATGGGCCATGGAAAAAGACAAGGAAAACTGTATCAGAGCCGGCATGGACGACTTCCTCGCCAAGCCCATTCGCCCCGAAACGCTCGAAGGCGCCCTGCAACGGGCACGCGAGTACCTCGACAGCCGAGACTAGCCGCAGCCCAGCCTTGCTTCAGTCGCGCCAGCGCATACACCTTCGGTAAAACCAGCCGAATACGATACCTTCATGCGCCTCCAGCACCAAGCTCACCTCGCCTACTGCACCAACGTTCACCCGGGAAAAGACTGGGAGCAGACCTTCCACTCCCTCCAGAACGAAGTGCTCGCCGTTCGCAAAAGAGTGTGCCCAGATAGCGAATACGCGATCGGGCTACGTCTCTCCGCCTCCGCAGCCCACGAGCTCTCAGAGCCGCAGACGCTCCATGCTTTCCAGCGCTGGCTCGAAAAGGAGAGCTGCTACGTCTTTACCATAAACGGCTTCCCTTACGGCGACTTCCATAACACCCGCGTCAAGGAAAACGTCTACCTCCCAGACTGGTCCTCGCCCGACCGCCTGACCTACACCCTGCAAGTCTTCGACCTGCTCGTCCAGCTTCTGCCGGAAGGAGTTTCCGGATCGGTCTCCACCGTGCCCGGCTCCTTCAAGCCATTCAACACCACCCCCGAGCAGCTCGAGGCCATGCACCAAAACCTGTATCAGGTTTACCAGCACATCGAACGCCTCTCGGAAAAGCGCGACACCGATCTGCACCTCGGACTCGAGCCAGAGCCGCTTTGCCTCTTCGAAACCACACCCGAGACAATTGCCTTCTTCGACCAATTCCTCGACAAACGAAGCGACGCTGCCGCCATCCGCCGACGCATCGGAGTCAACTACGACACCTGCCACCTCGCCCTCCAATACGAAAACGCCGCCACCTCCCTCGCCGCTTTCGCCGGCGCCGGCATCCGTATTTCCAAGCTCCACCTATCCTCCGCCCTCAAAGTCCGCGACTTCAGCCCCGCCACCCTCGCCCAGCTCGACACCTTCTGCGAACCCACCTACCTCCACCAAACCCTGGCCGCCTCCCGCACTCCAAGCTCTAGCAACTCGCCCCTCCACTCCTACACCGACCTTCCAGAAGCCCTCGCCGCCCGCCGCGCCAGCCAAGACAAGGCCGAAGAATGGCGTATCCATTTTCACATACCCCTACACGCCGAGCCCGCCGCCCCGCTGCTCTCCACCAGCGACCACCTCACCGACGCCCTCGACTACCTCGCCCAAAATCCAGAAACCTGCCAACACTTGGAGATGGAAACCTACACCTGGGCCGTCATGCCCCAAGCCCTGCACAGCGCCAGCGTGGTCGACCAAGTCGCCGCCGAATACCAGTGGCTCCTCCCCCAGCTCAAAACCCGCCATCTCACCCACCCGTAGCGCGGAGCTTCCATGTCTCGGCGAAGCTCCAGCGAAGACGGAAGCCCGCGACCGCAAAGCCCCTTCCTAATTCATCCCACCAAAATGCTCCGCACCCACCTCACCCTCGGCCGCGTCTCCAATCTCCCCACCGTCTGGTCCAATATCCTCTGCGCTTGGATCATCGTCGGCGGCTACGACCAGCTCCAACTCGCAAGCTACCTCGTCGGAGCCAGCCTCCTCTACATCGGAGGCATGTACCTCAACGACTACTGCGACCGCGAAATCGACGCCCAACAACGCCCCAAGCGCCCCATCCCCTCCGGAAAAATAAGCCCGAGCGCCGTTCGCAACATCGCCTTCACCCTCCTCGCCCTAGGCTTCGCAGCCATCTCTTGGACCGGCCTCCTCAACGACGAAGGCCCCACCCAA
>JBNKSG010000281.1:0-4967 GCA_050297195.1 Opitutaceae bacterium | reverse complement strand
AGGAAGAAATTAACATCCGTTCCGTCGGCGACTTTGCCAAGTACCTTGGTCTTTCGCGCTGGACGGTGTCTCGCATCCTCAATGGCCACTCGGGCGTGCGCGAAGACACGCGCAAGCGCGTGATGTCGGAAATGCACCGCCTCGGCTTCCAGCCTAACATGATGGCGAGAAGCCTTAAAGGCGCGAAGACGGGATTGATCGGAGTTTGTTTCCAGGAGATCGAGTCGCCTATCTTGGCGCGTAAGATTTCCTCCTTGCAGGAGAGCCTGCGTTCGCGAGGTCTGCGCTCGGTGATGGAGATCACGTCGGGATTGCCGGAGGCCGAGCGCGATATCATCAACCACTACCTTTCCCTGCGCGTGGACGGCGTCATCCTCATCGGCTCGGGCTTGTCCGAGGACGATCCCATCTTGGCTCGCCTGGTTCGCGAGTCGGTTCCGGTGGTGACGGTGGATTCCTCGCAGGACATTCCGCTGCCGCGCGTGGAAGTGGACCGTCACGCGGCGATGGGGCTGACCTTGCGGCACCTTCAGCAACGCGGCCACAGCTCCTTTGCTCTTTTGGGGCTCGAGAGCGACCCGATCTACGGGCTGCGCCGTATCGACGGCTTGAAGGAAGCGGCCTCGAAGCTCGGCTTGGACTGGGAAAAGTCCTTCCTCTCCGTCAAGATAGACGGTCGCCGGGATTGGTCCTACCAGTACGGTTACGACTTGGCCCAGAGCTTGTTGCAGCTCGAAGCTCCGCCGCGCGGAATCATCGCCTTGAACGATCGTGTCGCGATCGGGGCTATGAAGGCGATTCGGGAGTTGGGCTACGAGATCCCCGCTGACTTTTCGGTTATCGGATTCGATAACTTGGATATTGGGCAATGGTGCGAGCCCGCCCTAACATCTGTTGGACAGAATGTTGCGGAGCTGATCGAGAAGTCCGTCGAACTCATAGAGAAGCTGGTCGCGGGTGAAAAGCCCTCGGCCCAAGGCCCCGTCATCAAGGTTCAGCCAAAGCTGATCGTTAGGGCGTCCAGCTAGCGTTCCAGCCCAATGCGCATTTTAATTATTCAGGCAAATAACGACAAACAAACACGAGTGAGATTAGATTTGATCTGAAAGTCGAAGCTCATTCTTTAGGAGGCGATTACTGGCGTGGCCCGATCAAATGGGCTTCGGCCGGAGACACTACGATGAAACCTATCAACGAATATCTTTTACGAAACGAGCTGCGCGTGGCGGACAACCCCTGCGTGAGCCCGGACTTTTGTCTCGATTGGGACGCGATGGCAGCGTCGATCGAATCTGGCCAAGCTCTCGCGACCCATGCCGAGAGTGGTTTCGCGACAGCCCAGGGCGATTGGGTTTTAGTCGAGTCTTCCACGGGCGACCATGCGTGGAAGTTGACTGCGACCGAGGAGGCGGCTAGCGGTTGTCCGTTGGAGCCATGCCTTTCGCACGGTGGGGCTTACTATTATCCGGCCAGTTTCGAGAATCTCATCCGTATCAAGAACCTCGCTCAGGAGCACGACGAGAACTGCTCCATTTTCCCGACGGCTCGCGGATCGATCTCGCGCAGCACGCTGGGGATCGGGGCGCGCTTCACTACCTTGCATTGGCCGGGGGTTGACTGGGCGATGGCGAATCTCGGCATCGGAGTCACGGCCAACCAAAATTCGATCCCGCGCGAGCTGGTCTACGATGTGGACGCGATGTTGGCGGATACGCTCGACACGGTACCGTTTCCCTTCATCGGCGGCAACGTTCCGGAAGGCCACCAAGGCCAGTCCGTGGAAGGCATGAGCCATGGTTGCGTGATGGCCAAGCTGAAGACGGGCTTCCACGCCAACGGAATTCACTGGAGCTTCAACGCGGACCACCAGCCCATCGGCGGCAAGTTCGACGTGCGCGAAGATCGCCTGGTGGAAGGGTGCCTGTTCGCCTCCTATATCACCTTCGACCTCTCTCCCGAGTTGGCGATCACGGAAGTTCCCGAACGCTTCGAGGCGAAGAAGGCGTACGTGGAGGGGAATATCGAAGCGTCGCTCGTGGAAACGGTTGCCAAGCGCGTTGCCGATACCGGACTCTCGGTAGACGAGGGAGATTTGTATTCGCTTCTCTGTTACGTTTGGCCGTCGATGCTGAAGATGAAGGTACGCGACGACAAGTACGCTGCCGCTCGCGCTGCCGCCTTCACCACGCAAGTTGGCCGCGAGTACCTCCGCGAGCTCTCTATCGACGAGCTGCCCGGATTGACGACTCCTGAAACCACGGCGGTGATGCTGGCCCTTTGCGAGGCCATGGAGATGCCGGTCAACTTCGTGGCGCCGGCCTTTGGCTTCCAGAAGAACATGCCGTATCCGGACAATGCCAAGCTGCGCCAGCTCATCGAAAGCCAGTGGCAGGTGTGCAAGGAATTTGGCGTGAGCATCGGCTTCCACTCCGGCTCCGGCAAGTCCTCCGAAAACTACCAAGTCATGGGAGAGGTCACTGGCGGAAATCTCGAGATCAAGACCAGCGGTCGCTACACCTACGAGATGGGCGTGGCGCTCTCCAGCTCGAGCGACGAGGGGGACCAGGCGCTTTGGCGGGATTGGTACCAGTTCACAGTAGACCTCGCGGTTTCGGGCGCTTTTAGCGATTCCGATTCCGAGCGCTCCATGGCCCGCGAATTTATCAAGGCGACGCTGACCTTCGAAAAGCTCGATACGAATGTGTTCGCTTCGCCAGAAGAGTGTAGGGCGGCGCTTGAAGCTCTCACGCCCCATGCGGATCACATGCACTGGTTCGAGTACAACTTCCTCTACGTTCTAGCCGCCCACGGAAGCGCGGAGAAAAGCGCCTTGGGCGACCATTCCCCAGCGGGATACAAGCAGCGGGCTCGCTTCTACTCGATCAGTCCGGAAGGGCGTCTCGCGTTTGCGCGTCGCGTCGCTTTGTATATCATTGGCCTTGCCAGAGACACTGGGCTCGTCAGCGAGGAAACCTGCAAGGAGGCAAACGAGCGCCTCGGCGCCTACACGGATTTCGATTCCTTCGTCGCGGATATCGCGAAAAACTGAGCTTCCGGTCGCGCATCCCACTAACGTTTACTTCATACGATCATGACACGTATCCTTCTAACAACTACGTCCTTCCAGGATATTCCAGGTCCGCATCACAAGATGCTCGAAGATTCCCGATTCGAAATCATTCGAGAGCGCGGTCCGCTCAGCGAAGCTCGCATGCTCGAGCTCGTGGGTGACATCGACGGGATGATTTGCGGGGACGACGCGATTACCGCCGCCGTCATCGACAAGGCGCTTCCTCGTCTAAAAGTCATCTCCAAGTACGGCATCGGTTTGGACAAGATTGACGTCGCGTACACCGAGAAGGTTGGCTTGCCGCTCACGTATTGCCCGGGCGTGAATCACACCACGGTGGCGGAGCACACCTTCGCGTTGATGCTCTCGCTTTTCCGTAACCTCGTGGAAGAGGCGAACTACACCCGTAGCGGAAACTGGAAGCGTCTTTCCGGCCACGAGATCATGGGCAAGACCATCGGTATCGTCGGCCTTGGCCGTATCGGTCGCGAAGTGGCTACCCGCGCCAAGGCCTTCGGTCTGCGCGTGATCGGCTACGATATCTACTGGCCGGAAGAGTTTGCCCAAGAGCACGGGATCGAGCGTTTCGAGAGCATAGCGGACGTTTTCAAGGAAGCGGAAATCCTCAGCCTGCACACGAACCTATCGCCAGAAACGGAGAACATGGTTTGCGCGGAAAGCATCGCTACCATGAAGAAGGGTGTCGTCATCCTCAACTGCGCTCGCGGCGAGTTGGTAAACTCCAAGGACATGGCGGCAGCGCTCGAGTCCGGCCAGGTGGGCGGATACGGAGCGGACGTGTTGGAAGTGGAGCCGCCTCCCGCAGACCACATCTTACTGAAGGCTCCGAATTGCGTGATCACGCCGCACATCGGCTCCCGCACGCACGAGTCGGTCCAGCGCCAAGCCGGCATGGCGACGCGCAACTTGCTCAACTTCTTCAACAACATGCCAGCGGAAGCTCAGGCCAACAAGGCTCCTTGGCCGCCCAAGGGTCGCCGCTAATTCCAAGATAAACTCCATCACTTCCTCCTATGAGCGAACTATTTAAGATCGTACCTGAGGCGACTCACAATGCCCTCGTCGAAGCCGCGTACAAGCATCGCGGATACAACCAGGACGAGGCGGCCTACGCGGCCAAGTTCTCCGCCTACGCGTCTACGCACGGGATTCGTACGCATAATGCTCTGAAGGCCTTGCACTTGGATCACCTGTTTGGATCCGGGTCGCAAGGTTGCGTTCCAAACGCGAAGATCGAAAAGTTGGATACGCGATTCGAAGCGAGCCAGACTTGGAACGCGAATCGCAAGCTCGGCCAGGCGACCGCCTACGAAGCGTTGGAAACCTGTATCGAGCTCGCCGACAAGTACGGCATTGGCCAGGTCTCGGTAGACAATGCCTTCCACTACCTCTGGGGTGGCGGTTACGTGATGGATGCTGCCAAGCGCGGCTACATCGCCTACACGAACTGTACGGCGGCGCTCGCGGAAGTGGTTCCCTTCATGGGGAAGTATCCGACTCTCGGTACCAACCCACACAGCTGGGGCTTCCCGACCACGGATGCGGTTGGCTTCCCGATCGTCATCGACTGGGCGACTTCGGTTATCGCTATGGGACGCGTGCAGCAGATCGCTCGCGAGGGTGGCACCTTGCCTCCGAATGCGGCAGTGGACAAGGACGGCAATCCCACGACCGACCCCAAGGCCGCTGCGGCGCTCATTCCGTTTGGCGCCCACAAGGGCTATGGCCTGAGCCTCATCAACGAAATCGTGGGCGGCTTCATTGGCGGTTCCTTGCCGACGGTGCGCAATCGCTCTTGGGAAATCGAGGACGAGAAGCACACGGCTTGCTTCTACTTCCAGGTGATTCATCCGGATGCCATGAGCTCGGGCGCCTT
>JBNKSG010000280.1:0-4983 GCA_050297195.1 Opitutaceae bacterium | reverse complement strand
TTTCTGGGTGGTCGGCGACCAGCTTTGGAAGGGCGCGGCCCTCAACGCGATCCAGATCGCCGAGTACTTGATCAAGTAACCGAGCGAGTCGTAGGAATTTGAATAAAAGAAAGGCAGCGGAAGAATCCGCTGCCTTTTTGGTGGGTGAAGGATTACTTGGGGAATTATGCACGCTTGGAAAAGCGACGGAAGCCGAGGAGCCCGAGGATGCCGGCACCGAGGAGGACCGCGGTAGAGGAGGCATCGGAAACGGGGGAGCCACCTTTGCCTTGGATTATTTGGATCGATGTTTTTGCGACCTCGGTCTGGCCGTCGTACGCGGTCAGAGTGAAGTCGTACGTTGCATCAATTGTTGGATCGTATCCAGCAACGATCCAGTGGGCTTTCCAAGAGTTCTGGGCGACGTTGTAGGTATCGATCAAACTAGCGTAGTTCGCTGCGTCAGTTGCTGCGGTGCCGCCTCCGTTTGGAGTTGCGTTGTCTCCAATCGCATGGTCCCAAAATACCTGACCGTTGTTCGAATTTACTCCGTTGATTAGATCGAAGGTGGTGAAGAGTGTACCGGCTGTGGGATCAATATCTATGCCGAGGGCATAGGTGAACGAGTTCAGGGTGCTTGTTGGGATTGAGCGCGCAAGATAGTCTGTATTGATTGACCACTCAACGCTCCAAACTCCAGTAGGAGCTGATTGTGTGGGGGCGACCCCAGCTTCAAAGCTGTAGGTGCCGTCGCCGTTGCTATTGAACGTGTTCTCGGGGGCGCCTCCGGCGTTGTGCCTTAGTTTACCACGAAGTCCGAGTTCGATACCGTTTGAGCGGTCGGTGGTGAAGCTACCATTAGCGTTACCGCTGCCGAAAATGACATCAGGCGTCACATTCTGGTCGTACTCGATCACCGCGAAGGTTGAAGCAGTGCCGAGGGTAGCGGCAGCCACTGTTGCAAGGCTTATCTTTTTTATATTTTTCAGGATATACATAACGTCTTCCTTTAAGCAGTCGTTATGCCCGAGAAATAGTATAAGGGTTTGTCTTAGTGTAAGTACACTCTCTTCAGTGGTTTGCGTAAGTAAAAAATCTCGTATTCAAACTGTAACCTTACCTCTGATTGTAAGCGAATTTTACAGCTTGTCAGCTTTGCTGAGATAGGAGGACGAATTGAAGGTTGCTGAGCTGTATGGACAGGGCCTGGTTACCACCTGTTTTCTCGGTTTCTTCTACTTTTGGAGGTGGTCCGAATCTATATGGAGCGTAAGCTTTTTTACTTTTCAACTCTGAATATTATGAAGGTTCCGCTGCCGCCATTTCCGTTTGCTCGGGCGAGCTTTCTGTCACGGCACCGGTAGACTGGTCGGTTGCAGAAGAGATTGTAGGGCCCGTAAAACTTTCTGGCATTCCGGAACGAAGCATTTCAATTGAGAGCCCTAGTGCCTAGGCGTCCTTGAGCGATGTAACCTGTGAGGGCTTTTGTATCGAGAGTACGGATACCCTGCTTGTCGCAGGACGGGCGGTCCGCCTTGATTTCGAGGACATGCAGTTGGGCCTGCAAGGCGTCGATGGCGAACTCAACTGGCTCGAGCTCGATTTTGGCTCAACCGAGGGAGAGGATTCACAGAAGCTCGTGAATGTCGCTATGCTTGGAGAGTGACGCATCAGTCGAGGCGACCGGCTTTTCGACGAGTGACTGGGAATGAAGGTAAACTGTGGCAACGTTTCCGAGCAGCGTGGCGAAAATCTGGGAGCTTCGCTTTTTACTGATTGATTGCGAGTAGGATTCAGCTAAGTAGAAGTCTTTATCCCCAGATCACATATGTACTTAGCTAGACTTTTCTCCTTCTCCCTTCTTCTGCTATTGGGCGGTGCCTCGCTTCTCGGAGCGAAACTAGAGACCTTCTATTTCGACAAGCAAAAGGCTTATCGGGTGGATGCGGTAGTGGAAGGAGAGCTCTTCCATCAAGAGGTGCCGCTCTCGGAGGTTTCCGACATGAGGGCGAGCGAAATGACACTTGGTGGGTGAGGGGCGAACTGCCGCTGGAAGCTTCCAAGGCAACCTTGCTGGCTGACTACGAAATTAAGAATTTGGCGACTCCGTTCAAGCGGCGCTTCGAGGCTCCAGTATCTGCAATTCGTTTGCCGATTCCGAAGTGGGTTACCACGGAAATTGCGGGCAATGAAGGTTGGAGCGCGTTTGTGGTTGTCGCATGGTTACACGACGGTGAGTTGAGCGACTACCACGTGATTGACAGCAACAACATTGGCCGGAGGGCTGGTTTGCTGAAATTTGAGATTCCGACCGAAAAGGCCTCTGGGATACCGGTAGCTTGGGTCGTGAAAGGGGGAGTCGCTCTGGACAGGGAGGAAGTCATGCCTTGGAACCTCGCTGCGTTTTCCGGAGAGTTTGATTTGAGCGAAACTGCGTTGGGTAGCGAAGACTCAGATGGCCGTGGTGTCCTGCACTATGCCTCTGAAAACGGTTTGGTAGACTATTGCCGCGCCTTGTTGGAGCAGAACTCGAAACTTGTAGAGCAAACGGATAGGGATGGCTACACTGCTAATTGGTATGCAGCTCGGAGCGGACGTTCTGCAGTTGTCTCTTTGCTACACGCAGCGGGTGCCCCGTCTATGGAGGGCAAGTTCAAGGATTCCGTTCTGGCCCGTGCTGCTCGCAGTGGGCATTTGGAAGTCGTGAAAGCTCTCGCGTCCCAACCTGCCAAAAAAAAGGCCGATAAGACGGATTACAGCTGGGCCTTGACCAACGCGGTAAATGGCAACCATCTCGAGATCGTTTCCTACCTGATCGAGCAAAAGTCGAAGTTTGAAATCTACAAGAGCGAGTACGAAAAAGCGGTGCTTCGGTCGTTTTCGATGGGGTTTCCAGATCTGGCTTTCCTGTTGATGGACGAGCTGAAGGTTGACGCTAGCGCTCAGGAAAATGGATACGGGCTGCTTCATTCGGTAGCTTCTTACGCGGACGAAAAGCTTTTGCAAAAGGTCGCAAAGACGGGCGCGGATTCCACGTTGATGACGGATAAGGGACTGTTGCCAGCGGACTTTGCAATTGGCTTGGGAAATGTGGAAGCGATTTGCTGGTTTTACGACAACGCTCCAGGCGTGCGAAGCAAGCCAGAGGGAGTCGATCCCCTGACACATGCCATAAAGGAAGGACAGGTTGACTCCGTGAATTGTCTTCTTGGATACGGCATCGATGTAAACAAGGAGATCGGTCCTGGAATATCTCCCATCATGTTTGCCACCTACTTTGGCAAATACGATATAGCGAAGGCGCTCATGGAGCACGGCGGTAAATGGGTGCTGGATGGAGAGTATATGGCTGCCCTCATTTCTAAACTTGTGGCAGATGACCAGGTTGAATTGGTCGGTAGCGTGATCGATCAGGGCTGGAAGAAGGATAGTCTGATCGGTTCAAGTTTCAGCCTTTTGGAAGCGGCTGACTTTTTTGATGCGGAGCGAATCCTTAAGCTCCTCGAAGAGCGCGGTTGGAAGCAAAGCGAAAGCACGATTCAGTCAGTGTCGAAAGTCGAAACCAAACCGCAGGTTTTGAATGGGTTGAATGTTAGCTACCCGGAAGCCTTACAGGAGAGATTTGGGGAAAGGCGGGTCAAGACTAAGATCGCGATTTCGCGGGACGGCTTTCCGGTCCTCGCTCGCGCCCAATTGGAGGAGGGCGACGAGGCGCTGCGTACGGTGGTCGAGTCGGCTGCTCTTAAACTACGATTCGCTCCGGCGCAGAACGAGGGGAATGCCGTTCCGGTATCGTTGACAATTGCGGTTCCCTTGAATGTGGATTTCAATCCTGACGAGGTTCTCGATATGGCGGATGTGGACGAGAAGCCTAAGGCATTGGCGATGGCGACTCCTTTGTATCCTTATTCGATGATGCGGGCGAGAGCGGAGGGTCAAGTTGTGGTGGATTTTATCCTTTTGGAGGATGGTTCGGTTAGGAGGGCCAGAGCGTTGAAAGCTACGCATGAGGATTTTGCTGAGTCTGCGATTAGGTGTGTGCTCGCCACGCGCTGGGCGCCCGCCAAGCGCAACGGTGTCCCGGTCGCGTGCAAGGTACGCATTCCAATCATTTTTAGTCCGTAGTATTTCCCTCTCGTTACACTTGGAGAGTGCTGGGCTTGCTTGGTTTTTAGCAGGGGGAGGCTCCTTCGCGTAGCCCCTTGCCCCATGAAAAGAAGATACTTCGTTAAGACGTCTCTCTATACCAGCAGAGTGCTTGGCTTCCCGCATGTCATCTCTCTGTCCGCCGAGCCGGGCAAAGGAGATTGCTTGAATCTTCGCTGGGCGTGCAAGGGCACTGTTTCGCAGGGCTTTGTGCCTTGAAGGAGTGGCTGGACGCAGGCGTTATTGGAGATGTATCCGAAATTCACTTATAGACGGATCGTCTGTGTGAGAGTGTCTACTTGCCGAATCGTTGGCGTGGCTGGTGGAATTTTGGAAATGGCCCTCTGGGGGACTTCGAACTCACATGTGGGACGTGCTGGAGCTTTGCTTCGAACTCGGAGCTCCGCAAACGGTTTCAGGGATCAATCCGCATAAGTTTCGGACGTGGGAATGCTGCGCTGGTACAAGGTAGGAGATCCGGGAATGATGCTTCGTGCTGGCCTTATTCGAAAAGTCGCGTTACCTTGGGGTCTTGAATCTTATGAATATCGAGCAAGATCGAACGGTTGCGTGCCCTTATTGTGGAAAGCCGGTGGGCGTGGTCATTGATTGCACGATTCCTGTACAGGAGTTCGTGGAGGATTGCCAGGTTTGCTGCAGTCCGATCCAGTTTTCGGTTTCCGTCGACGAGGATGGTGAAATCGTAGAGCTGCAGGCCCGCAGCGAGGACGAATAGTCGAGTTCGTTGATCGGGAGCCTCGGATCGACTTCGAGAGCATACTCGCTCCACTTTGTTAGGTGGACATGCGGAGATTCGCAACGAGGCCACTGCGGCGGATTGGGCTTGGATCGATGTAG
>JBNKSG010000279.1:0-5015 GCA_050297195.1 Opitutaceae bacterium | reverse complement strand
CAAGAAGGCTTTTGGCACCAAGTCCTGACGCATCCGGATTCCTACCCGGAGACCTCGTGTACCGCGATGTTCATTTTCGGTTTTTCCCAAGGCGTTCGCAACAATTGGCTCGAGGAGCAGGATCGCTATGTCGAGGCCGTGAACAAGGCGTGGGGAGCCCTCAACAGGGCGTCGATCGATGGCGAAGGCAATGTTTACGGAGTGTGCCGCGGGTCCGAGTTCTCCTTCAGTCCGGAGTACTACAAGAAGGATTTGCTTCCTCGACTCAACGATACCCACGGCATCGGAATTGTGCTCCTAGCGGGAGTGGAAGTGATCCGTCTCCGTCACCACTTAACGTCATCCTAATAAGCTTTTATTGCACTCATGAAACGAATCGGCGCTCGTGCTCACGACTATGGAACGCTCTCTCCTGCGGAACTGGCTTCTCGCTTGGCGGCAAACAACTTTTGCTGCGCTCAGCTCGCCCTCAACAAGGCTATAGCGGGTTTGGATCTCAAGCCGGGCGAACTCAATCCCGGGCTCGCTTGGGAAATCGGGGAAGCGTTCCGTTCCCATGGCGTTCAGATCGCGGTGCTGGGTTGCTACATCAATCCCGTCAATCCGGACGCCGCATCTCGTGGAGAGTTGCTCCGTTTCTTCAAGGACCATTTGCGTTTCGTCGGTGATATGGGCGGGAGCCTCGTCGGGTTGGAGACCGGTACGCCCAACGTCGATTACGCGATCGATCCGGAAACCGGGAGCGAAGAGACCTTCCAAGCTCTCGTGCGTAGCATCGCGGAGCTGGTGGAGACCGCGGAAGCCTGCGGAGCGAAAGTCGCAGTGGAAGGCGTTACGACCCATACCGTTTCCACGCCGCAAAAAATGAAGCGCCTGATCGACGAGATTCAATCTCCCGCGATGGTCGTCATCCACGACCCGGTCAACTTCATCGACGCAACGAATTACCAGGACGAGGCTCGCTACATCGAAGAGCCGTTCCAGCTCTACGGAGACCGCATCGCCATCATCCACGCCAAGGACTACACAGTTAAAGGCGGTGAATACCGGCAAGTCGCAACCCGCCTCGGCCAGCTCGACTACGGACGCCTTTGCGGGCTTATCCAAAAGACCAAGCCTGGGATCAGCGTCCTGCTCGAGGACTCGGGTCCGGATACGATCGAGCTTTGCCACGCTCACATCGAAAAGCACTGGCCCTCGTAAGCCTGCTCCCGACGATATTGGCTGGATGGATCGTATTTGTGCCCGTTGGCGATCCATTCCGGAAAAAGAGACCAAGCGACTCTCTCCGCCTTCGCGAGGAGGCCGTTTGGTCGGGGAGACCAATCATTTTAGGTAAAACCTCATGAATACAACAAACGAACTCTTCGATCTAAACGGGAAGGTAGCTCTCATCACTGGTGGGACTCATGGTATCGGGATGGCCATCGGCAAAAAGCTTGGCCAGGCGGGCGCGAAAATCTGCGTCAACGACATCTCCGAGGAAAAGCTTGAAAGCTGCAAGGCCGAGTATGCCGAAGCAGGGATCGACGTCTACACATTGGTCTTCAACGTCACCGACGAAGAGGATGTGGATCGCGGGATCTCCCAAATCGAGAAGGAGGTTGGATCGATCGATATCCTCGTCAACAATGCGGGAATCATCAAACGCATCCCCATCCTCGACCAGTCCATCGCTGACTTCAAGCAGGTGATCGACGTCGATCTCGTGGCACCTCTCATCGTCGGCAAGCGCGTCGCGCCCAAGATGATCGAAAAGGGCGCCGGCAAGATCATCAACATGTGCTCGATGATGAGTGTCTACGGCCGCAACTCCGTCTCTGCCTACGCCTCCGCAAAGGGAGGTCTCAAGCTCCTCACCGCAAATATGTGCTGCGAGTGGGCGAAACACAATTTGCAGGTCAACGGAATCGGCCCCGGTTACATCGCTACCGCTCAGACCGCTCCCATCCGCGAAGGCGGCCACCCTTTCAACGATTTGGTGATGACGCGCACGCCAGCCGCTCGGTGGGGCGAACCGGACGATGTCGCAAACGCGGCGCTTTTCCTCTCCTCCAAAGCCGCGGAGTTCGTGAACGGACAAGTGCTTTACGTCGACGGGGGAATCCTCGCCAACTTCGGTTACGTCAAAGGGGAAAACGATTTGCCGCTAGCTTAAGCGTACTGGTTCCGTTCGAGCGGTCCATTTTTCCAGAGCTCTAGGACTGTAGCCCTAGGGCTCTTTTGTTACGATAATCCGCCCTTGCGTCGCGCGGGAGGCCGTGGCGGTTTGGTGACAACCCTGCAGCGGAGAAAAGGCTCAGACTTCGACGACGAGCTTGTCGTAGCTCAGGTTAATTCCATCTGGAAGTTCTGTATCCACTAATTCATGATCGATGTGATGCGTCATGTGGATCAGGTAGGTTTGGCTTCCGCCAATGCGCTCCGCGGCTTCGATGGCCTCGCTAATCGTCATGTGGGACGGATGGCTCATCGGACGCAAAGCGTCGAGTACCACGACGTCCGCTCCCTTGGCGAGCGCCTCCGCTTCCTCGCTCACGCTGCTGCAGTCCGTGAAGTAGGCCAAGCGTTTGCCGGTGCTCGACTCCTCGAATACGAACCCAAGCGTTTCGAAAAGCCCGTGGTCTTGGATTGTTGAATACACCTTGCCTACAGGCCCGAGTTCCAAGACCTGAGGCATGGCTAAGGCTCGAAACGCAGGGTAGCTCTTGAAGATCGCTTTGTCGCGAATCGCGTAAGGGTAGACCTCCTTGAGGCGAGTGAGCCCGTCGTCGTTCGAATAGACGGGGATGGCCTCGCCGCCGCGCTGCTCGCAGTACTGCCGCAAGTCGTCGAAGCCCTGGATATGGTCGGCGTGTCCATGCGTGAGCAGCACGAGGTCGATTTTGGGAATCGAGAGCTCCAAGGCCCTCAGGCGAAACTCTGGAGCGGCGTCGATTTGGATATTCAGGTTGCCCAATTGCAAGTGGGCGTGGGTGCGATACCGTACGTTTTTTGGATTTTCCGACCGGCAAACGGAGCAATCGCAGCCGATCATCGGCACCCCCTGCGAAGTGCCAGTACCCATGAAGCTCAAAATCATCGGGTTAAATTCCCATATCGTTCCGGTTTAAAATCAAAGCAAAAAGTCCTGTGGGAGAGAGCTTTAGGGATGGCGCAAAATTCTTGGCGAATATGCGGTTTTAGGGCTTGATCTCCAAAACCTTATTAGCACTGTTCCAAGACCTTAGCGGAGAGATGGCTGAGTGGCTTAAGGCAACGGTTTGCTAAATCGTCGTACGTGTAAAGCGTACCGGGGGTTCGAATCCCCCTCTCTCCGCCATTTAATTTCAATGAAACGTCGTCCAACCGGGCGGCGTTTTTTTGTATCGAATCGCAACGGGGGGGGGAGAACCTCCGGAGGGGTGTTCGACGAAGCGAGCCCGCGAGCGAAGATGGGGCGCGCGCAGCGCGAGTCCGCAGGACTTGGACGCAGTCCAACCAATCCCCCTTGTCTCGTCGCTGCGCTTCTCACAGGGTAATACACGGTTCACAGAAATACGCATAGGTTTGTCGCATTTTCTTACTCAATGCATTCCGAGCAGTGCGGGTTGTTTTCTGTGGCGACCTAGGGCTTCTGAAAGCTCGGTTGGTCAGAGAACAGTTCCGAGCCTTTGAGGCTTTTTGAATTCGATTCGCTGGGAATACCGGCTTCCCGACTGAACGAAGTGATAAGGGGAAAGCGTCGGATTTCTCCAGAGTTGGCCCTTAGGCTGGCTGCTTGCTCCGGAAATTCAGCTCGATTCTCGATTGACCTGCAAGGTCGGTATGACCTCGAGCGTGCGTAACGCGAGCATGGGGCAGGAATCGAAGCGAGTGTCCATCCTGTGTTTGCTGATGGGAGCTAGGGAAGGATGCGTAATTTTGGTATCCTTGAGACTTAGTGATTGAAGACCAATGACCAACCAAGACCTGCGACGAATCCGCGGTCATTGGGAGGAACATGGACGCTTCAAGGCGAAACAAGTCTTCGCGATGCGAAAGCGAAACGAGATCGACTCGACTGCGGAGTTCTTTTCAACGCGCCTCAACCGATGGCGCGTCCTGCCAGAGTACATGGAGGAAGAGCATCCTAGCTCGCTACAATCCACCTGTATTCCCACCTTACGTTTGTACTTGTAACCCGTGGTGTCGACTTAGCCCGCAACCCGCAAAGAAGGCACGAACACAAGCTATCCGGTTCAGCTAAACCACCTCACAGCTGTTCTACAATAGATTCAATGCTTTGCCGAAGCTGGATTGAGAGCCATGAGCGATGTTCATCAAGGAATGCTTCAGCAAGCTTCCTTTTCGTCGGCCAATCCTCAGAATCAATTTCTAACTCTTGGAGCTTTCCACCGTAAATAGCTCGTGGGTCATAGCGGGTTGGACCTCTCAGATATCCCGGGGCGAACAGTTGTACCGAAAGGCGTGCATCGAAAAGCGTCTTCGGCTTTTTCTCGTGTAGAAGCCTACTTTTGATAAAGGCGATCCCTTCGGACTCGTATCCGATCAAATCACTATGCCGCGAGCTACTCCTCACCAGCAAGACAGCACAGCATTCCATTGCTTTCATTCTTTTGCTGAGTTTCCTGAATTCAATATCAGATGTGTAGTTGGCGGGTGCATACGCAAGGATTGGCCTGAATCCAAAGTCACTGCTCGTTACGACCTCGACTCCAAACGTCTCACTAAGAACTGCTGCAAACTCTGACTCCAAAAGCTCCCTAAGTTCGAAATCCAATTCAAATCTCTTATTTGTAAACGGATTCAGTGTCTGTTTCTCGATATAGATTTCATCCGGATGCAGATATATCACTCCTATCCGGCCACATTGAAAAGCAGCTGGCCTAGCGCGTTCGCCTTGTGATTGGGTGATTACAGGCTCAGCAGCTAGGTTTGAAACAAGAGAGGCAATGACAAAGGCCAACAGAACTTCTTTCATGAGATATTCCTTAAGAGCGATTAACAGCAGGCTAACTCCTACGGAGCAGATC
>JBNKSG010000278.1:0-5066 GCA_050297195.1 Opitutaceae bacterium | reverse complement strand
CGAGTCCGTCTATCCTGTTGAGAAATAGTTCTTGGCCTACGACAGGCGCTGCCCCGCCGATCGGTTCCCACTGCTGGGCGAGTTCTTGGATGGTATTTTCGCGTTCGCCGGGATCGGGGTGGGAGGACATCCACGAGGGGATGCTCTGGCCCGACTTTTCGGAAATGCGTTTGAGGGAGCGGAAGAAGGTGGAGCCTTCGGCTGCTGCGTAGCCGGCCTTGGCCGCGTACTCGACGCCGTGCAGGTCGGACTCGCGTTCCGCGTCGCGGCCGTACTTCAGGGTGGCGAGCTGGAAGAGTTCGCCGCCGAGGTTGACCATGTCGCGGGCGAATTCCTTGTTTTCGGCAACCTGTTCGCCAAGGATGGCCCCGGCGACGAGTCCGATCTGCCCGATTTGCTGCTTGAGGGCTTGCTTGGAGGCGTGGCGCGCTTCGACGTGGGTGATTTCGTGTCCGATCACCACTGCGAGTTGGGCCTCGTTTTGCAGGTGGGCGAGGAGTCCTCGGGTTACGTAGACGAAGCCGCCGGGCAGGGCAAAGGCGTTTACCACGTCGGAGTCGAGGAGGCGGAAGGTGAACTCGGTGTCGCGGTAGATTTCCGGCGCGTTCTCGTTACCGATGGCGCTGTGCGTGAGAAGGTCGTTTCCGATTTCGCGAACGTAGGCGGCGAGCTCGTCGTCCGGGTAGAGTCCCATCTGCTGCACGATTTCCGCGTCGGACTTGCGTCCGAGTTGCAGCTCCTGCTCCCAGGTGTAGGCGTAGTAGCCGGTGTTTCCGGTATAGAGGCTAGGCTCGGTGGCGCAGCCTCCGAGGAGTAGGGCGATCGTGGATACGAGGCAGGTCAGGTAGGTGAGTGGGTGGCGCATTTGAGTTTTTGTCGGTCTTGGTTCGAGATGTTCGTTTCGTAGTTTGATCCCTTTCATGGGCTCGGGTCAAACGTGCCGAGGGGAGATTGAAGTTTTTTTGGATTTCTTGAACCAAAGAGTTGACAAGGGGCGGCCGAAACTACTTTTTCCGAATCCTTCATTGCCCTGTAGCTCAGTGGTAGAGCAGGTGACTGTTAATCACTTGGTCGCTGGTTCGAATCCAGCCGGGGCAGCCATTTTATTTTTCTTCCGCCAGCTCGGCGGTTTTTTTGTGCTCAGGCAGCCTTCGTTATAAGAAGAGGGCTCAACTGTGGCTGCTTTTGCTTTTGCCAAATTTTTCTGCGTCTTGGTGAAAGTTTTGATTGATTTCCGACTGAAGCGACTTACGGTTCGCCTCCTTTCTCTCGGAGTCTCGCTCCGCATCTAACGATTTTCGTACCATGAATACGCTCACAATCAACGCTTCCGCCCGCGAACAAGCGGGATCTGCATCATCCGGCCGTCTCCGCGCCGAAGGCCGCGTGCCAGCTGTTGTATACGGCAAGAGCAAGAAGCCTGAAAATCTGTCGATCGACTCTAGCGAGCTTCGTCAGCTTCTCCGCGCGATCGGTAACAACACTCCTGTCGTTCAGCTCAAGGCTGGCGAGGGCGAGGCAGTTACTTCTATTATCAAGGAAGTGCAGCGTCACCCAATCAAGGACAGCTACACTCACGTAGATTTCCAGGAAATCGGCGCCGACGAGCTCGTCGTTCTCGAGATCCCTGTTCACGCCAAGGGCGAGGCATGGGGCGTTAAGAATGAAAACGCGACCGTTGAAACCGTATCGCAAACTGTCAGCGTACGCTGCTTGCCGAAGGATATCCCATCTTCCATCGATGCGGACGTTCGTCCCCTTAAGGTAGGCGACAGCCTCCACGTCAGCCAGTTGCCAGTTATCGAAGGCGTCCAATACCTCGACGCTCCGGAACAGCCGGTATTCGCAGTCGTTAAGTAAGCGACCTTAACTTTTCCAGGTGAGCCAAGCATTTGGCGGGCTCGCCTTTTTGTTCTTTTCCAAATTCTAGAACGGCTCATGAGCTACCGGATGATAGTCGGCCTCGGCAATCCCGGAAGCGAATATGCCAACACTCGCCACAACGTTGGATTCCGTGTGGTCGACGCTTTTGCTGCGAAGCAGGGAGCGGAGGCATGGAGGAAGGAGCGTAAGCAGAAAGGGGAGGTCGCTCTTCTTAGCAGTTCCAAGCTAGGAAAGCTGATCCTCGTGAAGCCTACGACCTATATGAACGAGAGTGGCGTCTGTGTGCAAAAGCTTTGCAGCTATTATAAGATTCCGCCGGAAGAGGTGGTTATCGTCTACGACGAGATCAATCTCGAGGTCGGCGAAGTGAAGCTCAGCATGTCTGGTAGCGCGGGCGGCCATAATGGCTTGTCCGACATTATCAGTCGCATCGCCCCACGGTTCGCTCGCATTCGCGTGGGCATCGGCGGTAAGCCGCACAAGGAGATGCCCTTGGCAGACTACGTTCTAGGTAAATTTTCAAGTGACGACGAATCCGTCGTTTCCGCCACTATGGACCGGTACGTCGAGTGCATCGAGCTTTTGCTCAGCCTTGGCCCCGACTTGGCGATGAACCAAATCAATCGAAAACGAAAACCCGATGACAGCAACAGCATCTAACTACAAAGCAACCTTCATTCTCGACACTCGTGGTCGCGAAGAGTCTATCGATGACCTCATCGAAGGCCTCAAGGCGGATCTCGCATCCGTCGGCGCCGAAGTATCCGAAGTCGAGAATCTCGGCCGACAGGACTTCGTTCGTACCCCAGACGTCAAGTACACCGCTGGCGTTTACGTCCGCTACGATTTCTCCGGTACCGCTGAAGTACCTGCTGCGATCCTCGAGAAGCTTAAGCTCAACAAGCTTGTTTCTCACAAGATGATCCAGAAGGCGTAAGCTGCACCGCCCTGATAATCCCGCTCCCGTTCAGTCTATGGCCAACTTCAACAAAGTAATCCTCCTTGGTAACCTCACTCGCGACCCTGAACTTCGCGTGACTCCGAAAGGCACCTCCGTGTGTCAGTTCGGTATGGCGGTTAACCGAGTCTATCGCTCTGGCGATGAGACACAGGAGGAAACGACTTTCGTTGACCTTGAAGCCTGGGGCAAGCAGGCGGAGATTATCTCCAAGTACGTTAGCAAGGGTAACCCGCTCTTTATCGAAGGCCGTCTGAAGTTCGACTCCTGGGAGTCGAAGGAAGGCGAAAAGCGAAGCAAGCTGAAGGTCATCGTTGAAAACATGCAGCTCATGGGCAGCCGCGGAGATAATAACGGCGGGGGGCAAAGCTCCGGCGGTTACGCTCCGGCTCAACGCGACAGCGGCTCATCGGCTCCATCCTCTCAAGCTCCCGCATCCAGCGGCGACATCGAAGAAGACGTTCCCTTTTGATTAGCGGCACCGTCATCAAAACCATCCGAATTTTAGAATACACTTAACCACTCGCACATCATGGCAACTAGCGAAGTACTACTCATCGAGGCTGTTGAAGGTCTCGGCGGCGAAGGCGATCAAGTAACAGTTAAAGCGGGCTTCGCTCGCAACTTCCTCCTTCCTACAAAGAAGGCGATCCCCGTTAACCGTTCCAACCGCAAGCAGATCGAAGCTCTCAAGGACCGCCGCGCCAAGCGTGAGGCCAAGGAGATCGAAGACGCACAAGCACAAGCTGCTAAGCTAGGCGAGACTCAGATCGGTATCGCGGTCAAGACTGGCGAAGCGGGCCGCATGTTTGGCGCTGTCACCTCGATCCACATCCACGAGAAGCTCGTGGAAGCGGGTTACGAGATCGATCGTAAGAAGATCCACCTCGAGCAGCCAATCAAGGAACTCGGTCAGCACACCTTTATCGTGAAGGTACACCCAGAAGTCGAAGTCGAGATGAAGATCGACGTCGTCTCCGAGAACCCCATCGTCGAGCCAGAAGCCGAAGAAGCTGAAGGCGAAGCGAAAGCCGCTTCTGACGCAGAATAATTAGCTACGGCTTGACGATCCCGTATGTCGAACAAGCCGTTTTCGGAGAATAGGTTCTCCGACAAGAAGAAGAGTCCGACCGCGTTTTCGCTGGCCGGACTCACTCCGCCCCATAGCTTGGAGGCGGAGAAAGGCCTCCTCGCCGCATGTTTGCTGGACCCAGCTGAGATCATCTCTCGCTGTTTGGCCCAGAAACTGCCCGCGGAGGCTTTCTACCATCCGGCCCACCAAGTCGTCTTCGAGACCTGCGTCGATTTGTTCGAAAACAAGTCGATGCTCGATGCCCAGGTTCTCGCCGAAGAGCTGCGTAGCCGCGGCAAGCTGGAAGAGGTGGGCGGTCTCATGTACGTGGCGGACCTCACGTCCCATATCGAGACCACGGCTCATGCTAACTACTTTCTCGACAAGGTCCGCGAGCACTACACGCGACGCCGCCTGATCAAGACCGCCTCCTCGAGTATCGAGCGTTGTTTCTCCGCGGAGCACAACGACATCGAGATGTTGGTCGACGAGATCGAGAAGGAAATCTATTCGATCTCCGACGCGCAGGTTGCCGACACGACGCTGCCGGTCAAGGAGGCCGTGGTCGAGGCGGTCAGCCTCGTCAAGCGCATGATCGAAAACAAGGGCGAGCTGACGGGGCTCTCCAGCGGTTTCCGCGGCATCGACAATATGCTAAGCGGATTGAAGCCAACGGAAATGATCGTCTTGGCTGCTCGTCCCTCGATGGGAAAGACCTCGTTGGCCCTCAACATCGCCGAGCGCGTTTCGATGTCCTATAATGGGAAGCCTGCCCAAGCGGGAACGCTCGTCTTCAGTTTGGAAATGGGTGCGGAGCAGCTCGCTATGCGTTTGCTCACCGGTCGCGCCCAGATCAGCGTGTCTCGTTTGCGCGACGGCATCGTCAACCAGGAAGAGCAGGAAAAAATCGCTGCGGCCGCGATCGAGCTGAAGGACGCCCCCATTTGGATCGACGACGGAGCCCAAGTGACGATCAACCAGCTGCGGGCCAAGTCTCGTCGCGTATTTGCCCGCAACAAGAACATGGGCCTGATCGTGATCGACTACCTGCAGCTCATCAACGGCTCGGACCCACGAACCCCGCGCGAACAGCAGATTTCCGAAATATCCCGAGGAATTAAGGGACTCGCCAAGGAACTTAAAGTACCCGTA
>JBNKSG010000277.1:0-5069 GCA_050297195.1 Opitutaceae bacterium | reverse complement strand
ATGCGGAGGAGCTGGTTGTACTTGGCGATACGGTCGGAGCGGCTGAGAGAACCTGTCTTGATCTGGCCGGAGTTTGTGGCAACGGCGAGGTCGGCGATGGTTGCGTCTTCCGTTTCACCGGAACGGTGCGAAGTAACGGAGGTGTAGCCGGCGCGGTGAGCCATCTCGATTGCGTCGAGGGTCTCGGTGAGCGTACCGATTTGGTTTACCTTGATGAGGATGGAGTTGCCAGCGCCGAGCTTGATACCCTTGGAGAGGTAGTCGACATTGGTTACGAAAAGGTCGTCGCCAACGAGTTGGCAAGAGTCGCCAAGAATCTTGGTTACCGCGACCCAACCGTCCCAGTCGTTTTCGTCCATACCGTCTTCGATGGAGTCGATCGGGTACTTTTCGCAAAGCTCTGCGAGGTAAGCGGCTTGCTCGTCGGAAGTACGCTTGGCAGCGCCTTCGCCTTCGAACTTGGTGTAGTCGTAAACGCCGTCTACGAAGAACTCGGAGGAAGCGCAGTCGAGAGCGATAGAAACGTCGCCTCCGTCAGCCTTGCGACCTGGCTTGTAGCCCGCGTCCTTGATGGCTTGGATGATGGACTCGAGGGCGTCTTCGGTGCCGTCGAGTGTAGGGGCGAAACCGCCTTCGTCACCGACTGCGGTGGAGAGGCCGCGCTTCTTGAAGATTGCCTTGAGGGCGTGGAAAACTTCTGCGCCCATGCGGAGGCCTTCCTTGAAGGAAGGGGCGCCAACGGGACGGATCATGAATTCCTGGAACGCGATCGGCGCGTCGGAGTGGGAACCGCCGTTGATGATGTTCATCATGGGAACGGGAAGGGTCTTCGCGTTTGGTCCGCCGATGTACTGGTAAAGTTCGAGTCCGGAAGCTTGGGCAGCTGCCTTGGCGACTGCGAGGGAAACGCCGAGGATGGCGTTGGCGCCGAGCTTGCTCTTGGTCTTGGTGCCGTCGAGCTCGAGCATAGCCTTGTCGATGGCAACTTGGTCGCAAGCGTCCATGCCTTCGATTTCTGGAAGGATGAGCTCGTGGATGTTGTCAACTGCCTTGCTAACACCTTTGCCGAGGTAGCGACCTTTGTCGCCGTCGCGGAGCTCGAGTGCTTCGTGCTCGCCGGTGCTGGCTCCCGATGGTACGGCTGCGCGGCCGATGATTCCAGAAGCGAGTATTACGTCGACTTCGACTGTTGGGTTGCCGCGTGAGTCGAGAATCTCGCGTGCGTTGATGTCTATGATATCAGTCGTCATTTTCTTTTGTGATATTTAACGATTTTCCGACGGGTAGGTCCCGACGAAGGGCTGGAACTTATGACTGGGCTCTGGGGAAATGCAAGGCTGGGAAGCGCAACATTCGCGCGTGCTGAAGATTTTGTTTTTTAGGGGTTTGTCTGTGAGCGGGAAGGCCCGTATTTCGAGTAGAAATGAAGATCGCACTCATTAGTGGAACTAGCATCGAGCGGGCGGATACTTTCGCGGATTGGCAGGATCGCCGGGTGGAAACGGAATTCGGAGTGGTTTTGGTGAAGACCGATGGCAATTTGGTGGCGATGAATCGGCACGGGTTCGAGCATGCCTTGCCGCCGCACGCGATCAACTATCGGGCCAACGTCGCGGCTCTGTGCCAACTTGGGGTGAACTCGGTGGTTACCTTGAGCTCGGTCGGCTCGGTCAGTGAGGACATCCCGCCGGGGAGTCTCGTCTCTTGCTCCGACTACATGAGCTTTACCCCGAAAACCTTCATCGATGACAAGATGAGCGCTTTTGCTCCGGTGATTGGAAACCCTCATCTGGAAGCGATCCGAAGCCGGTCGAGCTTGGCGATTCTTACGGGCAAGGTCTACATGCAAACCCGTGGACCTCGATTTGAGACGAGGGCGGAGGTGCGGGCTATTCGGACGCTTGGCGGAGATGTCGTAGGCATGACATTCGCCAATGAGGCGGATTTGATCTTGGAGCGAGGGCTGGACCTGACGGCCTTTTGCATGGTCGACAACTTCGCCCATGGCGTACAGTCGAGCGAACTCTCGATGGAGGCGTTTCGGAATCTGGTCTCGAAAAACCAGGCTACGATCAACCAATTCCTTTGCGAGTTGGTGGACTATTTGCGAATTTGCCCCTAACTTCCAAAAATTCCCCCAAGGGAAGGGGACGTGGGGGCCAAGGCATCGTGTTGCAGCATGTAGGAATTACCAAGGATTTCACCTCAGTCTGCGGTAAATTTGAGCCTCTCCCTGCCGATAAATAGGGGATCGATACCACTTTAGCTAAATTGTTACTCCCTAAGATCTTATGATGAGCGAATTTCTTCCTGCCAACGCCCTCAGCGAGTCTCGTACGACCTTAAGTCGGCTGCGCGAAGCCATGCGTTCCCGGATCAAAGGCAAGGAAGACGTTATTGATCAGGCGCTTATTTGCTTGGCAGCGGGCGGTCACGTTTTGATCGAAGACCTTCCAGGGGTGGGAAAGACGACCTTGGCCTACTGTCTGGCGAAGGCGATGGACACGGAATTCAAGCGAATCCAATTCACCAGCGACATGCTCCCGACCGACGTGACGGGCGTTTCGATCTATGACGAGCGCGATCGCGAATTCCATTTCAAGCCCGGTCCCATTTTCTCGAATATCGTCCTCGCCGACGAGATTAACCGCGCCACGCCTAAGACCCAGTCTAGCTTGCTGGAAGTCATGGACCACGGGAAGGTGACCGTCGATGGATGCACCTACGAGGTTGGATCGCCTTTCATGGTGGTTGCCACGCAAAACCCGGTAGACTACGAAGGAACCTTTCCGCTGCCGGAGAGCCAAATGGACCGTTTCCTTATGCGCTTGCAGATGGGCTACCCTGATCCCGCCAGCGAACTGGAGATTTTGGCCGACGGAAACCCTAGCTATGACGAAATGGTGGTCGAGGGCGCAGTCGAGCCGGCAGCTATCGAAATGATGCAAGCCACCGTGAAGAAAGTTTTTATCGAGCACTCAATATTGGAGTACATGCTAAAGCTCATCACCGCGACGCGCACCGAAAGCGAGTTCAAGGCCGGCATCAGCGTGCGTGGCGGGATCGCCCTGAAGACCGCATCCCAGGCTCGGGCGCTCTACCTCGGGCGTGATTTCGTGATTCCGGAGGACGTTTTGCAAGTTGCTCAGTCTGTGATGGGACATCGTCTCAATCTTCGTCGTCCGTCTTCGGACGCCCTCGAGGAGCGTCGCATGGTCGAGGGGATTTTGGGGCGTTTGCTCAACGCGATACCGCAACCCAAGTAGGCTAGCCGATGGCAGCTCCCGTAGCAGAAGAGCGTTTTGACTGGAAGGGGCCCGCGGTTTCGAATCGTAGGGGCTCTTTGCTGCGCAAGCTCTTTGAGCAAGTTGTGCCACCGAAGGGGCATAAGGTTATTCCGACCGGTTCGGGCATGCTGCTGATTTTTATCGGACTCACGATCGGCTTGGCGGCCTACAACACGGTGAACAACATCCTTTTCGCGGCGCTGGCGTTGCTCATCGCAGCCTTGATCATGAGCGGAGTGGTGTGTTGGGGGAATCTGCTTTGCGCGCGCTGGAGACTGGAGACGAGCTCTACCTTTCGCGTCGGCGAGGAAGGGCAGGCGAAGGTTATCCTCGAAAACGCGCGGCAGCGTTTCCCGCTGTTTTGCGTTTCCTTCGGCTTGAAGACCGATGCAGCCGACGAAAAGCGCCGCTTGTACATGAAACAGCGGCTCGACCCAGGCGAAGAGACTGTGCTGGTCTGGCGCTTCAAGCCTGCGCGTCGCATGAAGACGAGTATCGTAATTGAAAATGCGGTATCGAGTTTTCCGTTCGGGTTTCTCTCGAAATTTCTACCGGGCGAATGTGAAGCCGAGATACGCGTTTGGCCGAAGCGAATTGCTTACACGCGTTATCGCAACCCTGAGGTTTCGGGCTTACTGCAAGGGAGGAGTAGCAAGAAACAGGGCGTGTCGGGCGAATTGATCGGATTGCGTCACTATGAAAAGGGGGATGCCCAACGATCGATCCATTGGAAGGTATCCGCAAAGCAAGGACGATTGATCGTTAAGCAAAACGCGACGGAGACCCAGTCCCTACTCGATATCGTGGTCGATCCCGCCTCTTTCCTTTGGAAGAGCGAAGAGACTTTTGAGAAGATGTGTTCCTTCGCGGCGAGTTTAGCGGAGGACCTATTCCTGGAGGGGAAACTTGATTCTTGCTACATCGTGGGAGGACCGAGCATACGGATCCAGCGAGTATCGGACCTCGAGGCATATTTCGATGGCTTGTCAGAACTGGTGCCCTGTGAATTGGAAAGTGGATACCAGGAGATCGGCGGAAGTAATAGAATTTCCTTCCAGCCCGTTTCGGGTGGAAGTGTAGGAGCTTACGTGAATGAAATCCAAATCGGACAGGCATAGCCTAGAGGATCTCCTCACGTTGAAGTGGATGCTCGGCGCCCTGATGGGGCTCGTGTGTATCACCACTTTGTTCAATATTAGCGGTCACAACAAGATACCCGCGATGATCGCGAGCTCGGTTGTGGTTCTTGCCCTAGTGAAGCCGAACTGGATTGCTCGTGTGCCGCAAGTTGTCTGGAAGGGGTATGCGATCGCTATCGTGCCGCTCGTTTTGATCGATGTCCTCGCAAAGGATACGATACCCGCCTTGCTTGATCTCAATACTTGGCTGATCCTCTTTCGCTGCTTGAATCACAACAAGCGTCGCGAGGAAATGCAGCTGGCTCTGCTCTGCCTTTTCTTGATTATCATGGCCGGCATCCTGACGGCTACATTGGTATTCGGTTTCCAATTACTCGTCTTTTCGGCCTTGGCTATTTTCTATCTGGTGATCAACACCTCGATCGAAACGAAGGCCGAAGGCGATTACGAAATGCTGGAAGGAATGCGGAAGACTCAGAAGATGGATTTGCTGAGGGCTTTGAGGTCTGTCTGTTCCACCCGCTTGTTTTTTCTTGGAACGTCCATGTTCGCGTCGATGGTTTTCGTAGCGGCGATCGTGTTTGTCGCTATTCCGCGTATCGATATAGAAGACAAGGTAAGTCTCTTCAAGATGAAATCGAAG
>JBNKSG010000276.1:0-5125 GCA_050297195.1 Opitutaceae bacterium | reverse complement strand
AACCCAGGTCACGGTTGCCTCCCGTTGAGCCGACCTTTCCGCCTCCGCCCGAACGCGAGCCGCGAGATTCGGGTCCGGAGAGAATGCAGAATTCCAGCGGTCTAGCAAAACGTCGATTTTATCGTCCTTGGACATCGTCTATCGGAATTTGGGAACGAACTTCTTGAACGGGGCCCGTACACTCTCACATACCCTTGGCGATGAGACAACCCTTCAGAAAAGATAAGGATTGAAGGGTTTCCGCTCTCGGCGGAGTAACTCCTAAATCGTCGCTCGTTCCAAACCGAACGCATCCAGTAGCTCCAGATAAACGCTCCATGAACCTACAGCGACTATTCGCTAAACTCGCCCTCACCCTGGCATTGCCCATGGCCTTGATTGCTGAGCCGAACGAGGAGATAGCCCGCTACCGAGCGGACGTGCAGCCGCAGCTCGAGTTCGAGATCCTGCGAAACAAGGACCCCATCTTCCCCAACTCGCTCAAAGCTCGCGGCTTACTGGAAGGCAGCGCCACCTTCGCCATCTACATAAACCAATTCGGCGAGCTCGAGGACTACCTGCTGCTCGAAGCGGACCATATCGACTTTGCCAAGTCCGTGGAAAACGTGATTCCCGACTGGAAGTTTTCGGTGCCGCGCGTAGACGGCGAAAGCGCCGCGATCGCGAGCAAGATCAAGGTGAACTTCGAGCGCGGAAAAGGCATCGTGTACGAACGGATTGGATACGATTCCATTATGCCAAGTTTCGTCAGCTTGGCGCAATACAAGGACAGCTACCACGTCTATACGCTCGACGAACTGGATAGCATTCCCATTCCCACCCATATCGAAAAACCGAGCTTCCACATCGACATGCTGGAAGAGCGAGAAGTGGTAAACGCCGTCTTCCAATTCTACATCGACACGGAAGGAAACGTGCGCATCCCAACCTTGCGAGAAGCGGACGACCGCGTGGACGAACGCCTCCTCGTCATCGCACAAAACGCCTTGCTGCAATGGAAGTTCGAGCCGCCCCTGCGGCATGGTCGCCCCGTCGTCGCGAAAGCCGCACAGCCGTTTCGCTTCAAGAAGGGCGAACTGGAGACCGCTAGCCTCTAGGGCTGCAAGCGGCCGATCCCGCAATTCCCCGGGCGCTTTTGTCGCAAAAAGCTGAAGTGCGGCGATACGCCGCGACGTAAATTGAATGGGCCCAGTTACATTCAATCGAAACTTCCACCCAAAGGAAAAAAATGAAATTGGCGAGATTACTAATCGGCGCCTGCCTGTTTGCATCGCTTACCCCAGCTCGCATCGACGCCGCTCCAAATAACGGGTTTAGCGACATACCCGGCGTGGACTTTCAGTTCAAAATTCTCAAGCTCCCGAACTTTCCAAGCAGCTTGGAAGCTGAGGGATTCATCGAAGGATACCTTAAGGTCGTTCTCGATATCGATTACGCCGGCGAGCTTCGCGACTGGCTCGTGCTCGAATCCACGCACCCTCAGTTCACCCAAGCGCTCGAACGTGTGATCGACGATTGGAGGTTCACCGCGCCGTACATCGACGGCGAGAACAAGTCCATCGTCACCCAAATCGACATCCAGTTCCGTTCCAAAGGGAATGTCGTTAGCATGTCGAGCGGCGCCTCAGCCCTCAATCTCCGCTTCAACGAGATAACGGGATTCCGTTCCAACGAGAGCAAGCTCACCAGTATCGAAGAACTCGATACGCCACCGTTTCCCATTTCCCAGACGCCTCCACTCGTCCCTAACGAATTGATCGAACAGTACAACGGAAGCCGCGCCGTTTTCACCTTCTACGTCGACGAAGCCGGACAAGTCAGGATCCCAGTCCTCAGCGAGACAGACGGGAACCCAGATGTCGTGATGTTGCTGGCCGTGCAAGACGCCATCTCGCAATGGCGCTTCGAACCGCCGACCAAAAACCGGCAACCCGTGAAAATTCGCCTTTCCCAATCCTTCGTATTCAAAAATTGATGCGAACGATCAGAAAGACCGAAAAAAAGCCCGAGGCGACATGCCTCGGGCTTTTCGAAACTCAAAACTGAAGACTCGCCCTAATCCTTGGCGATCTCTTCGTAGGCGGCCGCGTCAAGCAGATCGGCAAGCGAGTCAGGATTCGTGATCTTGATCTTCATGATCCAGCCGTCTTCGTAAGGCGAGGTATTCACGCTCTCCGGGGAGTCCTCCAGAGCCTCGTTGACCTCGACGACTTCCGCATCGACCGGCATGTACAGGTCGGAAGCCGCCTTGACGGACTCGACGACACCGAAGCTCTCGCCCGCGGCAAAGCTATCCCCCACCTCTGGAACCTCCACGAATGTGATGTCGCCCAAGCTGTTTTGGGCAAAGTCGGTGATGCCGACGATCGCCTCATCCCCGCCGAGGGGCTTTAGCCATTCATGGTCTTTCGTGTACTTAAGGTCTGCAGGGATACTCATTTTCGGATCAAAGGTCTTGTGGATGTTGAGAGGAAAAAACGGTTCGGATTCGCGAATCATCGACAGCGACTTGAGCGCCGACAAGTTCCAAATCCAAGAAATCAAGCTTGAGGGTTCAAGGGCACGAAAGGCGGGCGAGCCCGTTCGATCGGGTACGCCTTGCCCCGAAGCTCCACGCCCAGCTCGTCGGACTTCGCAAACGAAGCCTCCATCAATGCCGAGCCTATCGCTTCGTTAAGAATCGGCGAGAAGGTGCCGGAAACCACGGTTCCCACCTTTGCCCCGCCTGCCACAATGTCCGTACCCGGACGGGCAATGCGTCGCCCTCCCGTCTTGAAAAACACGACCTTCTTCTCCGGCCCAGCCGCCTTTTTTCCAGCGATCGCTGACTTGCCGATGAAGTCGCCTTCCTTCTTCAGGCTCACCGTCCACATCAGGTTCGCTTCGACCGGTCCCACCGCGTCGTCTATCTCGTGCCCATAAAGCGAATACCCAGCTTCCAAGCGGAGGCTGTCGCGAGCCCCGAGTCCGGCGAGGACCATTCCCTTCGGCGTTCCCGCCTCCAGCAGGGCCTCCGCTAGCTCCGCAGCGCGATCAGCGGCCACAAATAATTCTACGCCCACTTCGCCCGTGTAGCCCGTGCGGCTCACGATGCAAGGCACGCCGGCGATTTCACCTTCCATAAAGCGATAGTATGCCAGTCCCGAAAGATCCACCGAGCTGATATCCCCGAGGATCTCGAACGCCTTCGGTCCCTGCAGCGCGATCAGCCCAAAGGTATCGGAAACGTCCTCCAACGTCACGTCGAAGGCCGCCGCTTCCTTCGAAAGCCATGCGATGTCCTTATCGACGTTGGACGCGTTCAAGCACAGCAAGTAGTCTCCCGCCGCCTTGCGGTAGACCAGCAAGTCGTCCACCACGCCGCCATTCGGATGGCACATCAAACTGTAGAGCGCCTTACCGTCGTCCATGGTGGATACGTCGTTGGTCAGCACATAGTTCAGGAACGCTTCCGCATCCGGGCCTACCACAGTCGCTTCGCCCATGTGGCTCACGTCGAAGAGCCCGGCAGTCGAGCGGGTCGCCTTGTGCTCCTCCACGATGCTGGCGTACTGCACCGGCATTTCCCAGCCGGCGAAATCGACCATGCGCCCACCGTGGGCGACGTTAAAATCGTATAGAGGAGTACGCTTTGCGTCTGACATGCGCGTATCTAGCTTTCGCAACTTTTCCAAGGCAAGGACGAAGCGCGTCCGTTGGGAATGATCCGATCCAGCCACCGAGGTTGCGGCCCCCAAGCCATTCCCTTAGAACCGCTACGGAGCTGCGAAACAATTCATCTTTCGCTCTTCCGCCACGGTGGTGAGCGGTCCGTGACCGGGAGCCAAAATCGTATCGGGGCTCAGCTCGAGGATGCGTTTTACCGATGCCAGCCCGTCCGCGTAGGAAACGTTCGCTCCCCCCATCGACCCCGCAAACAAAGCGTCGCCCACCACGGCGAATTTCTGCGGAAGCCCATCCACCACGAAACTCATCCCGCCCTTGGTGTGCCCGGGCGTGTCAAATCCGCGAACTGTGATCTTACCGACCTCCAGCTCGAAGCCTTCGAGCATCGGCTCCGTCGGCACGGAAATCGAGCCATCCTTCTCGCCCAACAGCACCCGTGCCTGCGGCCAGCGTTTCAGGAGGTCAGCCGCTCCTTCGAAATGGTCCCAATGGGCATGGGTCAAGATCACCGAATCCAGCTCAAGCCCTTGGCTTTCCAGCAATTCGACCAGCGGGGCCGCCGTCGTTCCCGTGTCGAAAACGATCGCGCGCTTGCTCTCCGCGTCCCACACCACGAAGGCGTTCACCTTCCAATCGTAGAACGGGCTGCAAACCATTGCGAAGCCCTCGATTTGAGGAACCTCCGCCGGACGCCATTTGCCGCGCCCCAATTCCAAAAGCGCCGGCACGTTCAATCCCAGCGCCTCGCCCAAGGCTTCCACGACCTCCGGTTCAAACACACCCCGACGAGCCGCCCGGATCGGGTTTTCGGACACCCCCGCCCGCTTGGCGAGCTTCTCGGTGCTGATCCCCTGCCCCTTCTGCGCCTTGCTGATTACGTCACTAAACTCGTCTTCTACGGGAAGAATCATTCGGCTGCGTTACCCTCAGGTTAATCTTCTTGCAAGCACTGACCGCGCTGCATCTTCTCTGCCAGAATCCCCATATGTTCGATATCGAATTCAAGAAACTCTCGAGCAACGACCTCGAACAGGTCTACCAAATCGACCGCTCCGAAAGCGTAGACAAGATGTACCGCCCCTCCGGCGACGAACTGGAAGCCTACGACGACTCGGTCGAAGTCTCCTCCGATCCGGCGTTCTGGGAAAACCTCCTCAACTGGTGGAAGGAGGAGCTCGACGGAAATGCCGAAGCCTTCGGAGCCTTCGATGGGGAAACGCTCACCGGCATCGCAATCATCAAGCACGGCATCCGCGAAGGCGTCGACCAGATCATCGCCATGTACGTGAGCGCCGAATACCGGCTCAGCGGAATCGCCCGCTCCCTCTACTTCGAGCTGGAGGACTCCGCCAAGGCCGCCGGCGCCAAGCAACTCTTCGTCTCCACCGAGCCAACCGGTTCCGCAGTCGACTTTTACCTCAGCCAAGGCTTCCAGTTCGACGCCGGATCAAGCTGCTCC
>JBNKSG010000275.1:0-5134 GCA_050297195.1 Opitutaceae bacterium | reverse complement strand
CAGCCAGAAGCAGTTCCAGCTCACCCGCGAAGGCGAACGCGTCTACCAATCCGCCAAGGAAATCCTCCACGGCTACGAGAAGCTGCTCAGCGAGCTGATGGAAATGCGAAAAGTCATCTCCGGCACCATTCGCATCTCCACCATCTACAGTATCGGCCTCCACGAGCTCCCCCCTTATATCAAGAATTTCCTGACCGAGTTCCCCAACGTGAACGTACGCGTCGAGTACCGACGTTCCAATTTGGTCTACGAAGGCATCCTACACAACTCTGTCGATTTCGGACTCGTCGCCTTCCCGCAAAAGAATCGCCAGATCGAAATCACTGATTTCCGCAAGGACCGGCTCATCACCATCTGTCACCCGAACAATCCGCTCTCGAAAGAGACGAGCCTCAAGCTCGAGACCCTCGCCCAGCATAAGTTCATCAGCTTCGATCCGGACATCCCTACCCGCAAGGCGGTCGACCAAATCTTCAAGGACCAGAAGATCGAAATCGATCCCGTCATGGAGTTCGACAACATCGAGACCGTTAAGCGTGCCGTGGAAATCGACGCCGGTATCGCCATCGTTCCCAAAGCCACCGTGCTCCAGGAAATCAAGCAAGGCACCCTCTGCGCGATCCCCATCGATGGCCCCGCCTTCGATCGTCCCCTCGGCATCCTGCACCGCAAAGGCCGCGTGCTCACGCCGGCCATGAAGAAGTTCATCGACATCCTCACCGGCCAAGACCTGCTCGGCGACTAAGGTAACCCGCTCCGCAAGCAAACAATTGCGCGGCACTTTCGCGTCTCGGCGAAGCTTCAGCGAAGAGGGAAGCCAGCAACCCCGCCGCAGGATCACTGCCGCGAGCTAAAAAAACAGCACTCCCCCGAAAGGAGTTCGGGGCCGACGATAACCCCTAACGCCGGCCCCGGATTTGTCTGCTTCTGTCCCAAAGGACAGTAGCGTCACTCCCTCAATCCCTGTTACCAGGGACGGACCTACAGAACAGCATCGCCTGCGCCAAAAGCCGGCAATAAACCGACATGGCAGAAAGTAGGTCTGCTTTGAGCAATTTCGCTCTCAAAAGGTCGCTCAAATCCGAGCAACACAAAGCCAATTGGAACCAATCCAGACGAAGAGCTTCTGTATCCGCTTCAGCTATACGCTCGGCCTGAAAACGAAAAAGGGCCAGCCGCAGCGATCTGCGACCAGCCCAAACTGGGACCTTAAAGCCTAACGACCAAGCTTAGTGACGATCACGGCCCTTGCCGCGTTTCTCGTGCTTTTCATCCTTCTCGCGCTTCTCCTTGCCGTGGCACTTAACGTTCTTCGGCAAAGTAAGACGGATGATGTGGTCATCTCCAGTTGATGGATGCTGCACGCTTACGAACGCTTCGCTCGAATTCAGCGGATTGAAGTAGAGACCGGATGGCTCCGAGCCAGGCGTAGATAGACTTGCGAAGCGACCGATCGACTCAGCGACACCGTCGCCATCCTCATCATTCACCGCCCAAATGTCACCCGGAGAATTGTCCTCTACGATGTAGACGACTCCACAGGCGTCGATCGCCAGATTGTCCGGACTCCGGAGATCGCCACCAACCGCTTCGCCCGAAGCGAGATCGATGGTATCGCGACTCACGAGAAGCGTTACATTAGCGTTGAGCGAGTCAAGCAGCTCGATGGCGTAGACTTCATGAGTGCCGGTCGTAGTGACATAGAGCACTTCATGGCGATTCTTCAATCGACCGATTTCCAAGTCTTCCGGACGCTGGTAGTTCGTACCGCCAACAAGGTCCGCCGCCAAACGCCCGTCGAGCGCTTGCGCTCCATCCTCGTCGAACAAGGCCGCTTCCGTCGCAGGCAAAGCCGCTCCGCTCTCGTCCGTGATCGGTTCCCAAACCGCCACGCCAGCAGACTCGCCGGAAAGCACCTTCAAGGCAAAGGTCTGCCCAACAGCAAGCGGGCTGTCCTGACTCGCCGGAACGAACTTATAGACGCTTCCGCCGCTTAGCTCGTCGACGAAGTAGAGGTTCCCCTTCGAGTCGAACTTCAAGCCTTCGTGAGCAACACGTGGAATCGCCGTGCGATGGATGGTGTGCACAAGCTCCGGATCGGGCTCCAAGGGATTGATGATTTCAAAGAGGCGGCCACCAGCTCTTTCCTCACCTGTGATGACTGTATTAAAAGGCGTCCAAAGGCAGGGATCGATCGCCTGGAAATCCGAAGACTGAGCGATGATTGAGGTACCGCCTGTCAACAGGTCGGTGCGAGTAATACCGCCGTAAGGCATGTAGCTTCCAGTGCCGCGGGTTTCGTGGGCCAAGAAAAGGTAGCGGCCAGGGTCTTCTCCCTCAAGGTTCACAGCGATCATGTCAAACATGGTGCGGTTCGCGCCGCTCTCGCTCGTGTCCCCGAGCAACGGGATGCTGGTCAATGGATCGCCGTCATTCAAAACGCTTTCCGCGCTGAACACGGTTTCTTGGCTGACTCCCTCCACCAATGCAAAAGGAGCGTCCGCTGGGAGCGAACCAACATCGACTTGAGCCGGCAAGGGCTCGAACTTAAACTCCGCGGCGGAGAGGGATACGGCACCAAATGCCGCGTATGCAAGAACGTGATACGATAATTTCATCTCGATCAATGGGTTGGTTGATTTGTATACTGGATTAGGCCACCCAAGGCAGGCGGCTGCAGATACACAGATCACGAACTGCGATCCACAAATCAACGTCCCAAATGTTAAGAACGCGCAACCCGCGCCATTCTCGTTTCGAGCAGGTTTCGAACGTGCAACGAACACATTCGAAACCTTAGAAACGTCCGTTCCTTACAGACGTTTCCCTAGTGATATTTCCGTATCCGAATCAGCTATACGCGAGATTCGGAGCCAGCCACTTCTCAGCGACTTCGATCGATATTCCCTTGCGTTTGGCGTAGTCCTCGATCTGGTCGCGCTCGACCTTGCCGACGTTGAAGTAGCGCGCGTCGACTCCGCCAAAGTAGAGGCCGGAAACGGAGCTTCCTGGATTCATCGCGAAGCTCTCGGTCAGCGAAACACCCGTATGCTCCTCCGCTGAAAGCAGCGACCAAAGCGTCTGCTTCTCGGTGTGATCCGGACAAGCTGGATAGCCAGCCGCTGGACGCACCCCACGGTACTCCTCCTTTATTAGCTGCTCGACAGTGAGATCCTCTACCTTACCGAAGCCCCATTGCTCGCGTACCTGCTTGTGGATGTACTCCGCCAAAGCTTCCGCGAAACGGTCGCCTAGCGACTGGGCCAAGATCGCCGAGTAGTCGTCGCCCGCTTCCTTGAAAGTGTTGGCAAATGCCTCGACCTCTTCGCCAGCGGTCACCGCGAAACCGCCGAGAGCATCGACGCGGCCGCTCACCTTGGGGGCGATGAAATCGGACAAGCTGTAGTAAACATCGTCGCCCACCTTCTCCTTTTGCTGGCGCAGGAAATGGAAACGGGAGAGCTCCTCCGCGCCGGATTCGTCCTTCCACAGCACGATATCATCTCCCTCAGCGTTGGCCGGCCAAAAGGCTGTGACTCCGCGAAGGCGAAACGCCTTTTCCTCGATGATCTGCTTGAGTAGCTTCTGGGCATCTTCGTAGAGCTCGGTCGCTTGCTTGCCGTACTTTTCGCTTTCGAGGATTTTCGGAAAAACGCCCTTGAGCTCCCAAGTCCAAAACAAAGGAGACCAGTCGATGTATTCCGCAACGGTCGCGAGATCCACCTCCTGCCACACCTTTACGCCAAAGGCATCCGGCTTAGCCAAGTCTGCCTTGACCCAATCCGTCTGGAAGGCCTTCGAGCGGGCTACGTCCAAGGACAGGATGTTGGCCCGATTGGCATTACCCGCAGCATGACGTTCGCGAAGTCCAGCCTGATCCGTATCCAGTTCCTGGATAAACGCGTCGCGCTTCTCCGGATTGAGCAAATCGTTGCAAACGCCGACGACCAAGGACGCATCGGCAACGTGCACCACCGGTCCGCTGTAGTGCTGGGCAATCTTGATCGCGGTGTGGGCCTTGCTCGTGGTGGCGCCGCCGATCAGGAGCGGCACAGTGAAACCGCGCCGCTCCATTTCCTTGGCTACATGGATCATCTCGTCGAGCGAAGGGGTTATCAAACCGCTCAGACCGATTATATCCGCCCCGATTTCCAGGGCTGTATCCAAAATCTTATCGCATGGGACCATCACGCCGAGATCCTCGACCTCGTAGTTGTTGCAGCCCAAGACCACTCCCACGATGTTCTTGCCGATATCGTGCACATCGCCCTTCACGGTGGCGATCAACATTTTGCCGCGCGACGAACTCGCGTTGTCGGCCTTCTCCGCCTCCATGAACGGGAACAGGTAGGCCACCGCTTTCTTCATCACGCGAGCCGACTTGACGACTTGAGGCAGGAACATCTTCCCTTCGCCGAAAAGCTTTCCGACAATCTTCATCCCGTCCATGAGCGGGCCTTCGATCACGTCGAGCGGACGGGGCAGCTTTTGGCGAGCCTCCTCCACATCTTCGTCCACGAAAGTGGAAATTCCCTTCACCAGCGAATGCGAGAGCCGCTCCTCCACGGTGCCGGAGCGCCACTCGTCTATCTTGGCTTCCACCTTTTCGCCGGAATGGTTGGCCTTCACTTCTTCGGCCATGTCGATGAGGCGTTCGGTCGCTTCCGCATTGCGGTTGAGCAAGACGTCTTCCACCGCTTCCAAAAGCGTGGGTTCCACTTCGTCGTACACTGCGAGCATGCCGGCGTTTACGATCCCCATGTCGAGACCCGCTTGGATCGCATGGAAGAGAAACGCCGCGTGGATCGCCTCGCGAACGGGATTGTTTCCGCGGAACGAGAATGAGATGTTGGATACACCGCCGCTAACGCGAGCGTACGGGCAAACTCGCTTGATCTCCCGAGTCGCCTCGATGAAATCGATGGCGTAATTGGCATGCTCTTCCATACCGGTACCCACGGTGAGGATATTCGGATCGAAGATGATGTCTTCCGGCGGAAAGTTGAGCTTCTCCACCAACAAGTCGTAGGCGCGCTTGCAGATGCGAACCTTGTCTTCGCGTGTCGCAGCTTGCCCCTCTTCGTCGAAGGCCATCACGATCACCGCAGCGCCGTATCGACGAACCAATGAAGCG
>JBNKSG010000274.1:0-5149 GCA_050297195.1 Opitutaceae bacterium | reverse complement strand
AAGTTGCATCACTGGAGAAAAGCGGCGGATTGTTGCCATCTGCTGCGAAAAACATGGAGACTTGGCTCAAAGGCGGGTTCCTCTCCGAAACATCCTTGGCAAGTATCAGCGAGCTGCTCGACGCTGGAAATGCGGACGAGCTCAACAACCGTTTCTACCGCGAGATCGCGTTTGGCACTGGCGGTATGCGCGGCCGCACCATCGGCCTGACGGTGACCTCCCTGGAGAAGGGGGATATGGATACAAGCGGTATCCCCGCAAACCCCGGAGTGGGATCCAACATGCTCAACGAGTACACGGTCGTTCGGGCGACGCTCGGCCTTTTCGCCTATGCGAAGGCTCACCACGAGCGGGAGGGGATCGAGGCCGCTCCCAAGTTCGTAATCGCTCACGACGTCCGTCACTTCTCGCGATTCTTCTGCGAGCTGGCGGCATCGGTCTGGGCCAAGAAGGGCGGGGACGCCTACATCTTCGAGGGACCGCGTTCGACTCCGCAGCTCAGCTTCTCGGTACGACATCTCGGCGCGACCTGTGGCGTGGTCATCACCGCCAGCCACAACCCGCCGCACGACAATGGTTTCAAAGCTTACTTCTCCGACGGCGGACAAATGGTACCGCCCAACGACACGGGCGTCATCGATCAGGTGAACGCGATCCCGCTGGCTGGCTTGCAGGAATACATCGGAGTCGATCTGTCCAAGGTCACGGTCCTCGGGCCTGAGCTCGACGAGGCTTACAACCAGTGCGTCGCCAACTGCGTGATCGACCAGGACGTTTTCAAGAAGACGGAGCTCAAGGCAGTCTTCACTCCGATTCACGGAACGGGCGCGGTTGCAACCTTGCCCGCTCTCAAGAAGCTCGGACTCGATCCGCTCGTGGTGGAGGAGCAGCGTGCCTTCGATTCGAATTTCCCGACCGTCAAGTCCCCGAATCCGGAGAACTCGGAAGCGCTTTCGCTCGCGACAAAGCTTGCGGAAGCCAACGACTGCGACCTGCTCATGGCGACCGATCCCGATGCTGACCGCATGGGTGTAGCCGTGAAGGGACCGGATGGAAAGATGGTTCTTCTAACCGGAAACCAAATCGGTTCCATCATGGCGGAGTACCGCATCTCCAAGCTCAAGGAAATGGGTTGGATTCCGCAAGAGGGCGGCGACAACTGCGCTTTGGTCAAGACCTTCGTGACTTCGCCGCTGCAGGATGCGATCGCAACCGGACATGGTATCAAGGTCGTGAATACGCTTACCGGGTTTAAGTGGATCGGCGAAAAGCTGCGTATCTACCAGGACGAAGCCTGTGAGAAGGGAGGCGTCTCCGACTACGATTCGCTCTCGCTCAAGGCCCGCGCGGAGCTCCTGCAAAAGCACAGCACCTTCTACGTCTTTGGCGGCGAGGAAAGCTATGGCTACCTGCCGAACGACACGGTTCGCGACAAGGACGCAAACGCAGCCTGCGCTCTCTTCTGCGAAATTGGCGCCAGCCTGAAGGCTCAGGGCAAATCGATGCTGGAATACCTCGATGCGATCTACCTGAAGAACGGCTACTTCCTCGAAGGCCTCGGTCAGCTCGTCTACGAAGGCGCGGCCGGCGCGGCGAAGATCGCACGCATTCTCGAGACCTACCGCTCGACTCCGCCGACCGAATTCCTCGGCAGCAAGGTATCCAAATTTACAGACTTCGGCGTCGAAACCGTACTCGACCCCGATGGCAAGGAAGTGCCCAAGCAGGACTTGTACTTCGTGGAGTTGGAAAATGGATACCGCTACGCGGTGCGCGGCAGCGGTACCGAACCGAAAATCAAGTTCTACATCTTCGCCAAGGGCGATGTCGCTAGCGCGGACGAGTTGGAAGCGACCAAGGGGAAGACCAAGGAAACTCTCGAAGCTCTCAAGCAAGCGATCCTCGACGACGCGGGCGAAAGAGCCGAGAGCTAAGGTCTCGCGATCCCAGATTTACGGGCCGCTTCCTTTTTTGGGAGCGGCCTTTTTTGCGCCGTAGCGCGGAGCTTTAGCCCGCGTCCGCAGAGAATCGATCCTGCATCTGCTTCACGGTCGTCTTGCCGCTTTGCCAGGAGGGGGCGATGAGGAGGGCGCGGGGTTCGGCTTGGAGGCCGGTTTCGCCGCGATGGATCATGCCGACGAGGGTGTCGACTGCGGCTTCTCCGGTGTGGTCGTTGTGTTGCCGCATGCCGGACCAGTTGGGAGCGCTTTTGCGCCACTCCAATTGAATGAGGCCAATGTCCTGGGGCGTTTTCAATCCGAGCTTTTCGAGCCAATGGGAGACGTCGTTGTACAGGGTGAAGATCACGTCGGGTTTTTGTGCGTCCATCCAGCTTTTGAAATTGGCGAAGTCTTCTTGCTCGTTCGCCTTTTGGTAGAGAGGCGGCAGGCGAGAGTCCTCGGGCAGGCGCATTTGCCCGTAGAGGTAGCCGGCGGAAAAGCGTCCTTCCACGAGGCGGTCGATGGTTTGGTCGAGCACGAGCCCGGGGCGCTTGTAGCCGAGGCGAAGCGCGTTTTCGACGGCTTGCAAGGCCAGTCCGTGATGGTCGACGCAGACGTAGGGCAGGGTGGGGTTGCGCGTGCGCACGCCGGTGATCACGAGGGGCAGCGCTTCGGCGATGGGCAGCAGCTTCTCGGGAAAATGGCAGTCGTTCATCAATCCTACCACGAGCGCTCCCTTGATCCCGCGGGCCAGCATGATGGACTTGAGGCGGCGAGCCTTGAAGTCGGGATCGTTCAACCAAAAGTAGTCGAGGCGGTAGCCCAGCGAATCGGACCGTTGGCTGATGCCTTCGACGTATTCGGGAATGGTCGGATGCTTCTTGAGGGAATGGTTGTCCGAGTGGGCGTTGATGAGGGCGATGGTGGCTCGGTAGCTGTCCCGGTTGCGGATTTGGGAGAGCAGCTGGCCGAGGGCTGGGTTAAGCTGGTAGCCGAGCCGTTCCGCGGTTTCGCGAATCTTCTCCTTCATCGCTGTGGAGACCTCCGGGCTGTTGCGCAGGGCGAGGGAGACGGTGGCCTTGGAGACTCCGACTTCCGCCGCGATTGTGCTCATCGAAACTTTTTGGGGCATTTCTGGCAAGGGCTCAGGTTACGGCGCAAGGGGGCGTTTGCTACGAATCAGCTTTTGTTTAACGGTTAAGGAGTCGCCATCTTTTGCAACCTTAATCGAATAAGTACAACTTTGGTCATGAAGTTTTCTATAGGCCTCGATTTCGGTACCAATTCAGTGCGTTGTCTGATCGTGAGAACGGATGGCGCAGGCGAAGTTTCCTCGGCTGTCGTCAATTACCCCTCAGGTGACCAAGGCATTCTGCTTTCCGCCAGCGACCACCACCTTGCCCGGCAATGTCCGGCGGACTACCTCGGCTCCCTTGCCAAAGCGACGACCGACGCGATCGCTATCGCCAAGGACTCCTATCCGGATTTCGACCCGGCCAATGTCATCGGCATCGGCGTGGATACTACCGGGTCCAGCCCACTGCCGGTCGACGACAAGAACCAGGCACTCTCTTGCTACCCAAAGTGGAAGGACAACCTCGCCGCCCAATGCTGGCTCTGGAAGGATCACACCAGCTACGAGGAAGCGGCGAAGATCACCGAGATCGCATCCAAGGAACGACCCCAGTACGTGGCCAAGTGCGGCAACACCTATTCGTCCGAATGGTGGTGGAGCAAGATCTGGCATTGCTTGAAGGTGGCTCCCGAGGTTTTCGAGGCAGCCTACTCATGGGTGGAAATCGCCGACTGGATCCCGTCGCAGCTCGCAGGCGTGAAGGATCCCAAGGAGATCAAGCGCGGCGTCTGCGCGGCCGGCCACAAGGCCTTCTATGCGGAAGAGTGGGGCGGGCTTCCCGACAAGGAATTCCTCTCCATGCTCGATCCCAAGATCGCTGACCTGCGCGATCGCTTGTATTCAAAAGCTTACGACGCGTCCGAAATCGCGGGCACGCTCTCCGAGGAATGGGCGAAGCGGCTTGGTTTGCCGGCGGGTATTCCCTTGGCCATGGGCGAGTTCGATGTTCACTACGGCGCGATTGGGTGCGGCGTGGAAGAAGGCACGCTGGTCAAAGTTATCGGCACCTCGACCTGCGACTGCGCGGTGGTCAAAGCCAGCGGCGACGTGCCGGACGTTCCCGGAATTTGCGGCATCGTGCGCGGTTCCATCCTTCCCGGATATTTCGGCGTGGAAGCCGGGCAGTCTGCGGTGGGCGATCTCTTCAAGTGGTGGGTGGAAGGCGTTTGCCAAGGCAGCGATTCCACTCATATCGAACTTACACAGGAAGCGGCCAAGCTTGCTCCGGGGCAAAGCGGTTTGCTGGCTCTGGATTGGAACAACGGAAACCGCACGGTTCTGGTCGACCAGCGGCTAACCGGCCTCGTTCTGGGACAAACCCTGCACACCAGCCGCGCGGAAATCTACCGCGCTCTCATCGAGGCGACCGCCTTTGGCGCTCGCATGATTCTCGAGCGCATTAGCGAATACGGAATTGCGGTGAACCGCATCGTTTGCGCCGGTGGCATTGCCGAAAAGAATTCCATGCTGATGCAGATTTACGCGGACATCACCGGTCGCGAAATGCTAGTATCGGCTTCCTCTCAGAGCTGCGCCTTGGGCGCTGCGATCGCTGCGGCCGTGGTGGCGGGCGAGGAGAAGGGCGGCCATGCGGACTTCGAGTCAGCTCAGAAGGCGATGACTGGTCTCAAGCCAGATCGCTACCAGCCAGATCCCGAACGCCACGCGCAGTACAATCGCCTCTTCGCTCTGTATAAGAAAGTTCATGACAACTTCGGTGGCGTAGAAGCGGTGGACCTTGCTCCGGTCATGAAGGAACTCTTGAACATCAAGGAAGGCAAGTAAGCGAAGGCGTCTCCTCGATACTATAATCTCATAAATCCCCATAGAACAAATCCATGAAATCTGCATTTGATACAAAGGAAGTCTGGTTGGTTGTCGGTAGCCAGCATCTCTACGGTCCAGAGACCCTCAAACAAGTTGCGGCGGACTCCCAAGTCGTGGCCGATTCGCTCGACTCCGACCCCAACGTACCGGTCAAGGTCGTCTTCAAGGCCTTGGTTACCACGCCGGACGAAATCCTAGCGGTTTGCCGCGAGGCGAGCTCGGCGACGCAGTGCGTGGGCGTGACGCT
>JBNKSG010000273.1:0-5152 GCA_050297195.1 Opitutaceae bacterium | reverse complement strand
GTCATCGAGGACGGTGACGCCGATCAACATGAGGAGATGATGGCACTTGACGCATTGTGCAGCGCAGTACCACCGGAGATGGTGCCAACGATCACCAAGAAGGAGATGGCCAAAGAAGCCCGGGACACGATCCAGCACGTCTCTCAGCGTCTTCACCCCTTGCCGCCCGGTGACAACCGTCATTTCGACGGGAGCCTCTTCGATAGATGTCAAATCGCGGCTGGCCGTGTGCTCCGTAATTTCCCTAAGCCGAGCCAACGAAAGTCCGTAAGGATCCACATTCTCAGCGCTTCCATGAAATGGAAGGGTCACCATAACGATCAACGTCATGATTGATCTTAGAAAACCGGTAGCATTCATTTGATTCCTCTTCGCTTTTATCTGCCATTCACTGAATTGAGCAAACCGATCAAGCAATCCATCCTCGCCGTCCGGTTCGCAACTGCTCACTTCGATTGCCACCTCGCCAATCCGCTGCATCTACCAGCTATCAGCAAGGATGTGCGCACCGCCACCATTGGCAACAGATGCAGCCAGAATTTTCTTGATCGGCTCCAGGTGCACTTGCCCTCCCTCCAAGCCCTCAAAAATCCCGCCCGCAATCAAGACTCGTCGAGCTACCAACCTGATGCACATCTCAATCTGTCACAGGTAGATTTTGACCCGTTTCATTCTTCAAGTCACGTGCAGCGATGGTTTGCTTGGAGCCTTCGGACCGCCACCCAATGGGGGATTAGAGGAAAGGTCAGCAGCACTGACCGCCGTCAACGGTTTGGGCCAGAACTCGAACAAGATCATCTTCCTTGCCTGTGAGAAAAAATTCCGCATTCCTAGATGAAAAAGCACACTATGACCATCGAGTCTTCGCAAACTCGGTCGCGGTGGCGGTAGCGATTTTTCGCGATAGCGCAGCCAGGCGGACATTTCCATACTGAAAAGGGTGCAGTTCGTCCGCTTTCCGACTCTTCGCGAACGCTTCAGCCTCCCTTCATTCACTTCTTTACCTCAACACTGTTTTGCAACCTCCCCTTTAACAATATGCACTTCCATTCCCGAATTCACACGGCGATCGCGATGTTCCTCGCCGCTCTCGCAACCAATAGCTTCGCCGACAATAGAGACCTACTTCTCGAACCGGCGTTTTCCCAAATCGAACTCTCTCCTGACGGGATCCACGTCGCGGCGATCGAGAAGAACATCGATGGCAAACAGAAAATCATCATCCTCAATAACGCGACACATAAGACCGACATGGTCTCGGTCAGCAACGGGAAAGGCGAAGATGCGAACATTCTCGATCTCAAGTGGGTCGCCCAAGACCACCTCGCCATCGTAGCAGACGCTGTCAATGACGCCCATCGCCTCCACACCTTAAAACTTGGCGACAAGTTCCCCGCCCGGAGAACAAAGGAAGGAAAATCCAAGATCCTCTCCGCCATCCCCGGAACCTCTCGATTCCTCGTATTGGAAAACCCTTACGACAAAAACGAAAACAAGTGGACTGTCCTCGAATACGACGCAGCCACCGAAGAAGCCCCCAAGACGATCTACCAGTCGGAATCCAAGAACTTCGAGTGCTTCACAGATGCCAAGGGAGCGATTCGCCTTATCAAGAAAGACGACACCAAAGGCGAAAACCTCGCCTACTACAGGGTCAATCCAGAAACCGGAGAGGAAACAAAACTCAAAAATCTCAATTTTTGGATCCGGGTGCTCGGAATCGTAGGCACGACCGACAAAGCAATCGTAACGGGAACCATCAACACCCAGCTTCCTTCTATTTACGTCTTCGATCTCGAAGAGGACAAAACGCTCCAAGTTCTTGCCGATCAAAGCGAATACGCGATCGATCGCTACGGCGAAACACGCTTCGATCCCCACACTGGCAAGGTCGTCGGACTGTTCCTCGATGCAGTGACACGTGCCTCTTTCTGGAGCGATAAGGAAATAGCTAAGGTCCAGGCCACCTTGGACGAAAAACTTCCCGGCTCCGTGAATCGTATCCAGTCATGGGATACAAAAAGAGAGAAGTTTCTCGTTTCCCGCTACATTGCAAACTACCCTACGCAAATCCTCTACGCTGATTTGACAGAAGACAAAATCGAGATCGCCTTCGTCAATGGAGGTCGCGTAAAACCTGAAGACGTTGGACCGACCCAGCTTGTGGAAATTCCCAATCGAGACGGCAATAAACTCTCCGCCGTCCTCACGGTCCCCCCAGAAAAAACCTCAGGCAAGAAGCCACTCCTCATTTGGCTTCGCAACGGCATCTGGTCTGACTTCGACCGGGCAGAGTGGACCCCTGAAGCAAACTACTTCGCCGCCGAAGGCTTCGTAGTATTGAGAATCAACTACAGCGGCAGCGAAGGGGTGCTCGGCCCACTAAAGGTCGATACCAACACCAAAGAAGGCGTCGCCAAGCTTTTCGAAGACATTGAAGATTCCGCCAAAGCGCTCATCGATGCAGGCCTCGTCGACCCTGAAAAAATCTGTATCGGCGGCATGGGCCCCGGAGCTTGGGCCGCAGCCTACGCTCCCATAGCAACCCCCAACTTCTACAAAGCCGCCTTTTGCCTAGGCGGCGTCTACGACTTGAAGGAATACCGAGAAGATGATAAATCGCGCGGCGGCGTAAACCTCGGATTTGCTAACGAAAACAGCACCCTCTCCGACTCCGATCTCGTTGAGCTATCCCCTACTCTCAGCGCCGCGAATTACGACATCACGATCTTTCTTAGCTACGGAAAATGGAGCGAAAGCGCCTACAAAAGCCAGTCCACTGATTTCCAGAAGGCAGCCAAGAAGGCCGGTGCCAGCGTGAAACTCCATACGGATGACTGGTGGGGCGCCTCCCCTTCCGGCCACAAACGCATCGACGCCTTCGTTCGAGGGGCAATCATCCTCCAAAAAGCTGTTGAGTAATTCCAGCCTCACCTAGAAGCGAGCGAGCAGCATCCACATTTTAAGGTTAACCAAAACCAAAGCCCCGCTCCTCGCTAGGGCGTGATTTCGAATTAGCTCAAAGCTGGCAAAAAACCATATTTCGAGGAACAAGGCGGGCACCAAAGCCATCCGACACTTGTGCCACAAGGTTTTGGCAACCTTGTGCTCCGTCGATTTGGGCGCGAACTAGCAAAGAGCTTGTTTTCAAGAAACGCGCGAGTGGGCGGAATGGCCACTGTAGCGATTTTTCGCGATGGCCACATGCTGGCTTTCAGCTACTGTTTCAGCCGCATCCAACCGATGCACGGCACTTTGGCGTGGCCACTTCCCAACCCCTGAGCTTTCACTCCCTATATCTCCCAACAACAGCTGAACATGACCACGCTCCCTCGTCACAACTCCCCACAAGTTCGCAACACCCCCACCGACCATCAAGCCCTCGATACAATGACCACCAACGCGAAAACCTCGAACACGAACATGCTAGCCAAGCCCCTATCACGCCTTGCAGCGCTCGCCACAGCAGCGCTCACCGTCGCTAGCGTCTCCCAAGCCGACACCCAGCGCGAACGTTCCTTCGACGCCGACTGGCAATTCCTGCGAGGCGACGCTCCGGGCGCCGACGCGCCCAGCTTCGACGACTCCACCTGGCGAACCGTCGACGTGCCGCACGACTGGAGCATCGAAGACATCCCAGTAGCGGACAACGCGGTTCCCGAGCTGGCCGTCACCGCCGGACAATGGCAATTCCACAAAGGCGACGATCCAGTCTGGAAGGCGGCCGATTTCGACGACAGCGGCTGGCAGACCGTCACCCTCCCCGACACCTGGGAAAACCATTCCGACTACACCGATGACAACGTCTACGGCTGGTTCCGCCGCCAAATCGAGATTCCGAACAACAAGAAAGGCAAGGACATCGATCTCCTCCTAGGCCGCATCGACGACGTCGACGAAGTCTGGCTAAACGGTCAACGCATCGGCTCCACCGGCAGCTTTCCGCCAGACTTCAACACCGCATCGGGAACCTCACGCCGCTACCGAGTTCCCGCCTCTCTCTGGCATAACGACGGAACCGATACGCTCGCCGTTCGCGTTTTCGACGGGACTGGCGACGGCGGACTCTACGAAGCCGGTAAGGAGTCAAATCCCGTCGGCCCCTTCGATCCCGGCCTCAGCGAAGGCGGCGCCTACACCGGACATTTCGTCGGCGGCATCGGCTGGTACCGCAAGCAGTTCACCCTCGATGCATCCGACAGCGGCAAGCTCGCCGCCATCCACTTCGACGGAGTCTACATGAACGCGGATGTCTGGATAAATGGATACCACCTCGGCAACCACCCTCACGGATACACCAGCTTCGAGTTCGACCTAACACCGCACCTCAAGCCTGCCGGTCAAGAGAACGTCATCGCCGTGCGCGTCCGCAACGAAGGCGCCAACAGCCGTTGGTACTCCGGCTCCGGCATCTACCGCCATTGCTGGCTCGTCGTCAGGAACCCAATACACGTCCCCACCTGGGGCGCCTTCGTCACCACACCAGAAGTTTCCGCAAAACGAGCCCTGACCAAGATCGCGACCGAAGTCCAAAACGATACTGACGCGGAAGCCTTCGTCGAAATCCGCGCCCGCATTCGCGACGCCCGCGGCAAGCTCGTCAAGAAAACCTCCAGCCGCCACACGCTTCCCGCCGGCGAAACCACATCCGTCGAGCAGACGCTGAATCTCCGCTCGCCGAAACTCTGGTCTCCGGATTCCCCCACGCTCTACACCGCTGAAATCGAGATCGCCGCCCAAGACGGCCGTATCCTCGATTCAACGACCGCGACCTTCGGCATCCGCTCCATCGAAGTAGACGCGGAAAACGGCTTCCGCCTCAACGGTCAGCCCATCCTGCTCAAGGGCGGCAACGTCCACCACGACAACGGCCCGCTCGGCGCCGCCGCCATCGACCGGGCCGAGGAACGCCGCGTCGAACTCCTCAAGGCCGTTGGCTACAACGCCATCCGCTGCAGCCACAATCCGCCATCCCCCGCCTTCCTCGACGCCTGCGACCGTCTCGGCATGCTGGTCGTCGACGAGGCCTTCGACTGCTGGAACGTGAGCAAGAAAGACCAGGACTACCACCTCTACTTCAAGGACTGGTCACAGCGCGACCTCGCCTCCATGGTCCGCCGCGACCGCAACCATCCCTCCATCGTCATCTGGT
>JBNKSG010000272.1:0-5160 GCA_050297195.1 Opitutaceae bacterium | reverse complement strand
AACGTTTTGAAATCGTCTTTAGCAGTTTGGGGGGAGTTAGCGTTTGGAATATATGGACCTGACCAACTTGAGTTGATCCAGGTGAGTACCCAAGCTATTTTACCAGCGTTTTCGTCGGCTTGGATCGGGTCGAGGATATGGGTGGTCCACCAGTCGGGATCCTTGGCTTCGAAGGAACCGCCGAGGGCGTATCCCGTTTCGGTGAAGGCGGCGACTTTGCCGTGCGCCTCGGCGAAGGAAATCATCTCGGTCAGCTTGCCGATAGGGCGACCGGACTCGGTGATGTTGTAGACGTCGCGACCGACGATATCGACGTAGTCGTCGCCCGGGTAGAATTGCTCGAAGTCGGCGACCGCGACGTCTGGCCCCCAGCAGAAGAGCACGTAGTCGGTGCGGGCTGACATGTACTCGACGAGGAGTTGGTAGGCTTGGCGGTAGGTCGCGGCCCCGCCCTGCATTTGGCGGCCCCACCAAAACCAGTTGCCGTCCATCTCGTGAAAGGGACGGAAGACGATGGGGAATTGTAGGTCCTCGTTGATGATGGAGAGAATACGGTCGAGGCTGTCGTAGAACCACGTCACGTCGCCGCGTGAATCGTCGTTGCGAACCACGTAGTCGAGGATCTTGTCGTCGTCGATTTGTGACTTGTAATTGCCCCCGTACTTGCCGGCCCAATGGTAGTCGAAAGTCACGATTGCTCCATTCTGGTAGGCGCGTCGAGCGGCGTCCAAATGGAAGTCTTCCTCCCAGGGACGATCGATCATGTAGAGGAAGTCGGAGCCGTGCACGCCCGGGTGGTCGCCGACGACGTCCTTGGAATCGGATTGGTCTATGGATCCGTTGGCATCGGTGGCGGAGCTGTAGCTCAAGGGGAACTCCTGGCCGAATGCGAAAACGGTGGGATCCCAGCCGATGCGGTGGATGCTTTTGAGGAGGTTTTGGGTTTCTGGGGTGGTGGACGAATCGACGGGGAAGGGGCCGTGCACGGGGACAATCCGCAGGAAGAGGGCTTGGTCCAAGAGCACGTCGAAGGAGACGCTCCAGCTGCCGTCGCCGTTAGCCGACTCTGAGAAAATGGATACCTTGCGGTCGGGGAGCACTGACCAGCTGCCGCTCGCGCTGTCGAAGGAGAGCGGTAGGGAGGTCCACGTTTCGAGGTCCTTGGAGAGTTCGAGCACGGATCGTCGAGTCGGAGTCTCCTCCTGGATGCGAAGGGTCGCGCGCAAGGCGGGGACGTCGTTGAGCGATATGATCTCGTTGCCGCGGCTCAGGGTGGCGAGGGCGCAGCAGGCGATTATAAGGTATTTGGAAAGCGAGATCATTGCAGGGGCCTCCGAAAGGCGAGGTCCTGAAAATAGCCGCTATTTTACGAAAATGGTAGGCGAACGCTCGTACGCGATTAGAGTTAGGTTTACGGTTTTGAGGATTTGGAAGGTGGCTGGCGGCGGTGGTAGGTATGGGCCAGCTCGATACAGCGTACGAGCGCGGCCCGTGGTATAGGGGCGTCTTTGTGGAAGGTAATTGCCCGCTTGCCTTCGAAGGTTAAAACGTCCGGGTACTGTTCGCGAAAGGTGCCGACGAGCATGCTCTGGCAGTGGAAGAAAACGCCGAAGCGGTCCGGATCCGCCTTTTTCCAGCCGAGGCGGACGGGACTGCCCGAGATCGTCGCGTAGCTCGGCTCGCCCCACTTGAGGCTCTCCTCTCGACACCTGCGATTGGATCGACTCGCTTGCTCACTGCCATGACGAGCCTCCTGACTTGCAACAACCGCTCGCGTATCTCGGGAGGGGAGGTTTAGGGCAATTTTCGTTTGATTAGACGCGTGAAATCGCGTGACAAGCACGCTCCCACAGAGGGTTGTGATTTTGGTGTAAGCGACTGGCTAAACGAAAAATGCCCTAGGCCTTCGCTTTGCCGTAGACGACGTGGTCGTACCAATTCTCGTAGACCTTTTCGGCGTGGTGGAGCGTCCCTTCGTTCGTGAATCCCAAGCGCTCCGGAATGGCCCTGCTTCTGACGTTTTCAACGGCGCAGCGAATCTCGAAGCGCTCCAGCGAGTAGTAGTCGACGCCGACTTTCATCAGCTCTTTGACGCATGCAGTCATGATTCCTTTGCCTTGGAAATCTTCGCCCAGCCAGTATCCAATATGCCCTGACCGGTTTTGCGAATCGATGCTGTTGAATGCAAGTACGCCGGCCATGAGGCCATCGTAGAAGATCGTGGCATGGAGGGCTTCGGACAGGACGAAGCGGCTTAGTTGTTCCACGATGAAGTCGCGCGTATCCTTGGGCGCTTTTACCTGATCGAGCCAAGGCACCCACTTCCTCAGGTAGGAGCGGTTCCGGTTGGTAAGAGCGAATAGGTCGTCCGCGTATTGCGGAATGGTAAGGCTGATCTGTGTGCTCTCGTTGACTTGGCGTGAAAACATTTTCCGTGTGCCGCGGCTGAGCCCGTCCGAGGAATGGGTGGCTAGCTGAGAGCAATGCAAGGAGACGAGAGCGCCTTGAAGGAGTCTCGGTAGCCGTAGATTAGGGCACTGGCACTGTTTAAAAGTAGCGCAATGTAGGCGATTGCTCCAGTCTGGGGATCGAGAAAGAGGTGGAGAACCGTCATCTGAACACGGACGGGAAGACGGGGTGGTCCGTTGGGATAGCGGACCCTAGCTCTCCTGCTTGGGCTAGAAGAGGCCGAGCTGGTTTTCGTCTTTGGCGACTTTGATCTTCTTGCGGGGCTTGGCGACGGGGATGGGCGTCGGGCTGGAGACCGTGACGCTGGCGTCGTCGGACTCGAGGCGTTCCAAGATCTCCTTGGCCCGGTCGATGACGGGAGTAGGGAGGCCGGCGAGGCGGGCGACTTGGATACCGTAGCTGCGGTCGGCGGCGCCTTTGACGACTTGTCGCACGAAGACGATGTCGTCGTTCCACTCCTTGACGGCGACGCTGTAGTTCTCCAGGCGGCCGAGGTGCTTGTCGAGCTGGGTGAGCTCTTGGTAGTGGGTGGCGAAAAGGGTTTTTGGGCCGCTTTCGGGGTCGCGGTGGAGGTGCTCGATTACGGACCAGGCGATGGAGAGGCCGTCGTACGTCGAGGTGCCGCGGCCGATCTCGTCGAGGATGATGAGGGAGTGTTCGGTGGCGTTGTTGAGGATGTTGGCGGTCTCGTTCATCTCGACCATGAAGGTGGAGTTGCCGCGTGCGAGGTCGTCGCTGGCTCCGACGCGTGAGAAGATGCGATCGACGATGCCGATCTTGGCGGCGTTGGCAGGTACCCAGCAGCCGACTTGGGCCATGAGGGTGATGAGCGCGACCTGGCGGATGAAGGTCGACTTACCCGCCATGTTGGGTCCGGTGATGAGGTGTATTTGGTTATTGGATGCGCTGATCCCGATGCTGTTTGGCACGAAAGCGTGGCTGCCGGCCATGCCTTGGGTGTCCTTGCGTAGCATTTGCTCGACGACGGGGTGGCGGCCTTGGTCGATCTCGAGCAGGTCGGTATCGTTGAGCTCGGGCTTGCAGTAGTCCCAACGGCGGGCGATCTCGGCCCAGCCGCAGAAGACGTCGAGTTCGGCGAGGGCTTCAGCGGTTTGCGTAAGGGCGACGCTCTCTTCGAGCACGGCTTCGATGAGGCCGAGGAAGAGCTCTTCTTCGCGCCGCTTGGAGTTTTCCTCGGCGTGGAAGATTTCCTTCTCCTTGGCTTTGAGGTCTTCCGTGATGAAGCGCTCGGCGTTGACGGTGGTTTGCTTGCGTATGTAGTTTTCGGGTACGAGGGAGAGATTGGATTTGGTGACCTCGATGAAGTAGCCGAAGGCTCCGTTGTACTTGACCTTGAGGTTCTTGATGCCGGTGCGTTCGCGTTCGGTGGCCTCGAGCTCAGCCAGCCAGACTTTATTGTCGGTGGTGAGGGAGAGCATGCGGTCGAGCTCGGGGTCGTAACCGGTGGCGATGTAGCCTCCGTCGTCGAGCTTGCTGGGAAGCTCTTCCTTGAGGGCTCGGTCGAGCAATTCGGTGAGGGCGGGGAGCTCGTGCAGGCGGTTGAGAATGGTGAGGAGTGAGGAGTGAGTGGTGGATTCTCCGGATGGGGCCGAGTCGCTGGGGCCGCGGCCGACTTCCTCTAGGGTCGCTTTGAGCTCGGGGATTTGCAGCAGGGTGTCGCGTACGCCACCGAGTTCGCGGGGGTTGCGGAGGCGGTTTTGCATGCGGGAGAGGATACGCTTGATGTCGCGTACGGACTTGAGGGTGGTCTGCAGTTCTGCGGCCCCCATGGGGTTGCGGAAGAATTGCTCGACGGAGTCGAGGCGTCGTTCGAGCTCGGGAATGTCGCGCTCGGGAGCGATGAGCCATTGCTCGAGGAGGCGGGCGCCGGCGGCGGTCTTGCATCCGTTGATGGCGTCGATGAGCGAGCCTTCGCGCAGGCCGCGAGTGGACTTGAAGATCTCGAGGTTGCGCAGGGTGGCGGGATCTATGAGCAGGGACGCCTTGGCGCTGTATTCGCGGACCGAGGACAGGTTCTTGGGCTCGGAGCGCAGCGTTTCGCGTGCGTAGTGCAGGAGGGCTCCGGCGCAGCCGAGGGCGTCGTGGGTCTTCTCGATGCCGAAGCCTTCGAGGTTGATGACGCCGAGGGTTTCCATGACGGCTTGGGCTCCGGAGTCGCAGTCGAACTGGAATCCGGGTTGCTCGCTAGTGGAGCGGGAATTGGCGAAGTGTATGAGCTCTTCGAATACGGGGTTGTTGTGGGACTGCTTTTGCCAGGACTCTTGGGTGCCTTCGATGAGGAGGAGCTCGGCGGGGTCGATGGAGACGAGCACGGGCAGGAGGTCGTCCGGCTTGGAATCGTGGGCGATGCGGAACTCGCCTGTGGAGAGGTCGATCCAAGCGAGGGAGAAGCCGGACTTGTCGTACTCGATGGCGGCGAGGTAGTGGTTTCGCTGAGCATTGAGCTGGTTGTCCTCGATGGTGGTGCCCGGGGTGAGGATGCGGGTGAGGGCGCGTTTGACGAGCTTGCCGGCTTGTGGGGTTTCGACTTGCTCGCAGATGGCGACCTTCATGTTGGCGGCGAGCACTTTTCCGATGTACTGCTCGGCGGCGTGGAAGGGGATACCGGCCATCTTGTAGTCGCTGCGCTTGGTGAGGGTGATGCCGAGGACTTGGGCGCCGACTTCTGCG
>JBNKSG010000271.1:0-5232 GCA_050297195.1 Opitutaceae bacterium | reverse complement strand
CCCCCCCCGCTACGCCTTTACCGAGCGTCGTAAACTTCCAGCATCGCCGTCCCGACGCTGCCACTCGAGCTCTTCAGCACCGCTACATAGCGGCCCTCGCCCAGCATCAGCAACATGCGAGCTTCGCCCCCCTCCGCTGAAAGCGGCGAAACAGCGCCCGTTTTCGAAATCGCATCTTCAACGTCGATCGTCGAAGCGTTTACCCAAACGCTCCAGTCCGAGTTGCTCCCTATCAATTGCAAGGTATCCACATCCTGGATTTCATAAAGTTCTAGCTTCAATCCCGAAGCCCGCTCCGCGACATATCCCGGATCGATGCTATCCCCAACCGCCTGCAGCAAAACCGGCAACTCGATGGCTCCAGCGATCTCAAAACCGACGACCATCTTAGCCCCCGAGTCCAAAAGCTGGCCCATCGCCCTCGCCCCTCGCGGAAACGCAGAACCTCCGTCCAGCGAACGAGCGGAATAGGTCAAATGCTCGCGACTCAATTCAAGCCCCGAGCCGCCAACGGCTTCGTCCATCAAGAAATAACTGTTCATATCGAGAGCAGCCGACTCTCCCAACAGTTCGAGCTCACCTGCATCCGAATCCAACCGGTACCGAGATACCGGATACCGACTTCCAAAGCTCATCTCCGCAAAACGGCCCCCAGCCGCTTCGCGTTGCAAAACAACGTCGCCATCGCCCGCCAGCGGGATGCTCGCTTGAAACGCCTTCGTAGTTGCAGACGCCTCCACATGCAGGGCGACGCTTGTCATATTCGCGGATGGGATAAGCTCCGATGTGGTTTTCACTTCGTCCGACTCGCCGATCGCGTCGTAAGAAACCAAGGTATACTCGACCTGTTTCCCGCGAGGAGCGTTGCGATCGAGATAGGTAGTCGTTCCGGCCGGCAGCTCCGCCACGTCAAAAACACGATCCGACCCCACCACCGCACGGCGTATCCGGAAACCAATCTCGTCATCCGAAAGGTCGAGCCACTCCAGATCAGCCCCCAACGGCCCAACCGTCACCCGCACCCACTCGGGCTCGAGGACCTCAGATTCGAGAGGCGGATCTTGCGTAATGCTGATCGCCTTGTCGTTTACCAAAATATCCGCAGTACGCACATCCGGCGTATCATTCGCCGATACCGAAAACGCTACGCTACCATCGCCAGTCCCCGCCGTCGATCCACTCAATGTGATCCAAGAAACGGATACACTTGCATCCCAATCAATGTTGGAACTCACCGAAACCGATCCAGACCCGCCGTCACGATCAAACCGAGTCTTCGCCGCACTCAGATCCAGAGCGGGAACCTTGCCAGCTTGCACCAAAGTATGCGTTTCGTCACCGAGCTCGGAAGTTATCGTTAAGGTCGCCTCTCGAGCCGTGAAACTGTCATTCGCTTTGATGCTCAACACTACGGAACCATTATCAGTTCCCGACGCGCCCGAACTAATCGACACCCACTCCGAAACTTCCCTAGCGGTCCATTCGACATTCGATGCGACGCGTACGGTTTTCGTGCCTCCCGCCGCACCTACTTCAGTACGTGTTGGATTAATACTTAGAAACGGCGGAGAGCCTTCCTGAGTAACAGTATGCTCCAGTCCGCCGACAATTATTTTCCCAGTACGCTCACTTTGGGATTCGTTGAGCAAGGAGCGATAGGTAACGCCCTGATTGCCGGCCCCTTGACCGTTCGTCGGACTGGTAACGATCAACCAATTCGCTTCGGAAATAGCTTCCCACTCTTTGCTCGATGTAACGCCAATCGAATGACCGCTCGTCGCATCCGGAGGGATCGTCACTACCTCAGGCGTTATCGACTCGACTGGAATCTCGCTCGTGATCGCGACCACCGAATTCGTGTAATCGGAATTGCCCGACTCGTTGTAGGCCTGAACTCGATACGCGTAGGTTGAAAGTGGACTTACCGTGCGATCGAGGTAGGTGGTCACGTTCTTGTCAACGGTCGCCACGCTTGACCACAAGGCCCCCGCTTCGTCCAAGCGACGCATGATCCTAAACCCATCCTCAACCGCCGACCGATCCGACCAACGCAGCGACACCTTGTTGTAGCTTTGCTCCGTCACCGACAAATTAACAGGCGACTGCGGAGCATCGTCAAACGACTCGATCACAGCGTCATTCGACCACAGCGAAACGTTTTCCCCCTTCCGAGCGCGAACCCGATAAATGTAAGTGGTCGATGCCGAGAGGCTCGTATCGTCATACTGTATCTGTTTTTCCAATACCGTCACCAACCCCGAAAACTCGCCACCTGGAACACGGCGTTGAACCTCGAAGCTGGTCTCGTTGTCGCTCTCGTCCTTCCACACCAAGCGAGCGGAATTGCTCGAAATATCCAGCGCAGTCAGGTCGCTCGGAGCATTCACCACCACCGGCGGCAACACCGTCAAATCAACAGCCGAGCTGGTCAGCACGCCTCCCGGATTGCTTACCTGAATACTGAAGGAGCTTCCATCGTCGCTGGTACTCACAGATGGAATGGTAAGCACCGGCAGTGTCTGCCCCGCAACCGCTACGCCGTCACGCAGCCACTGGTAGCTTAAATCCACCCCTTGCGCCAAAGCGTAAAACGCGACCGTCTGGCCTTCCTCGATACTCTGGTCCACAGGCTGAACCACAAATTCAGGCGGATCCACCAGTACCTCCCGACGGAAGGTCAAAATCGAGTGCGTGCCCGACCCCGAACCGAGATAAACATGTTCCCCGTCCGGACTTGTACCAATCGAGATCGGTCCCTTCATCTCCCAATCGTCTTCCAAAGTCGATACGACGCTCTGATAATACGTAAGCGTCCCTGTTGTAGCATTCCTCTCGAAAGAGGTTACGGAGTGGCTACTTGACGCCGCCACATAGAGGTAGGCACCGTCCTGGCTGATCGAAATCGCATGAGGCCCGTCGAGATTCGAAACGCCGCCGGCCCCGTTGAATACATCTTTTTTGTGCACGATGGCCCCAGACTCCGTATCCCGCGAAAAAGCGCTAATCGCATCATTGTTCCAAGAGGCAACATACACGTATTTACCATCAGGACTCAACACCATGGAGCGAATGGACTCCTTCTTACTTTCGCCGGTCAGGTACGACAATCGACTCTTGTAGGTCAGCAACCCGCTGGAACTATCGCGATCGAAGACAATGATCTCATTCTTGAACAACGCGACGTAGAGGTTCTTTCCGTCGGCGCTCAACGCCAACGCATGAGGATTGCTCAACTCCTCCACCCCTTGGTCTCCCTCTTCGTAAACGCCCAAAAAACTAGCAACACCTGTTACGCTGTCCCGGCTGTACACACTAAGCTTGTTGTCGTCGTAAGCCGCGACATAGAGGTTTTTCCCATCGGGTGACATGACAATGGAACGGGGACCATCTAATCCGTCTATTCCACCATCCGAATCGTAGATCGCATCGATGAAACTCAACTCTCCGGTTGCGATGTTTCGATCGAACATCGCCAAACTATCCGATATCATAGCCACCGAGTAGACGAACTCTCCATCTGGACTCATCACAAGCGAACGCACGCCTCTCAAGGCGTCTTCTCCCAGTTCAGTTTGAGTAACCACCCCGGAATACCCGAGTTCGCCGGTCTCGTCATTTCTCGAGAAGAAGCTGATCGCCGCATTACCCAGCGATGCCACATAGGCGTGGCCACCGTCCGGAGCGACCTTAACATCGTAGGGCGACTTGATCCCGTCTACAGCGTCCTGCACGTGCTCATGTTGCTCAATGAAAACCAGCTGCTTGATCACTTCCACGACCGGAGCGTCCTGCTCGCCAGTCTCCTGCGACCACCCCGAAACGGCTGCGATCACCCCCCACGCGAGGGCGATCGCAGAACGAAAGCGAAGTGGGCAGCTAGGCAAAGTTCGTCTCATCAAGTCGTGCGCCTATATACAAAGCACTCAACATGCCCCACCCCCGCATTTAACATTTCATTTACAGAAGAAAACTCCCCATCCCCACACACCATACCCCATCCCCATGCCCGCAGCCAGCAGCCCGCAGCCCTACTACGTCCCCTCCCATCACCTGCGCAAAATTTTATCAACGTTGATAAAATTTTGCGCAGAAGCTTCTGCCCTTCGGTGAGCGGCGGCTCGGGCGGCTTTTGCCTATCGGTATCTGCGATTTGGCTGCCCAGGCCGAGGCGAAGCCATCGCTTTGAAACTTAGCTGCAAGTTTTGCTCGATCTCTTCGGCGAAGCTGTGCATTTTCTCGCGGCTTTGGTCGTAACCGCCGAAGCAGACACAGACATGGCCCTCACAGATTACAAAAGCAAATTCATCGCCGATTGCGGCATCAGCATGGGAGACGAAGGCAAAGGACGCCTCATCTCCGAAGTCGTCGAAGAGCTTCGTGAAAAGACCGGCATGGAAAATCCGGTGCAAGTCGTCCTCAAGGTCAACGGAGGCGCCAATTCCGGCCACACCGCAGGCGGTCTCAAGCTCAACCTCCTTCCCGCAGGTGTCGTCGACCAATCCGTCGAAACCCTCGCCATCGGAGCCGGTGTCGTAGCCGACCCCCGCAAGTTCATGTGGGAGCTCCTGCCTGTCGACCACAAGGGCTACCGCGTCACCGAGCGCCTCGCCATCGACGAGCGTTGCATGGTTTCCGACGTCATCCACCGCTTGCTCGACCTAGCTTGGGAATGGTACCGGGTCAACATCATCAACGAAGAGCCACGCGGAAGCACCGGTCGCGGTATCACTCCCGCCTACCTCGACGAAGTGGGCCAATTCCAGATCGTCTACTCGGACTTCCTCGCCGACCAAGACCGCTACGCCAAGAAAGTTGCCCAACGCGCCGAACGCGCCTGCCGCATCATCCAGCACGTTTGCCAGGCAACACCAGAGGCTTGGGACAGCTTTTTCGACACGCTCACCGAAGGCGAAACGAGAGCCAACGAAGAAGCCGTCAAGCTCGGCCTCTTCGACGAAAACGAATTCGACTTCACCATCTTCAAGGGCGAAGAGCCCTACACCCTCGACGTCGAAAAGATCGTCGAAATCTATTGGGATACCGCCCAAAACCTCGCCGACAAGATCGTCGACGTACGCGAGCTCGTCCGCGGAGCCCAAAGCGCCAACCGCTACGTCATCGGTGAATACGGGCAAGCCTACTGGCTCGACAAGCGCCAAGGCTTTTCGCCCAACGTGTCCGCCTCCCACACCTACGCTCCAGAGTTCTTCAACTCCGCTTGCCAGCCCGTCC
>JBNKSG010000270.1:0-5256 GCA_050297195.1 Opitutaceae bacterium | reverse complement strand
CACAAAGGAGATACGGTTGGGATTATGGCCAGTTCTTCCCCACGTTGGCTGGTTGTGGACTTGGGCTCGATGGCTGCGGGGTGCTCGACCGTGCCGGTTTTCGTAAATGTGGCCGAAGACAATTTGTTGTATGAGATCGAGGACAGTTCCATGCGAGCTGTCTTTATAGATGGGGTGGAAGCGTTTTCTCGAGCGGCTCCTCACATGGACAAGTTCGATTTGATCATTTCTGCGAATGTTGACTCCGAACGTGGTGAACACCACTTGAGCTATCAGGAAGTGATAGATACCGGTAAGGCAACTGCGGATACGGATCCTCAGGTTCTAGAATGCATGCTAGAGGACCTGGATCCAAACGCGATTGCGACGATTATCTATACAAGTGGTAGCTCGGGTTCGCCCAAAGGAGTCGAACTTTCGCATTCTAACTTGCTCTCGCAGATCAGAGCTTCGGGACAGCGTTTTCCGATGGACTCTCTTGAGGATTCTGCACTGAGCTGTCTGCCTTTGGCCCACGTTTTCGAGCGGATGGTCGTATATTTCTACGTGTGCTCGGGAGTTCCCGTGTTCTTCGCAGACAATATCCAAAATGTGGGTACCTGTATAAAGGAGATACGTCCTACCACAATGACCATGGTGCCGAGGCTTCTTGAGAAGCTTTACGGGAAGCTGCGCGAAGGAGCGGAGAAGAAATCCTTCGTTAAACGGCAGATTGCCCATTGGGCAATTCGACGAGCCTTTCGCCTGGAGCCGGAACGGCGGTTGGACTGGAGGGATCGTCTAGCGGACAAGCTGGTTTATTCTCAATTTCGTTTAGGACTGGGGAATCGTTTCCGTCGGATTATCGCTGGAGGAGCGGCTTTGGATCCTAAACTGCATCGCTTCTACCTGAATATCGGCTTGCCGGTCTACCAAGGGTACGGCCTCACGGAAGCTGCGCCGGTGTTGGCGACCAATTACCCCGGGCACAACCGGATAGGAACGGTGGGTCCACCCTTTCCTGGAGTGGACGTAAGGGTCGACGAGGGCGGTGAAATCCTCGCTCGAGGCGACAATGTGATGTTGGGATACCACCACGCTAACGGTGCCACGCGCAAAGTGATCGACGAAAAGGGGTGGCTGCATACGGGAGACCTAGGACATCTAGATCGCGAGGGATTTCTGGTGGTCGATGGACGGGTCAAGGAGCTGCTGAAGACGTCCAACGGCAAGTACGTTTCACCGGTGCCCATCGAGCTCGCTCTGTGCGAGTCGCGCCTCGTGGATACGGCGATGGTGATCGCGGAGGGTAAACCGTTTGTAAGCGCGCTTTTGTACATTGATCCGAGCGGTTTGAATGGGAAAGCGGATGGACTGAGGGAAGGCGAGGTTCTGGATCGTAGCAGCTTGGCTCAACTTGGCCTGGCGAATCGCTTGGACGCTCGGATCTCAAGCGTGAACGCTCACTTGAATCCGTGGGAAAGGGTTCGGGACTATCGTTGCGTCTTGGGCTTGCCCAGTATCGAGCGCGAGGAACTGACGCCGACTATGAAAATCCGTCGGCATGTGGTTGAGGGCCGCTTCCAGGCCGAGATTAACGCGATCTACTCCGGGCACGAGAATATGATAGGGCCCTAGTTTCAGAGGCTGAAAGGCCCTGAGCGTAGGAGGATTGTCGATACATTGAATTATGAAAGAACGAATTGCGATAATAGACGGTGTAAGGGCTCCCTTCGGGAAAGCTGGCGGAGCGCTGAGCGGGTTTGGCGCGGACGATTTGGGCGCGGTAGTGGTCAAGGAGTTGTTGGCGAGAGTTGAATTGAGAGGGGACGAGATCGACGAATTGATCTTTGGCAATGTGGCGCAACCTGTGGACGCGGCGAATGTGGCGCGGGTGATCGCTTTGAAGTCAGGTCTGCCTAAGCGGATGCCTTCCTATACGGTGCAGCGCAACTGCGCATCTGGCATGGAGTCGATTACCACTGCGGCGAGCAAGATACGAGCGGGAGAGATCGAGCTGGCGATATGTGGGGGAACGGAATCGATGAGCAACATCCCATTCATCTATCGACGCGAGATGGTAGCCCTTTTTGCTCAGCTCAATCGAGCGCGAGGGATGATGCAGAGGTTGAAAGCGCTTCTTACGTTTCGCCCCCGTTTCCTCGCTCCTGTCGTGGGTGTGCAACAAGGGCTCACGGACCCGATCTGCGGAATGAACATGGGGATGACGGCGGAGTTGCTAGCCAGAGAGTTCCACATTACCCGCGAGGAGCAGGACGAGTTTGCCTTGGAAAGTCACCGGAAAGCGTGTTTGGCGATGGAGAATGGTGTATTTGATCAAGAAACGGTACCGATGCCGGTCTTGCCCAAGTATCAAACTGTTCACTACAAGGACGATGGTCCAAGGCAAGATCAGTCGCTCGATGCGCTTGCGAAGCTGAATCCGTATTTCGATAGGCATACCGGTACGGTTACGGTTGGCAACGCCTGTCCGATTACGGATGGGGCTGTCGCCATACTCGTTGCCAGTGAAAGCCGCGCGAAAGAACTTGGCTTGAAGCCGCTCGGCTACCTTCGCGAGTACTGTTACGCAGGCTTGGAGGGAGAGCGAATGGGATTGGGGCCGGCTTATGCTTCCGCCAAGCTTTTCGAGAAGTCTGGCATGCGATTGAGAGATTTCGATCTCGTGGAGTTGAACGAAGCCTTTGCGGCTCAAGTCATAGCCAACGAACGTGCGTTTGGGTCGAGTGAATTTGCCAAGGAGCAGCTGGATCGCTCCTACGCATTGGGTGAGATTGATAGGGATCGCTTGAACGTGAATGGGGGATCCATCGCGCTTGGGCACCCGGTGGGAGCTACGGGAGCCCGCCTCGTATTGACGCTTCTCAAGGAGCTACGGCGGCGCGGTAAGGAAACAGGTTTGGCTACGCTTTGCGTGGGTGGAGGTCAGGGAGCAGCATTGGCATTGGAGGCCGCGTGATATGAAAATGGATGCATTTAAGCTGAAAGTAGATGACTCGGGAGTTGCTCGTCTGGTGTTCGACTTGCCCGGAGAAAAGGTGAACAAGTTTTCGTATCCAGTCATGGAATCCTTTTTGGCTGAGCTGGAACGCGTATCCAAGGAACCTGACATTAAGGTCCTATTGTTGATGAGCTCGAAACCCGGGATCTTCATTGCAGGAGCCGACATTGCTGAGCTCGCCAATATCGAAGACGAGAAGGATGGGGAAAGTAAGGCCCGTTTCGGGCAAGCGGTATTCAAGCGTTTGGAAGAGCTACCATTTCCGACCGTGGCCGTGATCGACGGCGCTTGCGTGGGAGGCGGCTTGGAGTGTGCCTTGGCCTGCCGCTTCCGTTTGGTAAGCGATAGCCCGAAGACGAAGCTAGGGTTGCCGGAGGTTTCACTAGGAATCATTCCAGGCTGGGGTGGAACTCAGCGTTTACCGCGGCTCTTAGGGCTGCCGAGAGCGTTGGAACTAATCTTGTCCGGTCGCTCCATAAATGGAAGGAAAGCGGTACAAATCGGTCTGGCAGACAGGCTCGTTGCACATGAGTTCATGGAAGATGCGGTGCAAGATTTCGTCAACGAGTTGCTGTTGAATCCTTCGATGGTCCGTCGCTCAAAAAAGCGCAGGACCATGGTGGGGCGATTTTTGAGCGGATCGCCCCTGGGTCGATGGATCGTCTACCGCAAGGCGCGTCAAAACCTAGAGCGCCGCACCAAAGGAAAGTATCCAGCTCCTGAAGCGGCGCTTGAGGTCGTAAAGAAAACCTTTGGGCGTGACCGAAGTCGAGGATTTGAATATGAGGCGAAGGTGTTCTCGAAGCTTTGCTCGACGCATGTAAGCAGAAACCTGGTACAGCTTTTCTACACAAATGAATCCTTAAAGAAAGATGCTGGCATCGGTGACACCTTGCACCCAGAGCCGATTCGGTCTGCCGCGGTGTTGGGAGCGGGGGTTATGGGCGGCGGAATCGCTTGGCTGCTCAGCTCAAAGGACATTCCGGTACGCATGAAGGATATTAGTTGGGATGCGATCGCGACCGGCCTCGCGGAAGCTGGTCGCTACTACGGTCAAATGGTGAAACGACGCAAGATGCGCAGTGGAGAGGTCAACGTTAAGATGCACCGCATATCGGGTACGGTTGAATACACTGGGTTTCGCACGGTAGACATCGTGATCGAGGCTGTGGTCGAAGACTTGGAGGTGAAACGGACTGTGTTGCGTGACGTTGAAAAACGGATACCTGAAAATGCGGTTATCGCGACCAATACCTCGTCTCTGTCACTGGTAGATCTAGGAGAGGGTTTGGTGCACCCGGAACGCCTCGTCGGCATGCACTTTTTCAATCCTGTGAATCGGATGCCTCTGGTAGAGGTAATCGCTGGACCGAAGACCTCCCAAGAGGCAATAGCCAAGGTGATCGACTTAACGCGTCGATTGGGAAAAACGCCGATTGTGGTCAATAACTGTTCCGGTTTCTTGGTGAATCGAATATTGATTCCGTACCTCAACGAGTCGGCTTACATGCTGCAGGAAGGAACTTCTATGGAGCGCATCGACAAGGTTCTGGAAGATTTCGGTTTGCCAATGGGACCCTTTGCTTTGGCGGATGAAGTGGGAATCGACGTTGGATTGAAGGTGGCCCTGATCTTGGAGAAGGCCTATGGCAAGCGAATGCGAGTCGCGGATATCATGAAGGCCGTCTATGAAGAAGGGCACCTGGTCGGGAAGAAGGGCGGAAAAGGCTTTTATCTGCACAAAGGAAAAGAGCGAACGCCGAACGGAAAGGTGATCGGAGACTGGGCCAAAATCGTTCAAGAGCGATTGCATACGGATCAGCATGATTTGGATTCGGAGGAAATAGTTGACCGTGCTTTGCTTTGTATGGTGAACGAGGCGGCTCGCTGCTTGGAGGAGGACATCGTTCACACGCCAGAGTACTTGGATATGGCGATGATTATGGGGACCGGGTTTCCGCCATTCAGGGGGGGGCTGTTGCGCTATGCCGACGAGCGTGGGGTGAGCGATGTATGCCGTTCCTTGGAGGCGTTGCAGGAAAAATTTGGAGAACGATATGAGCCTTCGGGCTTGCTGCTGGAGATGGAACGGACGGGACGTCGTTTCTACGAGACGAGCTCGTGCCATCGAGATAACGAAAATGGGAAGGTGATGAAATGAAAGATATTAAGGAGATGGAGGGTGCAGACTCAGGGGCGGAGGAAGATGTTTTGATCGATACCTCTCGAATGAACCAGCAGAAGCGGGAGGCCCT
>JBNKSG010000269.1:0-5273 GCA_050297195.1 Opitutaceae bacterium | reverse complement strand
GCCCTGCGATACGCCGCCCAAAACGTGGAGCTACCCCCCAGTCGTCTCAGCAATCGAATTGACCGCCTTCTCCAGTGAATATCTGCACCCTTTGTTTGCCCCCCCCACAGCAAGCTCAGCTCCACGAAAACCTTTCCACAGGGAGCGGGGAAGCCCATGGGGCGTTCACCCATCGGGTGAAGGGTCGGCGAAGCCTCTATGGACGCACAGTTTACTGAGGGGCAGTAGCTTACGCAACAACGCAACGCATGAAAAGCGGTTCAACTGCGGATAGCAGGTTGAATACGAAGCCGATCCGGAGAATCCAGTCCCCGCCCTCATGGAATGCGTCGAAAAAATGCGTTCGCTCGCCTAGGCAGAAAAACGTCACTCGAGACAGAGCCGCAACAGTAAGGATCACGTTTTTTTCGCGCCTCAACTACTCGAAGTCGTAGGCGAAATCTGGAGACAAGCCGAGCCTCTCGGCGAGATCCTCGTTTAACCTGTCTCCACAATAGCAGGACACGCCCTGATTGGAATGGGCTGCGTAGTTCGCGAAGTGCAGCAGCGAAGTGGCGCAGTACTCCTTCTCGCCTACCTTTTCCGGCTGGTGGTGCCACGTCACCGCCCGCACGATCAGCTCAGGCAGTCCCCACATCGCGAAGAGAAATCCCCCGATCGCCGCGTGGTCGCACTTGTAGGCTTCGCGCTCGAGCTTCCAGGATGGCGTATTGGAATCGACCGATTGCCCCATGAGGTCCGCGTAGTCGTTACCTTTTGCCGCCAGCAGCACCAGCTTACCGAGATCGTGCAGCAACGCGATGCTGCTGATCTGCTGAATCAAGCGCATGTTCTTCACATGCTGGCGCATGCGCAGACCATATTGGCTCACCTCGATGGAGTGCTGGAGGATAGAGTTAGCCAACTCGTGCAAGCCGGGGCTGAGCCGTAACTGCTTTTTGGCGAGTTCCGTTATGGCAAGGTTGCGGACGAAATCCATCCCGAGGATCTGCAACGCTTCCTCGATCGTCTCCACATCGCCCGGAGTCCCATAAAACGCGGTGTTCACGACCTGCAAAATAGTCGCGACCGCCGTAGGATGCTTCATGATGATGCGAGCAAGGTCCTCCAGCTCGCATTCGGGGTTGTCCGCGGTCTTGAGCAACTCCTGCATCGGCTGCGTATTGACGTGCAGCTCCTTCGTGTCGCGAACGATCGCCGCGACCTCAGGCTTACGAATTCGCAGGTGGGTGACCAAAACTTGCCGCACCGCAAGATTCAAAGCTGCCGGCGTAACCGGCTTTTCCACGCGGCGATGCGTCAGCCCCACCGTCTTGCCCAGCAAGTCCTTTTCCGCCTCCGAATAGACGAGGAAGCGAAGCGAGTTGGGCGAGAGCTCCTTCGATTTCTGGAGGGCTTCGATCGGTCCGCTATCCGAAAGGCCACCGCCTATCACGAAAATGTCCACCCGGGCTTCGCCAAGGGCGCGCACCATTTCTTCTTGGCTCGCAGCCACACGCACCACCCATCCGGGAAGGTTGAAACTGGCGTCCGCCCGCACAGCATCGATGAATCGGCCGTCGCCATCCACCACCAGTACACTCACTATTTTTTTTCCAGCTGTGCTCATCAAATGTATTTCATCCAGACCCCTTAGGTTCCTCTGGATTGCGGATTCTACCTCGCCTCCGTGCGTAGTCATAGGGACATGAATGGATTAAATATGAGGTTTGATAAGCGATCAGCGCCTATCCGTAACAATTTGTTACCTTATTAACGGTCGTATCCAACCTTCAAACACGCAAACTAGCAAAATAACCTAGACGATTCAGGCGTAACCCCCAGCAAACGCCACACTCGCTCCGCAAGCCCCTAGGACGAACTGCGGGCATCCATCTAGACACTTGCTCCAAGGTCTCCTCTTCCCGAACGGCGAATCCGTGACCGATGAGCCAATCGAGGCTTCGCCACCGCGAAAACAACGCTTCCATATCGTCAACAGAGGCGGTACCGATCCCTCGCCAGTGGAACAGATAACTCCCCCAAAGCCCCATCCTAACTGGCTGAGGCAGAAGGAAACGGACAAGGACGCAGCTCCTAGGAGCTCTTGCGCGACTCTCCGAAGACCTTCGTCAAGCTCGCTACCGTACCGGCGATATCCGCGAGGTTGCTGGGGATGATCATGGTGTTGTTCTCCTTGGCAAGGTTGCCGAACTCCTTCACCCATTGCTCGGCCACACGCAGGCTCACCGCGTCGCGTCCACCCGGCAAGTTGATCGCCTCCGAAACCTTCTTGAGCCCCTCAGCCGTCGCGGTCGCGACCAGCTCGATCTCCCGAGCGCGACCTTCCGCCTCGTTGATCCGTTTCATCTTTTCACCTTCGGACCAATTGATCGCCTCCTGCTTCTCGCCCATGGAGACGTTCACCTTCGCTTCGCGATCGCCCTCCGACTTGGCCACCACCGCCCGTCGCTCCCGCTCCGCGCGCATCTGCTTCTCGAGAGCGTCCTTCACGCTTTGCGGCGGCTCGATGTTGCGAATTTCATAGCGGGTGATCTTCAAGCCCCATGGCTCCGAAGCCTTGTCAATCGCTTCGATGATGTTGGCGTTGATGGTCTCGCGCTCCTCGAACGTCTTATCGAGCTCCATCTTGCCGATCTCCGAGCGCAAGGTCGTTTGAGCCAACTGGGTCGCCGCATAGCGGTAGTTGTCGATCCCGTAGCTCGCCTTGCGAGGGTCGAGCACTTGGAAATAGAGGATCCCGTCGATCTCCACCGCGATGTTGTCCTTCGTGATACAGGTCTGCGGGGCCACATCGGTCGCGATTTCCTTGAGCGAATGCTTGTAGGAAACCTTGTCCAAAAACGGCACCAAGATATGGAAGCCCGCCTCCAAGGTCTTGGAGTACTTGCCTAGACGCTCGACGACATGGGCCTCCTTCTGGGGCACGATACGGGCAGTTTTCATCAATATGATGAGCACTGCGACTAAGATTACAGCGGTTACTATCAAAGACTGCATAGGATAACTTTGGCTTGGGTTTAAGGGTGGTCCGTCTCTTCCGAAGACGGGCAAATTAAATAGGAAAACGGGGCGGCAACAAACTCAGCGACGCGGCTTCACGTTGAGGCAAAGGCCGTCGATCGACTCGATGACCGCGATCGAGCCTTGCTTGAGCTCCAGCTCGCAACGCCCTTTCCAGTTCGCTCCCTTGAACTCGACCTTGCCGTACGGCTGCTCGGGACCGAAGCCGGTCAGGCAAGTCACCTCCTTGCCGATCAAGTCCGACATCTCGTCGCTGTCTCCCGTCTTGGCCGATTGCCCGACGAACCACCCCTTGAAGAGCCAACGTAGTCCAAAAAGAAATACAAGGGAGAGAGAACTGAAAACAAGCAGCTGGCTGCTCAGCTCCGTCACCCAGCCCAAGTAAGCAAGCAAGGAAACCAGCAAGGCCCCCATTCCAAAAAACACGATCACCAGTCCAGGAACCAGAAATTCGGCGACGATTAATACGATTCCGGCAATCAGCCAGATAACGGCAGGATCAAGGGTAAGTTCGCTCATGGGTACAGGCGCACAAAACCCTACTTACGCAAATCCAGCAAGCCAGAAGCGATAGCCTTCAACCGCAAAGCGACAGATTTATTTGCCCAAGCGGGAAAAATCGAAATTGTCCTGCCCTAGTGATTACAGTTCAGGAAGCCGAAAAACTAATACTCGATAGCATCGGGGAAATTGAAACAGAGACCGTCTCCATCGAGACAGCTCTCGCACGCTGCCTTCGCGAGCCCATCGTGGCGGACCGAGCCCTCCCGCCATTCGACCGGGCCACCCTCGACGGTATCGCCATCAACAGCTCCTCCTACAACACGGGGCAACGCAAATTCAAGGTCGCCGGAACCGCCGCCGCCGGCTCCCCCCAGCAAGAGCTGCCCGACGTAAAAAGCGCCCTGGAAATCATGACCGGGGCTCCCCTGCCCCGTCTCGCCGACTGCGTCATCCCCATCGAAGAAATCGAAGTCAAAGGCGACACGGCCAAACTGCCCGACGGCTTGCAGCTCGACTACCACTCCGGCGTTCACGGGCAAGGCACCGACTGCAAGTCCGGCAAGGAACTCCTCTCCCCCAACCGATTGATCACCGCCAAGGAAATCGCAATCGCAGCCTCCGTCGGAAAGGCCGAGATCCTCGTCTCCAAGCTCCCCCGCATCGCCATCGTATCAACGGGCGACGAACTGGTATCCATCGATCAAACACCTGAGTCGCACCAAATCCGCCGCTCCAACGACATCACTCTGGCCGCAGCCCTTCGATCCTCCGGATTTACCGAGGTAGAGCTGCACCACATCCCGGACAACCCCGAGCAACTGGAAACCCAGCTTCGCTCCATCCTCGAAAGCTGCGACTCCCTCATCCTAGCCGGCGGCGTGTCCAAGGGCAAATACGACTACATCCCCGAGACCCTCGCCAAACTCGGCGTCTCCATCCGCTTCCAATGGGTCAGCCAACGCCCCGGCAAGCCCATGTGGTACGGGCAATTCTCCCGCTCCGGAGAAAGACGCCCCGTCTTCGCCCTCCCCGGCAATCCCGTGTCCTGCTTCACCTGCCTGCGCCGCTACGCCATTCCAGCCCTCGAAAAATGGGTCGGATTGCCCAAGTCAAATCCCGTCTACGCCAAACTCCAGCACGACCTCACCTTCAAGCCGGACCTCACCCTATTCCTCCCCGCCATCGCAGACCCACGCCCCAGCGGCGAGCTCTGGGTCAAGCCCGCCCTCTTCAACACCTCGGGCGACTTCATTTCCGTAGCACAGACCGACGGCTTCATCGAGCTCCCCAAAGCCCGCAAAGTCTTCCCCGAGGGCGAAGCCTTCCAATTCTACCCCTGGCCCCGCTAGCTCCCCCCCCCCCCGGAAGCCTAAACCCGATACCCAGAACCCAAGTGAGCTCCGCGAACTTCACCCATCTCGACGAAAACCTACAGCCGCAAATGGTGGACGTAACCGATAAACAGGTCACCCGCCGCTCCGCCACCGCTCGCGCCATCGTGAAGCTGACTCCCGAAATCATGGCCCAGTTCGACGGCCAAGAGCTGCAGAGCAAGAAAGGCCCCGTTTTCCACAACATCATCCTGGCGGACGAGATCAACCGCGCCCCGGCCAAGGTGCAGTCGGCGTTGCTCGAAGCCATGGCCGAGCGCCAGGTGTCGGTGGGCCGCTCCACCTATGATCTGTCGCCCCTGTTCCTGGTCATGGCCACGCAGAACCCCATCGAGCAGGAAGGCACCTACCCAC
>JBNKSG010000268.1:0-5294 GCA_050297195.1 Opitutaceae bacterium | reverse complement strand
GATAGTCCCGCTCGTGGAACACGAGCCCCAGCGAGTCTTCTGATCGCGAACCGCCACCTTTTTCACATGTTCGCCAAATCGCTCCGCGAACGCGTGGACTATCTCCGGAAACTCGCTCTTGGCAATCTCTCGAAGGAATTGCTTCAATGGACGAGAAAGGTCCATCGCCTCGTCCGCGATAAAGACCCGCTCACCCGCAAACATCAGCACAGGACGCCCCCAATCCTTTTCGACCCGCAGCTCAACCTGCTCCCCGCGAAACCAGACCAGGTCGCCCGGGCGCAAGCCGGGATCAAGCACAGCTCGCTCCAATTGCCTCAAGGCCAGTGCCCGCTGGCTTTCCAGCCACTCGCGATTCTCGTTCGCAAAGGCCAAGGCATCCCGCTGCGTTCCCGCCCTCGGAACGGTCAACACGATATTCCCCTCCTTGTCCACTTTCGCGAGGTACCGCTTCGCCTTCGGATGCTTGCGAAATACGACGTCCCTACGCTTCAGGGGAAGCGAATCAGGATGGAACTTGGCAGAGGCAAAAAGAGACATAGGGCTTGAGCGTATCCAAAAACGTCGGATACGCTTCCATTTCAAAGTCCCAGAACCCTGAAAATCAAATGAAGATTAGTTCAAAACTCACATTTGCAGCAACTGCCGCAGCCATCGCCTTGCTTTCAGGCTGCAGCAAGAACGACGAGCAAGTCGCCGAGCTCGAGGAGCGTGTGCACTACCTCGAAACCCAGGAGCCCACCCTTTCGCACGGATTCCAAATCGAGGAAATCGAAAAGCTCTACCCAACAGCCCAGTCCACCGACAGCGGCCTTCACTACATCGTCGAAAAGGAAGGCGAAGGCGAAACGCCCAAGAAAGGCCAAATGGTCACCGCCCACTACCACGGCACCCTGCTCAGCGGCGAAGTCTTCGACAGCTCCGTCGAACGGGGCAGCCCCTTCCAATTCCCAGTCGGCATGGGCCGCGTCATCAAGGGATGGGACGAAGCCTTCCTCGACATGAAGAAAGGCGAAAAGCGCAAGCTCATCCTCCCAGCCCAAATCGCCTACGGACTCCGCGGCAGCCCGCCCGTCATACCACCAAACTCCGTTCTCGTCTTCGACGTCGAGCTCATCGACTTCAAGTAAGGAGAGCTCGCTATTTATTCACAAAAAAAGGACCGCCAATCGGCGGTCCTTTTTTATGAAAGATCCTGTAGCGTAGCGCGGAGCTTTAGCCCGCGTCCGTGGAGAATAGATCCTGAACTATGGTCGCGGGCTGAAGCACCGCGCTACGTTCGATGCACGACCCAGCAGTAGAAAACCGGCCAGGTGATGCGTCCAATCAAACCAAAATAGCCACTAGTGGCTGCAACCGCAACCGCCGTGGCCATGCCCGTGCTCGTGGCTATGGGCCTTGCCTTCACCACCGCCGCAGCAGCCACCTTCGCCGTGCGAATGATCGTGGTCATGCGAATGGCCGTGACCGCCGCCACAGCAGCCACCTTCTTCGCCATGGCTATGTCCGCCGCCACCGCAGCATCCGCCGGAGCTGTGAGCATGGCCGTGAGCCAGCTCCTCCTCAGTCGCGTCGCGCTTGGCTACGAGGTCCACCGAAAAGACGAGGTCTTCGCCCGCGAGCGGATGGTTCGCGTCCAGCGTTACCTGGTCGCCTTCGACCTTTACCACGCGAACGATCGGCGCGTGGCGATCCTGGCCGGCCTGGAAATAGTCGCCAACTTTGACCTGATCCACAGGAAGCTGTGAAATATCGATAGTATCGATCTGAGATTCATCACGAAACCCATAGCCCTTTTCAGGACGCACGATCACGTCGCCACTCGCTCCCTCCTCCATGGAGAGCAGGTTCTCCTCGAGACCTTCGATGATCTGGCCCACGCCGGAAAGAAACTCGAGAGGACGCCCTTCTGGAGACTGATCCAAGACCTCGCCGGCCTTGTTACGCAAGGTGTAGTTGAAGCTGATGACTTGTTGTGTCGACATACTCCCCACGCAAAGTCCCCGCCTCCGCCATGGCAACTCCTAAAAACGCGACGCCGCGCTTGCCCTTTCGCTCGCGTCTGTTGAAGTCTCTCGCCTTGCACCCATGAAGATCGGACTCGCGCAGATAAACACCACCGTTGGCGACCTCGCCGGAAACCAAAAACTCATCCTCGACGCCTACCAATCGCTCGTCTCCCAAGGAGCTGAACTCGTGGTGTTTCCAGAGCTAACCGTCTGCGGCTACCCACCCCGCGACCTGCTTTTCAAAAGACGATTCGTGCCCGACCAGTGCGAAAGCCTCGACGCCATCGCTGCCCAAATCGGCTCCGCTCCCGCCGTCATCGGATTCGTCGATCCCAACCCGTCAAAATCCGGACGCGACTTCTTCAACGCCGCCGCCTTCTGCCAAGACGGCAAGATCCAGCAAGTCGCACGCAAAAGCCTCCTGCCCACCTACGACGTTTTCGACGAGGACCGCTACTTCGAACCGGCCGACCTGCCGCTCGTCTTCGACTGGCAAGGCAAGAAAGTCGGGATCACCATCTGCGAAGACATCTGGGGCAACACCGACGTCTCCCGCGAACGCTACCCACACGCCCCCGTCGAGTACCTCAAGGAGCAGAATCTCGACCTGCACCTCAACCTCTCCGCCAGCCCCTGGCACTGGGGCGGCAAAGGCGAACAACGCGAAGGCCTCGTCACCAACGCGTCCCGCGCCTGCGGTTGCCCCACCGTCTACGTCAATGCAGTCGGCGGTAACGACGAACTCATCTTCGACGGCCGTTCCATGGTCTCCGATCCCGAAGGCAAGATCATCGCTGGCCTCTCCGCCTTCGCCGCCGACCAAGCAGTCGTCGACCTCGATGCCAGCGAAACGAAGGTCGCCCCCACCTTCCGTCAAGGCCTCATGGACAACATCGAGCAAGCGCTCGTGCTCGGCCTGCGCGACTACGTGCACAAGTCCGGTTTCAAAAAAGCCCTCATCGGCCTCTCGGGCGGAATCGACTCAGCCGTCGTCGCCGCCATCGCCGCCCAAGCGCTCGGCCCCGAAAACGTTACCGGTGTCAGCCTACCCTCCGCCATTTCCAGCGACCACTCCAAGAGCGACGCCAAGGAACTCGCCGACAACCTCGGTATCGACTTCCACACCGTCGCCATCGCCGACATCGTCTCCTCCGCCGAAGAAACCCTCGCTCCCCTCACCGCCGGCTACGGCCGAGACGTCACCGAAGAGAACATCCAAGCCCGCGCCCGCGGCCTCCTTCTCATGGCGCTCTCCAATAAGCTCGGAGCCCTCCTGCTCACCACCGGCAACAAGTCCGAACTCGCGGTCGGCTACTGCACCCTCTACGGCGACATGTGCGGCGGGCTCGCCGTTATCAGCGATCTTCCGAAAACGCGTGTATTCGAACTTTCACGACACATGAATCGCAACAAGCCCACGATTCCCGTCAACACCATCGAGAAACCGCCCAGCGCCGAGCTTCGCCCCGACCAAAAGGACGAAGACAGCCTCCCCCCCTACGACATCCTCGACGGTATCCTTGAAGGCTACGTCGAAAAAGGCATGTCCACCAAGGAGCTCATCGAACAAGGCTACGACGCAGACGTAGTTAAAGACATGATACGCAAAGTCGATCTCAACGAATACAAGCGCAAGCAAGCCGCCCCTGGCCTCAAGCTCACCCCACTCGCCTTCGGAGTCGGCCGCCGCATCCCCATCGTGCAAAGATATGTATCTTAGATTTGCCCACTAAGTGGCACAAAGCGTTTAAACAAATTCCATTGATATCCTTAGTGAAAATTCGTGCCCTTCGTGGGCAAAAATAAAATGTCCATTTCCAACGATCTCTTCAAACGCGCCCAGGAACTCATCCCCGGCGGCGTCAACTCTCCGGTCCGCGCCTTCCGTTCCGTAGGCGGCGCCCCCTTCTTCACCAAGAGCGCCCAAGGAGCCACCCTCACCACCGCCGACGACCAAGACCTGATCGACTTCGTTTGCACCTGGGGACCTGCCATCCACGGACACAACCACCCAATCATTCGCGAAGCCATCGCGGCCGCTCTTGAAAAAGGCACCAGCTTCGGCACTCCCAATCCCTACGAAGTCGAAATGGCGGAACTCATCATCAAGATGGTCCCCTCCGTCGAAAAGGTGCGTATGGTAAATTCGGGTACAGAGGCGACCATGACCGCCATCCGCCTCGCCCGCGGCTACACCAAGCGAAACAAGATCATCAAATTCGCCGGCTGCTACCATGGTCACGTGGACAGCCTTCTCATCGCCGCCGGCTCCGGCGCCCTCACTCTCGGCAAGCCCGACTCAGCCGGCATTCCCGAAAGCCTCGCCAAGGAAACCATCGTCCTCCCTTTCAACGACCTTGCCAAAGTGGAAGAAGCCTTCGCCAGCTACGGCGAAGAAATAGCAGGCATCATCCTCGAGCCCTTCCCCGCCAATGTGGGACTCATCTTTCCAAACGAAGGCTACCTGCAAGGCTTGCGCGAACTCTGCACCAAACACGGCAGCGTGCTCATCTTCGACGAAGTCATGACTGGCTTCCGCGTATCCGCAGGAGGCGTACAGGAACACGTCGGCATCACGCCCGACATCACCACCCTCGGCAAGATCATCGGCGGCGGCTTGCCCGTGGGCGCTCTCGGCGGCAAGGCCGAGATCATGGACCACCTCGCCCCACTCGGCCCAGTCTACCAAGCCGGTACGCTCAGCGGAAATCCCCTCGCCATGGCAGCTGGAATCGCCTCGCTCAAACTCCTGCTCGAAGGCGACGCCTATTCCACCCTCGACAAGATGGGCAAGCAAATAGCCACCGCGATCGCCGATACAGCAAAGGAACTCGGGATACCACTACAGGTACCTCAAGTCGGCTCCATGTTCTGCGTCTACTTCAGCGAAAAAACGGTCTGCAACCTCGACGACGCGGTCGCCACCGATACGGAACGCTTCAACAAATACTTCCACCGCTGCCTGGAAAAAGGCGTTTACCTGCCGCCATCCAAATACGAGGCGAACTTCATCTCCACCGCCCACCAGCAAGGGGCGATCGACAAGGCCACCGATATTCTAACCGAAACCTTGAGAGAGCTCTGATTCCGTTCCCGCAGGAGCAGGACTAGATCCAGATCTAGAGCGCCCTTCTTTTGTATGAGGAGCGCCCTTTGCTTAGCGGGTTGATTCGCTCAGGAGTTGCTACTATCCTTCATGACTTAGAGCATTTTTCGTTTAGTCAGTCGCTTACACTCAAATCACAACCCTCTGTGGGAGCGTGCTTGTCACGCGATTTCACGCGT
>JBNKSG010000267.1:0-5303 GCA_050297195.1 Opitutaceae bacterium | reverse complement strand
TTCCCCGCGCCATTCGGTCCGATCACCGTTCGCAGTTCACCTTCCTTCAGGTAAAAGTTTAGGTCGTTGATCGCCTTGAACCCGTCGAAAGACTTTTCAACGCCTTCAACGCTAAGGATGAGCGGAGTGTGCTTTTCCGGAGGTATATGAGCCATTAGGAAGCAGGGGTTACCGATGTTGAATTGTTTCCGCGGATACGCACCCAGAGCGGAGCGAGCTGCTTCGGCAAGCCGACGAGCCCATTCGGCATGAACAGCACCACGAGCATAAAGATAGCGCCGAGAATGATCAGCCAACTATCAGGATAGGCCCGGGTCGTGAAACTCTTGATGATGTTCACCACAATCGCCCCGATGATCGGGCCAAACTTCGTGCCGCGTCCACCGAGAGCGACCCAGACGACCACATCCAAGGACTTCGCCGGCGTCATTTCGTTCGCGTTGATTCCCCCAACCTGCGGCACGTAAAAAGCGCCGGCCACTCCTGCGACCATTGAGGTTCCCACAAAGATGAGCATCTTGTAGGTGGTGGTTGAATACCCGGAAAACCGTACGCGGTTCTCGCTATCACGGATAGCTTGCTGGACCTTTCCAAACTTCGTCTTCAGCAACCAAGCGATGATCAGGTAAACAACCAACATCAAGATCGCGCTCATCACGAAAATCCAACGCTGCGTCGATGCAGCATTCACATCGTATCCAAAAACTTCCTTGAAATCGGTAAGCCCGTTATTTCCACCGAACAAAATGAAATTGTTCCCAAACAAGTCCAAGTTGTTCTTAAAGAAGAAAAGGCTGGCCGCATAAGTGAGAGCTTGAGTCAGAATGGAAAAGTAGACGCCCTTGATTCGTGAGCGAAACGCAAGGAATCCAAAGACGAACGCCAAGACACCCGGCACCAACAAGGTCGCCGCGATCGCGAACGCGCCATTCTCGAAAGGCGCCCAGTACCAAGGGAGTTCCGTATACCCTTGGAAGTCCATGAAGTCCGGCAACGCCGTATTATAAACGTCGTCCACCCCAATATGCAGCATCAGGTACATCCCAAACGCGTACGCCCCCAGAGCGAAAAACAGGCTCTGGCAAAGACAGAGCAATCCCGTATAGCCCCAGAGCAAGTTTAAGCTCATCGCCATCACTGCATAGGTAATGTATTTGCCCCACAACGACAGTTGAAAGGACGAGAAATGCAAAGAGCTTCCTTCAGGGAAAAACGCGTTCATCGCCGGCAAGATCAAGAGCAGCACCACGCAAGCCCCAAGGTATCCACCGAACTCAATTTTATTATCAAATAGCTTCATTGTCGAAATCCCTCCGTTTTAGTCGTCCATGCTTCGAGATTTCGTCGGGAAGATCCCACCCGGCTTCCACTGCAGGAAGAGGATGATCATCCCCAACACGATGATCTTACCCATAACTGGGCCAAACAGAGGCTGTAAGAACTGGTCGAATACACCTATTCCCATCGCCGATATTCCAGCTCCGAGCAGATTTCCAACGCCGCCTACCACGACCACCATGAAGCTGTCCACGATGTAGGCCTGTCCCATAGTCGGACCGACATTGCCGATCTGTGTAAGCACCGCTCCAGCCATGGCCGCAAGGCCACAACCAAACGCGAAGGTCATCGAATTCACGCGACTCACCGGAATACCCAAGCTCGATGCCATATTGCGGTTTTGCATGACCGCTCGGATATAGAGACCGAGGTTGGTCTTGGTAAGCAATAGCCAAGTGAGCACGCAGACAAACCCCGCAAAAGCGATGGCGAACAAGCGCGCGTAGCTCATGGAAATACCAGCGTATTCAAAATTCCCTAACAATAGCTCAGGGTTCGCAACTTGCACGTTGGCCGCGCCGAACTTTAAGCGAAACGCCTGCCGCATAACCATCGACAAGCCCCAGGTAGCGAGCAGCGACTCCAGCGGACGCTTGTAGAGGAAACGAAAGAATCCCTTTTCCAAAAGGTAACCGATTCCACCGGCCACCAGAAAACTTACAGGCAAAGAAACCCAGAAGAACCATTGGAACGCAGAGCTTCCCTCCCCGAACCAATCCGAAAAGTACCCTTGGACCACATAGCAGGTGTAGCCACCGATCGCGATGAACTCTCCGTGCGCCATGTTGATGATCCCCATCAAACCGAAAGTGATAGCGAGACCGAACGAAACCATCAGAAGCACGCTGCCAGTACTCAAACCGCGAAAGAAACTTCCCGCGTGCTTGAGCAATTCCTCGTGGTCCGCGATTTTCTTGCTGGCCGATCGAGTCGCCGCCAACAACGCCTCGTCACCCGACTCCGTAGCAGAATCCGCGATTGCAAGGATCTTGTCCTTGGCGCGGATAGAATGGAGTTCGCCGAGACGCGCGATCGCTTCGACAAGCTCTTCAGGGCTCTCCGCATTCGCGAGCAAACTGATCATGATCGCTTCCTCGAAGGCTTTCTTCGCAGCGCCACTTTCCTCGAGTTCGAATCGACGACGAAGCTCCGGTAAATACTCGGGATTCTGGCTCGCCCCTAGCTTAAGGGCAGCTTCGATCTTGGTATTAACGTCCTTGGAAGCCAAGCCGATCGTATCGGTCACGCGAGTGAGCAGTCGGCGAAGCTTTCGGGGCGCTCTGTTCTTCTCAAGGGACTCGAACGTTTCCTCGTCGATCTCGATAGCTTCTCCGGTCGAAACGCGTACATACTTTCCGGATACGGATTGAACCAGAAAAAGTGCGGAGCCATCCGGTTGGTATTCGCGAACTTCGCCTACACGCCAAGCATCGACAAAGGTCGTCACATATCCATCGCCAGAATCGGCGAGCGTTTGCAGGGTCGCTTCTTGATCGTCAACTCGCTCGAGCGCGAGGTCTTCAAGCAAAGCACGGATTTCTCCTGATTCGACTGCGCCCGCGAGCGCAGTCCAAACAAGAGAAAAAAGCAGAATGGCTTTCTTCATGGGAGGGAGGAGGAAGGAAGTTGGAAAAAGGAGAAAAAACAATGAGCTCGCCTGGCCTAAGAGGGTTAGGGCCGGGCGAGCCCATGCAGATTCTAGAGCAATCGACTACTTGAAGGTACCCTTCAAGAATGGCTCTCCGTAAACGTCGTCAAAAGACTCGAGAATCTCGAACTGGCCGTCTTCGAGGATTTCACCGATGTAGACGTTTTTCGTCAGGTGGTGGTTCTCTTGAGACGTAACCGTACCACCTGGACCGTCAAAGGAGATTCCCTTTTCGAGTTCCTTAATGACAGCAGTTGTATCGAAAGTTCCAGCACGCTCGACGGCAGCCTTCCAGAGGTAAACACCATCGTAGGAGAGAACCATTGGAGAACAAGTTACGCGACCTTCCTTCTGTACGCTCGAAGGAGCGTCCGTCTCGAGCCACTTCTGGAAGTTCGTTACGAACTTCTTGTTGGCAGGAGTGTCGAGGGACATGAAGTATGTCCAGCATCCGAGGTGCCCGACCAAGTCAGCGGTCGGCAAGCTGCGGAACTCGTCTTCAGAAAGCGAATACGATACGATCGGGCACTCGTCAGCAGTGAGGCCGGATGCCGCGATTTCCTTGAAGAAGGAAACGTTGGAGTCACCGTTTACCGTGTTGAGCACACAAGCGTCGCCACCAGCGGCAAAAGCCTTGATGTCGGCAACGATCTGCTGGTAGTCGGTGTGGCTGAATGGAGTGTACTTACCTGCGGAGATCACTTCTCCGTTTTCCTTACGAAGACCGCCACCGATGTTTTCTTCTGGGATACCCTTTGACTTCAAGTATTCGAAAAGAACCAAATTGGTAGTTTGCGGGTAGACGTAGTCGGTACCGATCAGGTAAAACTTGGTGTAGCCTTCCTTCAAGAGGAAGTCGACCGCTGGGATCGCTTGCTGCCCAACTGCTTCCGCCGTGTAAAAGATATTTGGAGACAACTCCTCACCTTCGTACTGAACAGGGTAGAAAAGCAGGCCATTGTACTTCTCGTAAACAGGTAGGACGAACTTGCGGCTTACCGAAGTCCAGCAACCGAAGGTGGCAGCGACCTTGTCCTGAGCGAGCAACTGCTCCGCCTTTTCGGCGAACGTTGGCCAGTCAGAGGCGCCATCCACAACGACAGGTTCGATCTTCTTTCCAAGAACTCCGCCCGCAGCGTTGATCTCGTCGAAAGTGAAAAGCAGAATGTCGCGGAGCGACGTTTCGCTGATCGCCATGGTGCCACTGAGAGAGTGGAGAACGCCTACCTTTACTGTGTCTTCAGCAAGGAGAGAGGAGGAGAACAAGGCAGCCGCAGAAGCGAGGCCTAGGGTTATTTTTTTAACATCCTTCATTTGATAGTATAATAGGAGGGTTTGGTTTTACGTTGGTACATGGCCAGCATCTACGTTGAGCAGAGATGCGAGACAGGAGCCAATAGCAGCTGCTGGGCCAACCTTACATTTTTTTGAAAAATCACCTAACTCCATGAATTCCACGCATCCTTAACTTTAAAAACGATCAATATTGAGCTTACCTTTCCCCAAAAAAGTATTACCCGCTACGAAAAGCTGAGCTCTGGCACTGTGGCTCAAATATTGCTCACTGCTTAAAAAAACACCTCCCGAACTTGAAGCCTCCCAAACTTCGCTTCAGCCTAACCGCTTCAACCTTATCTCAACCAACCCTCCATGCATCTAACCCCGCGCGAACAAGAAAAGCTCATGGTCGTGGTCGCCGCCGACCTCGCCCGTCGTCGTCAGGCACGTGGCCTCAAACTCAACTACCCGGAAGCGGTATCCATCATCACCTACGAGATCTTCGAGGGAGCTCGCGACGGCAAGTCCGTGGCCGAGTTGATGAGCTACGGCGCGACACTATTAAATAAGGCCGACGTCATGGACGGCGTCTCGGAAATGATTCACGAGGTACAAGTCGAAGCGACCTTCCCCGATGGAACCAAGCTCGTAACCGTTCACAACCCCATCCAATGACTCCAGGAGAAATCATCCCCGCAGACGCGGAACCACTCGAAGCAAACCGAGGATTGGACACCGTCACCCTCCCCGTCAGCAACACCGGAGACCGGCCCATCCAAGTCGGCAGCCACTTCCACTTCTTCGAAGTGAACGCGGCCCTCGACTTCGACCGATCCGCCGCTCGCGGGTTTCGCCTCAACATCGCCGCAGGCACCGCAGTTCGCTTCGAACCTGGCGACTCCAAAGAAGTCGAGCTCGTCGCCCTAGCCGGACAAAGAGAAGTCTACGGCCTCAACAACAAGGTAGACGGCCCCCTGTAAGCACAGCGGAACACTCTCCTCCTAGACTCCTTACCCTTAGCCTTTCAATCCTGCCATGA
>JBNKSG010000266.1:0-5304 GCA_050297195.1 Opitutaceae bacterium | reverse complement strand
TCTCTATCTCATCAAGCAATAGTACGGTAAATGGTTTCCTCCTGATTGCTTCTGTCAGAGTACCAGTTTCACCATAACCGATGTACCCAGGAGGAGAGCCTATCAGCTTGCTCACAGTGTGCCTCTCCATATACTCGCTCATGTCGATGCGTATAATCGCGTCCTCGCTGTCGAACAACGTGCTAGCAAGGGTCTTGACCAGCTCCGTCTTACCGACGCCCGTCGGGCCGAGGAAGATGAAGCTACCGATGGGACGCTTGGGGTCCTTGATGCCCGCTCGAGCGCGCAAGATCGCTTCCGAAACGTAGCGTATCGCCTCCGGTTGGCCAATGACTCGCTTTTCCAGAGCGTCGTCGAGGTGCAGGAGCTTTTGGCGTTCCCCCTCGATCAGCTTGGCAACCGGCACTCCGGTCCACTTGGAAACGATATCCGCTATCTCCTCCTGGGACACCTCTTCCTTGAGCAAGGACCGCTTGCTGTGCTTGGCTTCCGCAGCAACGAGCTGCTCCTGAAGTTGCGGCAAACGTCCATGCTTCAATTCCGCAGCCTTGTTCAAATCGTAGGCTCGCTCCGCCCGTTCGATTTCAGACTTCGTCGTCTCGATCTCTTCACGCAACTTCTGCAACTGGGAGATAACTTCCTTCTCCGCTAACCAGATTTGACGCTGTGCCTTCTCTTCTTCCTTGAGGTCCGCGATCTCGCGCCTCACTCCCTCAAGACGTTCCTTCGAGGCCGTATCCGTTTCTTGGATCAGGGCCGCCTCCTCGATCTCGAGCTGCATCAAGCGACGCGTCAGCGAATCAAGCTCTTCGGGAAGGCTATCCATTTCCGTGCGGATGGCCGCGCAAGCTTCGTCGACAAGGTCTATCGCCTTGTCAGGCAAGAACCGGTCCGTGATGTAACGGTTCGAGAGGATCGTCGCCGTAACGAGGGCATTGTCCTGAATCCGCACCCCGTGGTGAACCTCGAAGCGCTCCTTCAGGCCGCGCAAGATGGAAATGGTATCCTCCACGCTTGGCTGGTCTACCAACACGCTTTGGAAGCGGCGTTCTAGCGCAGCATCCTTTTCGATATACCGGCGATACTCGTCCAAGGTCGTCGCCCCAATACAGTGCAATTCGCCTCGGGCCAGCATCGGCTTCAACAAGTTGCCCGCATCCATCGCGCCATCGGTCTTGCCCGCGCCGACGATGGTGTGGAGCTCGTCGATGAAGAGAAGGATCTGGCCGTCACTGGACTTCACCTCCTGCAAGACCGCCTTGAGACGCTCCTCGAATTCTCCTCGGAATTTCGCCCCAGCGATCAGAGACCCCATATCAAGAGAGAAAACAGTCTTGTCCTTCAGTCCTTCCGGAACGTCCCCCCGCACGATACGCTGGGCCAAGCCCTCCGCGATCGCTGTCTTGCCCACGCCGGGCTCGCCGATCAATACAGGATTGTTCTTTGTCTTGCGGGAAAGGATACGGATAACGCGGCGAATCTCGTCGTCGCGCCCAATCACGGGATCCATTTTCCCGGAGCGAGCGCGCTCGACGAGGTCGGATCCATATTTTTCCAAGGCCTGGTAGGTGGCCTCCGGGTTTTGCGAGGTTACCCTCTGGTTGCCACGCACCGACTGCAAAGCCCCCAAGATCTTAGCCCTATCGAGGCCAAAACTCTTCAGGACGTTGGCGAGAGCCATCGGCTTTTGCACTGTGGCTAAGGCCAGAAAAAGATGCTCCACACTGATGTATTCATCTTTCAGCGACTTGGCTTCCTCCTCCGCTTTCGTATAAACTTCGTTGGTCGCTTGCGTGATAAATATCTTCGAACTGTCAACGCTTCCGGAAACCTTCGGCAAACGATCAAGCTCTCGATCCAAGGCGAGAGAGAGAGCCGTGTCCGAAAGTTCCAGCTTCTTGAGCACGCCTTGCACGATACCCTTGTCCTGCTCGGTGAGAGCGGCAAGGAGGTGGAGCGTGTCCACTTCATTGTTTTGCTTACGTCGAGCGATCGCCTGCGCCGCCGTCAGCGCGTTGCGAGCCATTTCCGTCAATCTGTTCGGGTCAATCATTTCGAGTATTCCTCCATAGCTACAGCTCTCGCATTTTTCGTTCCGCCCACCACTTCACCCGCTGAACGGATACCTCAAAACCTGTAAGTTGCTAGCATTTATCAATTTGCACTAGATATCCAGCTCAGAGTTAGCAGGAAATGCGTCGCAAAAAAAACGGCCAGTGCGACACACTGACCGTTTCTAAGCTTAAAGCGGGCGCGCCCGTGTCACACTAGATGCCTTCGCCGCCGACGCCCGATACGCGTTCCTCAGGATCTCCCATGGCTTGTATCGACGAACCGGGAACATGGATATCCGCAACCATCTGCTGGATCTCCAGCGGCGGAGGAGGCGTCAGCATGCTCACGACGTACGTCACCGCAAAGTTGATGAGCATCCCCACGAACCCGATTCCTTCAGGCTCGATGCCAAAGAAGTATTCGCTCTTTGTGCCGCCTAGGAACTGGAAATAGATGATATAGCCAATCGTGAAGAAAATGCCGCAAAGCATGCCGGAGACAGCCCCTTGCTTGTTCACGCGCTTGGAAAAAATTCCCATCAGCAAGGTCGGGAAGAAGGAAGACGCAGCCAAACCAAAGGCAAACGCCACCGTCTTGGCAATAAACGCCGACGGCGGATTGATCCCGAAGTAAGCCGCCACCGCAAGGGCGATGAACGAGGCCGCGCGAGCGTAGTTTACCTCTTCCTTATCGCTCAAGTCAGGCTTCACGATCTTCTTCATCAAGTCGTGGGAGATCGAGGTGGAAAGCACCAGCAAAAGACCCGCAGCCGTCGAAAGAGCGGCAGCGATACAGCCTGCCATCAACAGGGCGATCACCCACTTCGGCAGCCCTGCCATCTGGGGGTTCGCCATCACCATGATATCGTTGCCGAACCAAAGCTCGTTCGGATTCGTAAGGTCAGCCTTGTTCGCCAACAGGCGCTCGCCGTAGACCCCCTTCAATTGGACCTCTGGAGCATCGTCCGCTGGATACATCGGCCGGGCGCCTCCTACGAAGACGTGATTGTTACTGGAGTCAGACTTCTTAGGACCGAAGTATTGAATCTTGCCGTCGCCGTTCTTATCGACCCAAGCCATCTGGCCGGTGTTCTCGAAGTCCTTGAACCAAGCTGGCGCCTCCGCGTAGCTCGTATTGTGCAGCTTCGTGATAAGGTTTACGCGAGAGAAGGAACCGATAGCGGGCGCCGTCAAGTAGATCACGGAGATAAAAAAGAGCGTCCAGCAAGCGGACTTTCTCACGGAAGCTACGTTCTTAACCGTGAAAAACCGTACAATGACGTGCGGCAAGCCCGCCGTTCCACACATCAAGGCCGCAGTGATACAAAACATGTTCACCTTGCTCAGCGAACCCGAAGTATACTCGCTGAAACCGAGCTCCGTATTAATATTATTTATCTTCTCCAGAAACGGGATCTTAGCCCCCTCCAAAGTAAAGTCGCCGATCAATCCCAACTGAGGGACAAAATTGTTCGTCAACGCGATGGCGATGAAGATAGCAGGAATCGTATAGGCAAAGGCCATCACACAGTACTGGGCAACCTGCGTGTAAGTGATACCCTTCATGCCACCCAAGCCTGCATAGAAAAAGACGATACTAGCGCCGACAAGAACTCCCGACTGGATTTTAATTCCAAACAGCTGGGAGAAAACAACCCCCACTCCTCGCATCTGCCCCATAATATAAGTCATGCAGATGAAGATCGCGCACAAGACCGCCACTCCTCGGGCGAGCTTCGAATAGTAGCGATCCCCAACGAAGTCCGGAACCGTTGGCTTTCCAAATTTCCGCAAGTACGGAACCATGAGAACCGTCAAGAGCACGAAGCCCCCTGTCCATCCCATTAGGAAGCGAGACGCGTCGTAGCCGTTGATGGCCACCGCGCCTGCCATCGAGATAAAGGTCGCCGCCGACATCCAGTCAGCCGCCGTCGCCATTCCATTCGCAAAGGGTGAGACGCCACCACCTGCAGTGTAGTATTCCTTCGTCGACGAAGCGCGCGAAGTGAAAGCGATAAAAATGTAGAGGCCGAAGCTAAGTCCGATGAAAATGAAATTATATAGATCTTGAGACATCGAATTAATTACTCCTGTCCGTCTTCGAGGTTAAACTTATCATCTAGCTTACCCATCCAAATCGCGAACACGACGAGCAGCAGAACGAAACAGATGATCGAGCCTTGTTGAGCCATCCAAAAGCCGAACGGAGCATTCCCGATCTTGGGAGCATTCACGTCGAGCCAATCCCGGAAAAGGATGCCGCACCCGTAGCTCACCAAAAACCATATAGGCAAAAGGCAAAGGATAACTTTAAGGCTGGAACGACGATGCGCGCGCTGCCTCGCCAGCGTTTTGGCATCATCAGGGACAACTTCGCCAGCGCCGGACGCGGCGGGAGATGAATCACTCATATGGTATTAGGTGTTTGGGGCTTCGAAAAAGGGAATAAGGATATGCCAAGTGACCGTAAGATAAGTCGAGAATCCGCAAGCTGGACGTTGGCCCAGACCGCGTCGCGCGATTTCAAAACCTGCCATGCGGTCTGCAGCAAGCTGCTGCCTACAAAATAATTAACTTACCCGTGTCATTAGACAGACGCCAAGTGAACGCATCCACCGCTGACCAGCAAGGCAAAACTCGCCTTTTGCTAATTCGGCAGTTCAGACGTGCTTATAATGACACTCCCACCCCGCGAATCACCTTTTTGAATACAAAAAAAAGGAGAGCCTTCGCGGCTCTCCTTTTGAGAAATCTATATCAAGCTTGAGAAAAGAATCAGTTCGGACGGCTTACTTCTCCTCCACCTTCGTTTCCTTTTCCACTTCGGGCGCGCTCTCAGCTTCTACCGGAGTCTCCTTCTGAGTCGCTTCCTTCGGAGCCTCAGGAGTCTCCTCCGAATCGACCGCTGAGTCTTTTGTTTCAGCTGGAGCTTCAGACGGTTTCGCTTCCTCAGGCTTAGACGCTTCCGCCGCAGGTTCAGAGCCCTCCTCAGCAGCAGGTTCTTCGGCCGCTTTCGCAGGTTCCTCTTTCGTCGGAGCCGGGGTTTCCGTTTTCGCTGCGGACTCTTCGCCTCGCTTCTCCTTCGTCGGAACCGATGGAGCCTTGGCGGTTCCCGTGTCGAGCACCGGTTGGGCGAAAAGCGTGTCGTCCTCGAAATGACTGACGTAGCCATCTGCGATCAGCCAATGCAGATCGCGAACAACCTTCTTTTCGTCCATGGTCTCTTCCACTCCTTCCGTCTTCAACCACT
>JBNKSG010000265.1:0-5315 GCA_050297195.1 Opitutaceae bacterium | reverse complement strand
CAACTTCTATCGTGTCGTAAATGGAAAGCCTTATGTCGAGAATCGGCTCATCTTTGGTTCGGGTGCGCGCGTGAAGGGTGCCTTGGAAGATTACTAGTCGATCGGCTTTAAGCTCTGTAGTTTGAAAACGACTTTTTCTTGTTCGCGGGATGCGGGGAGGTCGACGGTGATGGAGAGGGCCCAGTCGTTGAGCTCTTCGGAGTCGATGATCATTTGCTCGACGGTCCAGCTGAGGCGGTCGTCGGATTCGGTGATGTGGGTGTGCTCTTTGTTTCGCGCAGCGGGGTCGAGACGTATCCAGGACCTGGATTCGTAGAACGCTTCCATGCGATTCTCCAATTCAACGTCCATCCACTTGGGCGTCTCGTCGTGGGTTTCGCTGAAGAGCGGGGCGAGGTCGTAGGCTTCTTCGAGATCTTTGTACTGTCCGGAAGCGAGTAGGCTGATGAAGTTGAAGAGCTCGTTGCGGATGAGGCGGGTGAAGGCGGACTTGTCGCGAGTGATGTCCGAAGCTCTGGCGGTGTCCGGCAAGGAGTCGGCGTCGAGCGTGCTGACTTGGTAGTCGGGATTGCGCATGAGCTCCCACTCGTCGATGAGGCTGGAATCGACGTGGCGGAGCAGGTGCTCGAAATAGATGATCATCTCGTCGACTTGGTCGTCGCGGAAGCCTTCTGGAATGGTGTTTGCGAGGACGCGGTACACATTGGTGATGTGGCGCAGGACAAGTCCCTCGGTTCGTTGCAGCCCGTAGAGCTTGATGTAGTCGGAGAAGCTGCTGTAGCGCTCGAACATTTCGCGAGCGATCGACTTGGGCTTGATGTTTTCGGAGCCAACCCAGGGGTGCTTGCGAGCGAATTCGTTGAAGGTTTCGTAGATGAAGTCCGCCTCGGGCTTGGGGTACTCCATTGCCTCCAGCTTTTCGATACGTTCGTCGTATTCGATGCCGTCGGCTTTCATCTCGGCCATCTTGTCGGTTTTTAGCTTGTCGAGCTGCTTGCGCAGAATGGCATCTGGGTTTTCGAGAATCGATTCGGCGAGGCTGAGCAGCTTGAGGGCGTAGTCGGGATCGTTTTCGTCGAGCAGGGCGAGGGTGTCGACGCAGTAGAGGGAGAGGGTTTGGTTGAGGGAGAAGTCGTCTTGCAGTTCGACGTTGAGAGTAAGCTTCTGCCTAGTGCTACCGGGGGGAGCTATTTCGATGATGTCGCGTTCCACTAGGGCGCGGAAGAGCTGGAAGGCCTTTTTGCGCAAGGCAGGCTTGGTGCCGGGGAGGTTGTGGCAGTCGTCGATGAGGTTGCGCATGGCGCGGCAACCGTCTCCCTCTCGGCTGAGGACGTTGAGCAGCATGCCGTGTGAGACCTGGAATCGCGATTCGAGCGGCTCGGCGGGCGCTTTTTGGAGCTTGAGGTAGGTTTCCTCGTCCCACTGGACGTAGCCTTTGGCGGGCGGCTTCTTCTTGACGAGCTTCTTCTTTTTCTTGGCGTCGTTGCCGGCGCGGATTTCGGCGCGTTTGTTCTCGATGACATGTTCGGGCGCGAGAGCGACGACGTATCCATGATCGTCATACCCTTTGCGACCGGCACGTCCCGAGATTTGATGGAAATCGCGGGCGGAGAGGATGGAAGTCTTGCGTCCGCCGTACTTGCAAAGCTGGGTGAAGAGAACGGTGCGGATGGGGACGTTGACGCCCACCCCAAGGGTATCGGTTCCACAAATGAATTTGAGCAATCCCTTTTGGGCGAACTTTTCCACGAGCACGCGGTACTTGGGCAGGAGGCCGGCGTGGTGGAGCCCGATGCCGTTGAGAAGGCACTTCTTGATCTCCTTGCCGAAGGGGCTGGTGAATTCCACGCCTTTGAGCTCCTCCTTGATGATCGCCTTTTCCTCTTTGCTACAGGCGTTGTAGCTGAGGAGGTTTTGAGCGGTATCCGACGCCGCGCGTTGGGTGAAGTGCACGATGTAGCAAGGCAGCTTGTTTTGCTCCCTTAGCTTGTCGAGCGCTTCGATCATGGGGATTTCGAGGTAGGTAAACTCTAGGGGGACCGGTCGTTGCTGGCTGGATACGGTGACGCATTCGACGCCGGTAAGGTCTTCTAGTCCTCGAGAGAAGAAGGCGGTTTCGCCCAGAGTTGCGGAGATGAGGAGGAATTTTGCGTGCGGAAGGGTGAGCAGGGGGACTTGCCAGGCGACGCCGCGCTCGTGGTCCGAGTAGTAGTGGAACTCGTCCATGATCACATCATGGACCTTTGCCTTTTCCCCGTCGCGCAGGGCGATGTTTGAAAGGATCTCGGCGGTGCAGCAGAGGATGGGGGCGTCGCGGTTGACGGAGGCGTCGCCGGTCATCATGCCCACGTTTTCGGGGCCGAAGTCACGGCAAAGGGCGAGGAATTTCTCGTTGACGAGGGCCTTGATGGGGCAGGTGTAAACTGAGCGGCGACCGAGGGAGGCGGAGTAGTAGTGCATCGCCGCGGCCACGAGGGATTTGCCTGAGCCGGTGGGGGTGTTGAGGATCAGGTGCTTGCCGGCGAAAATCTCCAGGATGGCCTCCTCTTGGGCAGGGTAGAGTTCGATGCCTTTTTCGGCGGTGTAGTCGAGGAATCGCTCCAGAAGGGCGTCTGGGTCTTGGGTGTCGGTGGCTGGCTCGAGCGGAAAGGTCATAGAAGGCGCGGAGCGTGAGGGGCGTTTGGGCTTTTGTGAAGGGCGAAGCGTGGGCGAGCGGTAGAATTCCAGCTCCAAGCCGTTCGTGGGCGAAGAGGGGAGACCTGCAAAGAGCTATTAGGATTAGGAATGTATCGTGGGGTGAGAGTACGGTTGAGTGTTAAATATTAACTGGGGTGTGGCGACGTACTGCTGCCTTCAGATGGAGTAGCTGAGGGGGCATAAAACTACAGAAAAAGAAATCGATCCCCCCCCTCTTGATTGGAGGCGTCGTTCTGGCAGCTTCCACGGTAAAAACCATTGCCGACGGTTTGCTAGGTGAACGCTACGCGAGCCTCTCCCTCTCGACGGATTCAAATTTCGACGAACTCGCTATTTCGGCGGGATTCAATACGAAGTTGGAGGACGGTCTCGACCTCTAGCTCGAGGTCGGCGAGAGCGACGGCGTAGGCGTTGGTTCGCAGTACGAGCTCGACGAAAAGAGCAACATCGACCTGTCGCTTTCATATCTGGATACACAGGACTTCGGCGGCTTTTTCTTGTCCGCGATTCTGCGGGGAGACTCCTCTCTGACGTAGGCTGGTGGCTTGGGAGGCGTAGCTCGAAGAGCGAAGTCTGTTCGCTCCATGTCTCGCAGTGCACATTTGCCCAGGGACCTGCGGCACGTCGCAAGCGACGGCCCTACGGACAAAGGGCAATCCCACTGCTTGTGGTTATGAGCGTTTTTTCATGTCCGCAATTGTAGCTCGCTTAGGGCAGTCGGCGTCTAGCGGGATTCGAACTTGCGGTAGGCGGCGTCTACGAAGTCTTCCGTTTTCTCGATTTCGGAAGCCAGCGTTGAGTCGAAGATCGAAACGATCTCGTCTTGAGCGAGCGCTTCCATGCAATAGAGGAAGCGCCCGATCAGTTCCTGCTGGCTGAGGTTGGGATGTTCGAGGACGGGAATTGCCTTCCAGTACAGAAATGCGGCCATGCCGTATTGCTCGAGCAGAAGAGCGGTCTCCGCGTACTTGTAGTAGTGTTCCTGAAACGACAATCCCTTGGAGCCAAGATTGCTAAGCTCCATGCGAAGCAGCATCCTACCGATTTCTTCGCTTCCCGAATAGGTTCCACCCATCATGAAGAGCGGGTCGAGCGATTGGATCTTGCGTATGGTCTCTTGGTTCTTTTTCGCGATGCTGTCTTTGAGGAATTGCTCGGAGCTGAGGACGATCTCCCAGTTTGCCCAAACCGATTTTGGGAAGACATCTGTCACCGTTTTATAGATACGGATGGCGTCCTCCTTTTGACCTTTGTCGTGTAGCTGTATGCCGGCTTGGATTCGGTCGCTTTGCATCTCGTAGAATGTGTCCAGTTCTTGGCTCAATTTGAGCATGGATTCCGTTCCAAAGTTCGGGTCGATGTTTTGGGCGTAAGTGAAGGGAGCAAGCGCGGAGGTGAGGCGTCTGGCCTTGTCCAGATCGCCAGCTTGCACGTACAGCGCGACGAGAATGGAGTCGACCAGTTGGTTATCGGGGCTCATTTGGATGAGCGCTTTCCAGAACGTAGGATTTTGGTAGGTGAGTGCTTCAACGCTATGTCCCTTTGGATGCTCCGATAGTTCTTGTCCGAAAGCCCTTACGGCTCGGCAGCAGTCCTCGTCGGGCTTTTCGCTGGCTATGCGGATCGCTTCTCGAAGGACCTCGGACTTGGCGGTTTTCGAAAGCTGTAGGTAGCTGGTCTTGAATTCCCTTTGGTGCCGCTGCTTTTCTATTTCGTTTTTGCGAGTGTCACCAAAATCCAATGACTTCTGGTAGAAGACTTCCGCGTTTTGGATGGATTCTTCGTATTCGTAGATTGAGCCAAGCTCGAAGAACAGGCTTGAGACGATGGGGCTGTGGGACTTGACGAAAACGAGCCGCTCGCTCAATTGGATAAGGATGGCCTTTCTCGTTCGCTGCCGGTTTTCTTCGTTCGACCAATCCAACTCTGCAGTCGAAACGTAGTTTCGCTCGAGCCAATCCTGATCCTTGGAGAGAGCGATCTTTGCCTTTAGGATAGCGGAGTGTATCCACTCGGATCCACCGTGGGATTCGGGGTTTCTCTTCTGGCCTTCGTCGATCCATCTTTTGGCGCTTTTGAGCTTGCCGCTTAGCTCGTAAGCGGTGCCGAGGTTGGTTGCGGTTTCGTATTTTCCGGGATGGAGCCGCTCCTGTTTTTTAAGGGCTTTGATGGCGTTTTTGTAGTCGCCGGTGAAGATTAGTGCTGCGGCGTATTCGTTGGAAACCTCAAACGGAGGTGTTCTTGCGGTAGCCGATTCTCGGAGCTTGTTCGCCCGGTCTTTCCAGAAATTGGGGTTGGAATCCAGTTCTTTGGCGATGCCTTGGAGATCGGTGTCGATGTGGAAGTTATTAGTATTTACGCCATGGATACTAGGAGCAGGTGGAACGGTGATTCTTAGTGTATTCGAAGAGGTGTCCGCATTTGAATAGTCGGAGTGTGTATCGCTTAAGTCATCCAGTAACAGCTCGACCTTGCTTTCGTCGATTTCCGGGGGTGTATCCAAGAAATCGAGAAAGTCTTGAAGGTGCTGCTGGGCGAGGATCTCTGCGTATCGGGGATCACCTGGATTGATGCAGGCGAATACGTTCGCTGAAAGGAAGAGGGACAGGATGGCGACG
>JBNKSG010000264.1:0-5317 GCA_050297195.1 Opitutaceae bacterium | reverse complement strand
CGAGCTCGATTTGGGCAAGCGTACCCACGATTTCGATACTGGCATCGACGCACTTGAGCGGCAGACTATCGACCGTGGCGGGATGACCATTTACCATGAAATACGGGGCCTCCGCCTCCAATCCCTCTTGTCCACTGCAGAAAGCGGCAAGACAGCGGAGCAAAGCAAAGCAACAGGAAACAGCGAATAGACGACGAGGGGAGAGTTTGGCGAAACAGTTCATTGCCCACCATGCTAGCGCCCCTTTGCGCCCTCACCGTGAACGGAAAATGAACTCTTCGTGAAATCACCCCCTACCAACTCCACGCTTGATTCCATGTAATAACATCCGTTATTACACATACCATGCCCATCGAACTAAAAATCCGCAAGATCGGCAACTCCTACGGAGTCGTCCTTCCCAAAGAAGCCCTGCAGCACCTCAAAGTCGAGGAAGGCCAATCGCTCTACCTCACCGAAGCCCCCGAAGACAGCTACCGCATAGTCGCGAGCGACCCCGAATTCGCAAAGTCCATGGAAATGTTCAAGGACATCAGTCGCCGTTACCGTAACACTCTCAAAGAGTTAGCAAAGTGAAACCTCCCTACTGGTTCAGCCGGGAGGAGGTACTCGCTTTGCACGAGATGCTCTTGGCCGATTACGGCGGCGCCACAGGAATTCGCGACGAAAACACGCTCGGTTCTGCCCTCGCAAAGCCTCAGCAGCTTTACGCTTACGGTAAACCAACGCATCAAGAGCTGGCTGCTAGCTACGCCTGCGGCGTAGCAAAGAACCACCGCTTCATAGACGGAAACAAACGCACCGGCTTCGTGCTGGCGGTCGCATTCCTAGAACGAAACGGCATCCCCTTCTCAGCCACCGAGGCCGAGTCTGTCATCCAGACCCTCGCCCTCGCGGCCGGCGAACTGGGCGAAGCCGGCTACGCCGCTTGGCTTCAGGAAAACTCCTAGCGCCAGCTTCGATATAGAAAGCCGCCCTTGCGAAGGGATGCCCTCCCCTCAAGCCGCCTCACTGCGGAAAATCCAACTCAGCCCGAACACCGCCAACCTCACGGTTGCCCAACTTAAGCGTGCCTCCGTGCAAGGCCATGATCTCCTTCACGAAACTCAGGCCCACTCCACTGCTCTTCTCACCGGACTTCGGGCGAACCAGCGAGTAAAACCGCTCCGTCACCTTCGAAAGAGCGTAATCCGGAATGCCGGGACCACTGTCTTCGACCGTCACGCTTCTACCCTTCACCCGAATCCATATCGACGAGCCAACGGGAGCAAAATCGATAGCATTCCGGACCAGGTTCTGAATCGCCTGCCGCACGAGAAAACGCTCCCCGCGAATCCGCTCCGCAGCCAGCGCTTCAACCTTCAACTCGATGTCGTCGCGCCTAGCGCTCGGCTCGAGCGTCTCCACGATCTCCGAAACGAGCTCGGGCAACTCAATCGGCTCCACATTCTGCAGCTCCCTCCGGGACTCCACCGAGGCCAATTCCAGCATCCGGTCCACGATCCGGCGCAATCGCTCCGACTCCTTGCGCACGTTCGCCAAAAACTTGCGGCGCTCGCTCTCATCCATATCGCCCTCGAGCAGCTCTGCCGCTCCGCTGATCCCTGATATGGGCGACTTCAACTGGTGCGTCAGGCTCTGCACGTAGCGCTCCACGTACTGCTTTCCTTCAAGGGCCACGCGCATCTCCTCAAACGCGCGCCCCAGCTCGTTCGCCTCGATACCAAAAAGGCGGGGATAGCTCGCATTGCGCCCGTCCCTCAACGCGTTCGCATATGCGATCAAACGCTTGATCGGTTGCGTCAACCAAACCGAAAGCACCGCCCCAAGCAGCAATACCGCCACTCCGGCCACCACGACGTACAATTCGAAGCGCCCCTCCGCCCGCGCTATCAATTCGTTCACATACGAGGTCGGCTTCCCTACCGTCACCACACCCTGGATACGCCCGTCGATTCGCACTGGCGCCGCGACATACAAAACAAGAGCCTTCTCTCCGTTTCGCGATGTCCAAGTCGCCCGGGCTCCGTATTGCCCCTTCAACGTACGCGACACGTCGATCCACTTCGAAAAGTCCTTACCCCGGTTCTCCCGATTCGAGGAATCGAACAAGACCGTGCCATTCGCATCCGTCAGGTAGACTTCCAAGTCCACCGATTCCTTGCGCAAGGAGTAGATCTGCGCCTCGAACCGGCGCTCGTAAGCGCGCTCAAAAATCTGCTCGATCGTATCCGCCGAGTACCCTTCCCTTTCCGCCGAATGCTCCAGCTGGGCCGCAAGGATGTTGGCCGTATCCACCAGCGACTCCTCCATCGACTCCAGGTAACGAGGTTGAATCTCCTGCGTCATAGTCGACATGATCGCATAGAATCCTCCGCCCACCACCAGCAGATAGACCAGCAAGATACTGGCACGAATCGAAATCAGCTTCTTGGGCAGACGCAGCCAAAGCGGCCCGCGAAGGTCCGGATTCGTCAAGATCTGCCAAAGCGTTCTCATCTTATAACTCGATAGAGCGGGAGCACGCTTGTCACGCGACTAGTCAAGTCCCCTCCTCGCTCGAATCGCGTGACAAGCACGCTCCCACGCAAAGCAGATTTATATGCTATTTTCGGAGTCATACGCAGTCCACATCTTCAATACTCCATCGAGTACCCAATCCCCCTATGCGTTTGAATGTATTCAACACCTGGCGACACATCTCGCAACTTCGCTCGCAATGACTTCACATGAGCATCCACCGTACGCTCGCCGCTCGCCTCCGGCTCTTCCCAAACCTGATACATCAGCTGCTCACGCGTGAGCACGCGACGCGGACGCTCGAGAAAAACCTTCAGCATCCGGTACTCGTAGCGAGTCAGATTGAGCAAGCTCCCCTGCAACGAGATTTGGTAACGCTCCGAATCGATGAGGTAGGGCCCAAAGCTTGTGGCTGCCATTTCGCCGCTGCTTTCCGACGGCTCACCGCGCCCCCGCCTCAGGATAACGCGGACCCTGGCCACCAGCTCGCGCACGCTGAAGGGTTTGCAAACATAGTCGTCTCCGCCGATCTCAAGCCCAAGTATACGGTCGATCTCTTCATTTCGAGCAGTCAGAAAAATGATCGGCACCTGAGAAAAGCTCCGGATCTGCTTACAAACCTCGAAGCCCGTCGTATCCGGCAGGCCGACATCGAGCACGACCAGAGCGAAGCTCGTTTCGCGAAGTTGCTCGATCGCTTCGAACCCAGTGGTCACGACCACGCTGGCAAAGCCCTCCCGCTTCAGTCCGAAACTGAGATTATCCGAAATCGAAGGTTCGTCCTCGACCACGAGAATCGTATCCTGCTGCCACATACAAATTGCCTTCGGCTAAACCGCCTCCTCCCGCGTTTTAAAAATAAAGATCAACATCCCCACGATCATCAACGCGGGAATCACCGCCATGCCCGCACGTTGCGAATCGAAGTGCCCTACGAGCTGCCCGTAGAGCAAGGGCCCCATAAACGCGGTGGCCTTGCCGGAAAACGCGAAGAACCCAAAAAACTCGTTGGCTTTATCCGCCGGCGTGAGGCGGCTGAGATAAGCGCGGCTGGCCGACTGGTTCGGCCCCAAGAACAGGCCGATGACCACCGCGCACACCCAAAAGCCAGCTTTGGTCGTGATAAAAAGAGCAGCAGTGGTGGGCAAAACCAAGCCAATGAGAGAAATCACAATCGTCATGCGACTGCCAATCTTGTCTTCCACGAAACTAAAGACCAGGGAGCCGACTCCCGAACACACATTCAGAGCGATGCCGAACACCATCAAATCCTGAAAGGTAAATCCGAATACAATCGTCGCGTAGATACCCCCAAACGAAAAGATCGCGACAAGGCCATCGTTGTAAAACAAGCGGGCCACCAGCATCCAGAAGAGCTGACGGTACTCGCGGATGTGGTGGAAGGTCTCGGAAAGCCTGCCGAACGACTGCCGGGCGATGCGGAGAAACCCTTCGGGTCGCCGCGGACTCTTCCTCTCCTTCACCCAGACAAGTATCGGGATACTAAATACGGCGAACCAGACGGCGACGAGGACATTGGTCGCCCTCACGTTTTGCTGCCCGTCCTTACTCAGGCCAAACCAAGGATCCGAGGTGTCAGACAAGAACCCCGCCAAGGCGATGAAGAGACAAATCAGCCCACCCGCGTACCCGAGCGCAAACGCCTGTCCGGACACTTTTCCGTGCTTCTCCTTCGGGGCAATCTCCGGCAAGAACGCGTTGTTGAAAACGATAGACAGCTCTGTCGCCACCAAAGCGACTCCGAACAAAACCAGTCCTAGCATCACATCGCCCTTAACCGGAAAATAGAGAGCACCGATCGCCAAGCAAGCGACCACCGTCGATACCGCAAGGAACCGCTTCTTCCATCCAAAAGCGTCCGCAGCAGCGCCCAGCATCGGCGACAGAAGAGCGATCGCGACCGAAGCGATCGCAACGGTGTTCCCCCAGAGTGTCGTCCCCACCGTCTTATCCGGGGCGATGACCGTGGTAAAATAGGTATTGAAGACGAAAGTCAGGACCAGCGTTCCGAAAGCCGAATTTGCGAAGTCGAAACAGGCCCAGGACCAGACACGCTTGGAGTAGGATTCAGGCACGAGGATTTGCCTAGCGACTCCCCTCAAAAAGGCGAGCCCTCAGAACTTATCTACTCTTTCTTTAGATCGCGGCTCATCAAGTCGCCCAGAGCCTGCAGCGGCGGCTTCAACTCGTAGCAAATCTTGTAGACCTGTTCCAAGATAGGCGCGTCGATTCCCCTGCTCTGGCACTCTAGGTGGAAAGCCTTGGCAGTGCGATAGCCCTCCACCGCAGTCTTCTGCTGGGCAATGATCTCGGCAGCGCTACGCCCGCCGGCGATCTCCTCGCCAAAGGTCCGGTTGCGGCTCCACTCCCCGTGGCAGGTCGCCACCAAATCGCCAAAGCCGCTCAAGCCATAGAACGTTTCCAGCTTCGCCCCCAGCGCTTGACCCACCCGCACCATCTCGGCCACAGCTCGCGTTAGCAACGAGGCGAGCGCGTTGTCTCCCAGCTTCAAGCCTTGGCAGCATCCAGCTGAGATCGCGTAAACGTTCTTCAAGCAGCCCCCCAACTCCACGCCCTTGAGGTCGCGGCTCGCGTAAACGCGCAGGTTGGGGCCGCTGATCGCGTTTTGCAGCCGCTCAATCGCCGCATCATCGCAATCATCGAAAGCCAGCGTCATGGCCGTCGGCTTACCAGCCGCAACCTCACCGGCGAAGGTCGGGCCGGACAGGCTTCCTACCACGAAGCCAGGCAGCTCCTCCTTCACGATCCCGCACGG
>JBNKSG010000263.1:0-5320 GCA_050297195.1 Opitutaceae bacterium | reverse complement strand
GGGTGGCCTGGTCTCGAAGAAGCTCGCCGCTGTGCTTGCGGGAACATGAGCTGGCGAGCAGCAGGGTAGCGGCGAGAAGGGTGGTGAGTCGTGAGCAGTGAATGGTGAAGGAGCTGGTTGTGGATGCCCGGGGCGTCGAGAGCTACGTTTTGTAGATGAGTGCGGAGGCGTGGGCGGCGATGCCTTCGGCCCGGCCGAGGGAGCCGATCTTTTCGTTGGTGGTGGCCTTGATGCCGATCTGCTCGGGAGCGATGCCGGCGGATTGGGAAAGGGCTTCTTTCATTTCCTCGAGCCGTGGGTAGATCTTTGGCTTTTCGGCGATCATGGCGGTGTCGATGTTGACGATGTCCCAGCCTTTTTCGCGGAGAGTGGCCGCTACTTCCTTGAGGAGCTCTTGGGAGTTGATGCCTTTATACTTGGGATCGGTATTTGGAAAATAATGACCGATGTCGGGCAGGCCGGCGGCGCCGAGAAGGGCGTCGCAGATGGCGTGGGTGAGCACGTCGGCGTCGGAGTGGCCTTGCAGGCCGTAGGGAGTGTCGAAGGTGACGCCGCCGAGCACCATGGGGCGTCCGTCTTCGAAGGGATGGATGTCGTAGCCTTGGCCGATGCGGATGTTGGGGATCATGGAAATTGGGTGTAGGGTGACGGGTTTAGGGTGCGGGTGATTCGGATGAAGACTAGGACTAGGACGTAGATTAAGTGAGGAGGAATTGGAGGTAGGGGAGGTCGGAGGGGGTGGTGAGCTTGGGGTTGGGGCGGGAGTTGTGGATGAAGGCGACGGGTTGGTCGATGTCTTCGATGGCGGAGAGGTCGTCGGTGATTTGAATGCCGGACTGGATGACGTTTTGGTAGGCGTCTTTAATTATTGAATACTGGAAGGTTTGCGGGGTTTCCATGGCCCAGAGCTTGGAGCGATCGATGGTGGTGGGGAGGTAGGCGCCATCGTAGGTGTCGGCGGACTTGATGGTGTCGGTTACGGGGCGGGCTAGGCAAGCGGCTCCGATCTCCTTGGCTTTAGCGATGGATTCGCGAATGGCTTCCGGAGTGATGCAGGGACGGGCGCAGTCGTGGATGAGGACGATTTCGGTGTCGGCGGGGGCGGCTTGCAGGCCGGCCCAGACGGAGTCTTGGCGTTGGGCGCCGCCGCGGGTGAAGATTGGGTTTAAGGTTTCGGGTATAGGGTTTCGGGTATAGGGTTGAAGGGTTGCTTCGATGGCGGCTTGCTGGGCGGCGTCGCGGGTGACGATGACGAGGTGCTGTACTTCGGCGCTGGATACGAAGGCTTGTATCGAGTGGGCGATGACGGGTTTACCGGCGAGGTCGGCGAGGATCTTGTCGTCGACCTGACCTTGCATGCGGTTTCCGGAGCCTCCGGCGAGGAGAATTGCGGTGGAGATGGGCATGGGCAGTTGCGGCGTGGCGCGAGCGCCAGCCCTATGCGTTTAGCTCGGCGTTGATCGCGGCGGCGGCGGCGGCGGGGTCTTCGGCGCCGTAGATGGGGCGGCCGACGACGATGTAGTTGGATCCGACTTCGCGGGCTTGGGCGGGAGTCATGATGCGTTTTTGGTCGCCAGCGGCGGAGCCTGCGGGACGGACGCCTGGAGTGATGAGCTTGAAATGGTCGCCGTGGATTTCGCGAATGATTTTGACCTCGTGGGTGGAGCAGACGAGTCCGGTCATGCCGGCGTCTTTGGCGAGATTGGCGAGATGGGAGACGCGTTCGGCGGGGGATTGTTGGATACCGAGCAGGTCGAGCGAGGTTTGGTCCATGGAGGTGAGGACGGTAACGCCGAGGAGCTGGAGGTCTGGGTTGACGTTTTCTTGGGCTTCGATGGCCCATTTCATCATCTCCTTGCCGCCGCTGGTATGGATGGTGAGCATCTGGATGGGGAGCTTGCCTACGGACTCGATCGCTTTGGCGACGGTGTTGGGGATGTCGTGCAGCTTGAGGTCGAGGAAGACGTTGACTCCGAGGTCGGCGATTTGGCGGACGTAGTCGGGCCCGTATTTGGTGAACATTTGCAGGCCGATCTTGGCCCATTTTAGTTCGGGGCCGGCTTGAGCGAGGAGGGCGAGGGCGTCCTTGCGGTCTTCGATGTCCAAGGCGAGAATGAGCTCGCAGGAATTTTTGCTTTGTAGCGTGTCGGTCATACAGGTTTTTGTTTTCGCGACTATGGGACAAATCGAGGTTTTCAGTCCAGCAAAGATCAACCTGTTTCTGTCGGTGCTTGGCCGGATGGAAAACGGCTTTCATGAACTTGCGAGTTTGGTGGCTCCGGTCGATTTCGGGGATACGATCCGTATCGAAGCGGAGGAGGCGAGCGAGGCGTCGGTGGAGTTGCGCTGCAGCGACGAGAGTTTGCCGCGGGACAGGAGCAATTTGGCGTTTGCGGCAGCGGAGGGATTTTTGTTGCGCAGCGGTTTGAATTGGCGGGTGAGGATCGAGCTGGAAAAGCGCATTCCGCATGGGGCGGGACTAGGAGGCGGGAGCAGCAATGCGTCGGCGACGCTGCTGGGGCTTTCGGAACTCGCGGCGGAGGCGGGGCAATTGGGATTGTCTCGTGGGGAGCGGCTGGAGCTGGCGGCGGAGCTCGGATCAGACTGCCCTCTGTTTCTAGAACAGAAGTCGCTAGTGATGCGTGGCCGTGGGGAGCGATTGGCTGCGATTTCCGAGGAATCGCGTCGCAGGCTGGCCGGCCGGGAGCTGGTCTTGTTCAAGCCGAGCTTTTCGATTGGGACGGCCTGGGCCTATGGAGCGCTGGCGAAAGCCGAGGGCGCCTACGACGATCGGGACTGGGCGGAAGGGCGGCTTGCTGCCTGGGAGTCGGGCGAGCTTTCGCTCGAATCGTTGTTGCATAATAGCTTCGAAGCCCCGTCGTTTAGGAAGTTTGCGGCATTTCCGGCTCTCTTCGATCGCCTCCGAGATCAGGAATTTTCCGGCCTCATGTCTGGGAGCGGAAGCTGCTGCTTTGCGCTTATCGAGTCGGAAGTGGAGGCGGATTCTTTGATTTCGTTGGTGAGGGAATGCTGGGGGAAGCGCTGTTTCGTTGAGCGAGCTCGGGTGTTGGGCTGAAGTTTCGTGCACATTTAAGTATTTCCTCTTGAGGAGTTGGGGATTCCCGTTTGCTATGTCGCGTTCGTTCTCTAAGCCCCTCTGCACGAACGCCTCTTCATCGCATGGAATCAAAGGACAGGTCTGAAAAAGTATTCACGGGAATCGCCGCATCGCCGGGGATCGCCCACGGTCAGATCTACATACTCTCGGAGAGGGAGATTTCGGTTCCGAAGTATGCGGTTTCCGAAGCTCAAATGGAGGGCGAGCAGGATAGGTTGGACAATGCGATCGTGGAGACGCGCAAGCAGATCCAGAAAATCCAGGAAGAGATTCGGGATTCGATTGGCGAGGAGGAGGCGAGAATTTTCGACGCGCACCTCTTGGTTCTGGAAGACCAAGCTTTGATCGATGAGTCGATCCGCGAGATGAAATCGGCGGGTTGCAACATCGAGAACGCGATTTGGAAGGTGGGCCAACGGTACGTCGAAGCGTTTGATCAGATCGACGACGAGTACTTGCGGGAGCGAGCCAGCGACATTCGCGATGTGATGCGGCGCTTGTTGAGCAATTTGACCGGCCAGCAGCTCCAGCATTTGGGGGAGATCGTCAAGGATCGCGTTTTGGTGGCGAACGACGTGACTCCTTCTGACTCTGCATCGATGGACCAGAAGGGATTGTTGGGAATCGTGACTGCGGCTGGCAGCAAGACGAGCCATACGGTGATCGTTGCCCGTTCCATGGGGATTCCGGCGGTGGTTGGCCTAGGGGACATTTTTTCGAACGTTCACTCGGATTCGGTAGTTCTGGTTGATGGATACGACGGCAAGGTTGTCGTCAATCCGAGCGAGAGCACTTTGTTCAAGTACGGTAAGCTCAAGGACAAGAAGCTTTCGCTGGAGAAGCGGATGATCGAGTTCACCAAGGACGCTTCCCGTACGCGGGATGGGTCGCGCATCGACTTGATGGCCAATATCGAGCGGGCGGAGGAGGCGGCGAAGGCGGTCTCCTTGGGGGCGGACGGCGTTGGCTTGTTCCGTTCCGAGTACTTGTTCATGAACGCGAACCGCTTGCCCTCGGAAGAGGTGCAGTTCGAAGCGTATCAGACGGCGGTTCGCGACATGAATGGCCTACCCGTGACGATTCGCACCTTGGACCTGGGAGGGGACAAGATCTTGGATCCTTCCGAATTCCCGATGCATCGGGAGTCTAATCCATTCCTTGGATACCGGGCGATTCGGTTTTGCCTCGATCACGAAAAGCTATTCTTGGAGCAGCTGCGGGCGATCTTGCGGGCGAGCGCGTTTGGAAAGGTGCGCATCATGTACCCGATGATCAGCGGTGCTCTCGAATTGAGTCGTGCCAACGTGGTGCTCGAGACTGCGAAGGAACAGTTGCGCAAAGCGGGAACTCCGTTTGACGAGAAGGTGGAAGCAGGGGCGATGATCGAGATCCCAAGCGCTGCGATCGCGGCCGACACCTTGGTGGAAGGTTCCTCTTTTTTCAGCGTTGGAACGAACGACCTGATTCAGTACCTCCTTGCCGTTGACCGGCTAAACGATCGGGTGGCTCATCTTTACGAGCCGACTCATCCTGCGGTCATTCGCACGCTTAAGACGATCATCGATGCGGCGCGCGAGGGTGGGATCGGAGTTAGCATTTGCGGCGAGGTTGCGGGAGATCCCGTGATGGTTCCGCTTCTTGTCGGCCTAGGCGTGGAAAGTCTCAGCATGTCGCCAACGCTGTTGCCGAACGTGAAGTTCGTGGTGCAAAACATGGATATGGCGGAGGCGAAGGAGATCGCGAAAATGGCTCTCGAGACCACGGACTGTTCTGTTATTCTCGAGCGCTTGCTGGATTTCTACACGTCCCGCATGGATCAGCTCTACTAGAAGCTCGGTCGATCGTCGCTCCTTATCTGTCGGGGCGGATGCGGGCGGATGTTGTGCTCTTGTCCGGGAATTGCTCTAGTCTTGCGGGCGAATGCCGCTGGCGAGCAAGGTTTCGAATTGCGGCTCGTTTTCCTCTTTGGCCACGGCGGTAACTTCGACGTTTTCGAATCCCGCTTTCTTGAGCCAGTTGTGGAGCTTGTTTTCGGAGAAGCCGAGCCAGCGGTCGGCGTAGAGCTCGTGGGCTTTTTCGAAGGTGTGCTCCTTGAGGTCGAGGATGACCAGCCGGCCGCCGGGCTTGAGGAGGCGGAAGGCCTCGGCGATGGCCCGTTCGGGATGAAGGGCGTGGTGGAGGGCTTGGCTGAGCAAGGCGAGG